>JADFYW010000001.1:56187-195322 GCA_015232855.1 Fibrobacteria bacterium
TCATGTTGTCATTGCCCTGCTTGCAGGCTGTGTCATAAGTAAGAAAATGCTCCCCATGTACGTCATTGCCCGGCGTGACCGGGCAATCCAGTGAACAAAAGTGAGCAAAATAGAAAAAAAATCGCCATTTCTTTTGGTGGATTCCCCGGTCAAGCCGTGGAATGACATCGTTGAACCATTTTTTCATACTTATGACACAGCCTGTTGACAAAGGGGATAAAGTCAAGCAGGGCGATGACAGAAATCATTTAACATTCAAACAATTTTGGTACTAATCCTGAACACGAACTAACTAATCTTTAAAGGCTCCTACCAGGTTTTGTACGGACTCTTTGGCATCTCCAAACAGCATACGGGTATTCTCTTTATAAAACAGGCTGTTCTGAATACCTGCAAAGCCTGCTGCCATAGAACGCTTGAGTACGAAAACCGTTTTTGCTTTATCAACATTTATGATTGGCATCCCGTAAATAGGACTTGATTCATTCTCACGGGCTGCAGGATTCACAACATCATTAGCACCAATAACTATTGCCACATCCACAGACTCCATTACAGGGTTGATGGCATCCATTTCATACAACTGGTCATAGGGTACACTGGCTTCTGCCAGAAGCACATTCATATGCCCGGGCATGCGGCCAGCAACCGGGTGAATAGCATAGCGAACTTCCGCTCCGTTTTCTTCCAATACATCTCCCAGTTCACGCACGGCATGCTGTGCCTGAGCCACGGCAAGACCATAACCGGGAACAATTACAACTGAACTGGCTGATTCAAGAATGAGATATGCATCGTCTGCATTTATGGGTTTAACCGTACCTTCAATTTCCCCTTCTCCTTCACCGCCACCTGGAGCAGCACCAAAACCACTGAATAAGACATTTATTAAAGTGCGGTTCATAGATTTGCACATAATATTGGTGAGAATGATACCACTGGCCCCAACCAGAGAACCCGCTACAATCAGCAATATATTATTTACCGCAAAACCAGCTGCTGCAGCTGCAAGACCGGAGTAACTGTTCATGAGCGAAATGACAACCGGCATATCAGCCCCTCCAATGGGAAGTACACTTGTTATTCCCAGCAAAAGGGCCGCGACAATTATGATATAAAAATACAGAGTTCCACTGTCTGGATGCAACACAAATAGAAGACCAGCCACAAGAGGAACGCCAAGAAAAATTCCATTAATAAACATCTGTCCCGAGAACAGAAACGGTTTCCCGGATATGAACTCACCAAGCTTTCCCCAGGCCATCAAACTACCGGTAAAAGTGATTCCACCAATTAAAACTGATAGAAAAACTGTAGCTGCTGTAAATGTATCCAGAGCAGGTGTTTCCACATATACAGCCCATCCAAGCAATAAACTGGATATACCCCCAAACCCATTTAAGAGGGCAACCATTTCTGGCATACGCGTCATCACAATGAGCCGTGCAACTAAAACACCTGCCAGGGTACCTACTATCATGCCACCAGCAATCCATTTATAGTCAAAGCCATTTCCTATTAACGTCACCAGTATGGCAAGCAACATACCCAGAGAAGACAGCATATTACCACGCCTGGCCAGATGGGTTTTCCCAAGCATTTTAAGGCCAAACACAAATAGCAAAGTGGAAATAGCGTAAACAATTATTTTCAGATATTCAATATTCATGATTACTTCTTTTCCTTTTTCTTAAACATCTCAAGCATACGATCCGTGACCAGGTAGCCACCGACAACATTCATAGTGGCAAAGGCTACCGCGACAGCTCCAAGCAACTGGGCAAGAGTTGAATGATTAGAGCCAGCAGCAACGATTGCACCCAATACCGTAATTCCAGAAATAGCATTAGAACCTGACATTAAAGGGGTATGGAGGGTTGATGGTACTTTTGATATCAGTTCAAAACCCAAAAAAACTGTCAGAATGAGAACAAAAATAAGTTCCATGTTATTTACCCCCCGCTCTAAATTTTTTAATTGCTTCGTTCACGATTTCTCCTCCGTGGGTAATAAGACAGCCCTTTATTATTTCTTCTTCCTGATTGAGGATGAAGGATTTTTTCTCATCATCCCAGTTATCATCCAGTAGATTAAAAAAGTTACTGGACAACATCTGACTTGCATGGAAAGCCGCATGACCTGCAAGATTTTCAATGCCGAGTACTTTCACACCATTAATATCCACAGTCTCACCGGGTTTTGACTTCTCAACATTCCCCCCGGATTCTACTGCCATGTCTACAATAATGCTGCCAGGTTTCATCTGTTTCACCATTTCTTCTGTGATGATTACCGGTGCCTTGCGCCCAAATAGCTGGGCCGTGGTTATAACAATATCAGAGAGCGCACAATGTTTTGCCATTGCTTCCTGCTGTTTTTTTATTTGTTCAGGAGTAAGTGCCTTTGCATAGCCATCTTTCGTCTGACCGGTCTCCCCCAAATCAACTTTAACAAATTTGGCACCTAATGATTTTACCTGTTCTTCTACTACCGGTCTGGTATCAAAGGCTTCTACTCGTGCACCCAATCGTTTTGCGGTGGCTATAGCTTGTAGACCAGCAACACCAGCCCCTATCACAAAAACCCTGGAAGGAGAAATTGTACCCGCAGGAGTCATCATCATAGGCAACAACTTTTGGAGCTGTTGGGCGGCGATGATAACGGCATTATACCCCGCAATTGAAGCCTGAGAACTCAATGCATCCATTTTTTGGGCTACCGTAGTTCGGGGAATCATTTCCAGACTAATCGCACTGGTGCCTGCAACAGCCAATTCATCGATCAGTTCCTGTTCATTATAGGGATCCAGATAACTGATATGAATTACCCCTTTTTGAAATTTCTCCATATCTGCTTTTTCTGGTTTACTTATCCGCAGTACCAGTTCAGCATCTCCATATGCCACATCCCGGTCACGGGTAAGAGTAGCGCCAGCCTCAATATACTCCTGGTCTAAATAACCTGCTTTTTCTCCGATCCCTGTTTCTACAGTAATACTTGCGCCCTTTTTAACCAGTTTAGCTACATCCACAGGAATAATAGCCACCCGGGTCTCAGCATGGTGTGTCTCTTTAGGAATAAAAATTTTCATAAAATTCTTCTTATTAGGGTTAAATTAATTCGATGCTCAATAATCCTTTGATGTTTTCAAAATTTCATTCAAGTTATATGATACCTTTAATAGAAATAAATATCCAATCGTTTATTTCAATAGATTTGATAGAGGGTCACTATTAAAGAGAAGAACCATTTTCTCGAGAAATAGAGTCGAAACGACTCAGCGCCATAGACATATAATTTGAAAGAGTGAATAAAACCACTCCTGGTTTTCTGTGGGGGGGACTTAATCCAGACCTGATTCGTTTCCGGTAATAATATTATAGATAAACTCAGCACCCTCATCAGTAATTCTTTTATTGTTGTCAAGAAAAATAGACTCTTCAAATACCAGGCAAAAAACTTTTGGTCTGAAACAAGGAACAATCAAATCATTTGATATAAAACGTTGAACCGTTGTTTTTATTTCTTCAACAGAAGGCGTGGAACCTACATCAAGTTTAAGCTCTGTAATAAGCAAACGGAGAATTTTATATAGTTCTGGTTTAACAACAGTATTCATACAAATATTAGTTTTTTTAGTTTTTTGGTATTAGCAACCTAAACAAATAAAATATATCAAGAGTATATCTTCTATAATTTTAAAGTGCAATACAAAACCAATTTGCAGTAAATATTTTTGTCTTCTTCCCAGATTTACTACTATATATCATAGTGACTTGATATTAAAAGACTTACAAAACCACTTCGAAGATTCTATCCAAAAAGAGCTATGAAATGAATAGAAAAATCAAATCAATTAATATAATTTTTAATCAAATATTGTAATGGATTTTACAATTTGCGAAGCATACATAAGACTACGCAAAAAGTTTGGGGGGTCACTTCTCGAAGCAAAAAGCCGGTGGTAACACCGGCTTTTTTTCGTTTCACTTCATTACCAATAAATAAAATTATATTCAAGTATTATTAAGGACAGGCATGATATGATTAGTAGTCTTAAAGTGAACATATACATCGGTAACGGCATTAGTGGTTTTTTGTATCTTCGATATATCTAATCTGCGTTTTAAGATCAACGTCTGCATTCAACACTTTAAAGAAACCGGAGAGCCCTGCTTTCTGAAACGTCGTGAGGACCGTATCACAGGGGTTGAGGATAAAAAAATCACCACCAGATTTTTTAACTTGTTTAAAAATACTTAACAACACCGTGATAATAGTTGAATCGATATAATTGACATTTTTTAAATCAATGATGAAATTCTGGGGTTTCCCGAGCCTGACATTTTCATTTACAAAATTGGAGAACTCATTTACTCTATCAATATCCCAATCTCTGAGCAAAGTGAGTACAAACCCATAATTTTCCTGTTCGATTTCCCAGAAGCTATCCATAATGAAATAAGTAAAAACTAAAAAGGGGTAACTAAAGTCCTGAATAAATTCAGACCTTAATACCAGTGAAGTAAAAATATTCTTCCATAATTATACCATAAATCCAATATGAGTTGCAAGCATAGAGAAAAAGCCCCGGATAATTTATCCGGGGCTTTTGAGTCTGGTAACCGGCTTCTTACAGCAAAGAGCTTACGATTTTGTCAGCAATTTTGGCCATTACCTCTTTGTCAAGCTGGTAATTGCCAGATTGGACCTGTTTTTTTACTGACTGGAAGTGCAATTCTCTGTTTGCTTCGTATTCAGTCGTCTTCGACTTGATTTGAGCATAGGAGGCAGCTTCTTTAGAAAGACTGACATTATCAGTGTCCACCATTTTATCATGGCCTTTCTGCAGCTCTTCAGGCAACTTAGAGCTCTTATAGAAGAGCTTCTGTGCGATTATTTGTTGTATTTTGCCAGTTTCCATGATTTTTTCTCTTATCCTATACTCTATATATCGGAACTTTAAGGAAGTTCTTTAACTTTTACTTAAAGTTTTTTTTGTAATTTTTGGCAAAATCTTATCATTTTTAAAAAATTTAAGGGATTTCGTATATAAAAAAACATATTTTTCTCCCATAATCTATTTCATTCTCAAACAGGAGGCGTTAATGACAAAGCTTATTTTTCCAGTGTTTATCTCACTACTGATACTTTCCGGTATTGGATATTCTTTTGAGATAAAGAAAATTTCACAACCAACAATATCATTTGGATCGGGAACAGGTTTAACCACTGCTCAACAAACATTAGTTAAGGCAGCAATCGAACCCACTTTAGGCGGATACCTAGATTCTACAATAGGTAAAGCAAATACTGCTCTGTCAGGCTTTAGCAACCAACAGGATCTTGCACAGGGTTTTGCAAACGCCAATACTTTTTCATCCCACTCAGGCACTTTTGCAGGCTACCAAAACTACAAACTGTTTGCTGTAGGCGGCGGTTTTATGATTGGTGTGCAGGCCCCCAGCCTTAACTTGAGTTATTACAGTAAAATTGCAGATGAAATTAATAGTGAAGGTGATCTGTATGCCGGAGTCGGTGTGAGTACAACCTTTTTGAATGTTGGAATTAATGCAGGCTTTCTCGTTCCAGGCTTGTACCTAAATGCTAAATGGGGGGGAACCGGTTTTGAAGTTGCTGATTTTAAATATGATTTTCAGGTAATGGGTATTGGTGCTAATTACCGACTTTTAGACTCAAAAAGCTTGGTAGGCCTGATTAAATGGCGCGGGATTTCAATTGGAACAGGAGTATATTATCAGAGTAATACGATTGAATATACTGTCTCAACCGATCCTGTTTATCAGGATCTCCCTTTAGGCGACCTTATTTCTGCCCAAGTGGGCACAACCGCAGCTAGCGGACTAGGATTTAATGGCACTTCGGAAACACAGATGGCATTAACTCCAGAATTCACTATGGGATTGGATGTTGCAACAACAACAATTCCAATCGATGCTGTTACCTCTCTCAGTGTCCTTTTCGGAGTATTAAACATTTATGGTGGAGTTGGTTTTGACATCAACTTTGGTTCCTGTGAAATTGGCTTGTCAGGTACATCTATGGTAAATACAGATACACCAGACTCAACAAAAATGACTATTACTGAGGCTGAAGTTGAGTTTGATGGTCTAAGTGACAATAGCCCTGTTTTCGCAAGACCACGTTTTATTACTGGCGTTGGTTTTGGTATTGGCCCGGTTAAACTCGATATTCCAATTATTTATTACCCCACAGCAGGCCTTGCTTTTGGGGTTTCAGGGATCGTGGCCTGGTAATTTGATATAAACGAATAAAAAGTACCTATAGAAAAAGACTGCTACCTATCCGGTAGCAGTCTTTTTTTTAGGTTATTTACCAATTTTATATACGCAGTAATACTTCGCTATATGCGCCCTGTTCAACCACACTTAACATTTTCTTTCCATTGGAATCACACCATTTCCCGATTTCATGCATAAACCGGGGGCAATCAGAATGGATTTTCAAAGTAGAGCCTTCTGATAGACTATTGGCCTTAAGCACCAATTTCATCATAGGTTGCGGATGTCTCATACCTATACAATCCAAAAAAAGCTGCACTATCAGTTCCCTCATTTATACTATTTTTCATTATACCTTTTTTAAATCAAAATGAACAGAATAACAAACAATTGAACAGACCCTCATGCAAATTTTGGTAGTTTGAGCAAAAAAAAACCGAATCAAATAAGATTCGGTTTTTTTTAATATAGCAGGCTTAATTAGAAAGTGAGTTTCCCGGCGATATCTATGATACCTCCCGTATAAGTATCCACACCTTTCACTTCTGTCATATAGAACTGGTATTCCCCGGCAATAGAAAAACCACCAACAATGGGGAAAATTAAAGTGCCGTACATGGTCATATTACTTTCAGGTGCTCCATCTGCCACATCAGAAGTAATCATTTCCTGAGCAAGACCAAGAACAACATTCAAATGTGTATAAGGTTTGGAAGTAACATTTAACCAGTACCCCATACTTTCAATATCATCTCCGTTAATTCCTCGTTTACCCGCAATGGTAAAAAGATCTGCGTCAGAGAAATTTTTGCCCATAGCAAATTCACCTTTCAAAGCAAATAACTTATGAAACAAAAAGTTTGCATCTATAAAAAAACCTGATGTACTATAATCACCTTCACCGCCAAAAACACTGTAAATTCCCGAAATACCCAACTGTGTGCTTCCAAGAAAATCAAGTCCAAAACGACCCTGGAATTGGGGAACACCAGATACATTGTCCTGGCCTATATCCATATCTTTTTTTGAATCTTTAGCACCTTCTGCAATGGCCACTTCAAATACAGGCTTCATAATAAGAAGGTCGAGGGTATAGATGGCTTTAATTTGGCCTCTGCGAAAGCCATAATTACCATTTTTCCATAAATTTGCATTTGTATTATTTGTCGAAGGATTTAAGGGTGCAACTACATCCCATTGTTGCCCAAAACGTACTTCAAAAGCGCCGGTCTTTAACCAGGCAAAGCCCTGACGCATGCGAGGATTATGATTAGCATCTGCCACAACCCAGAAAAAATCAAGTTCCAGTTTTGCACCCACTTCCAATTCCCCAAATTCTTTACTTCCCGCAAGACCGAATCTTGAATGTTGGGCCGTAAAACTACTGGCATTGGTATCCAGCCCCGTTGCCTTTTGAGTACAGGTAATTGCTGGTGATCCCCATGATTCCAGGCCACCCATACTCTGGTAGTAATCTCCCTTAATAAATCCATAGGGTTTCAATTCAACCTTATCCGCAAGGGCAACACTTACCGCAATGAGGATAAGAAAAACAAGATGCTTTTTCATAATATCTCCTGGTTTGGTTTAACGATTAAAAAATAATTGCATTTAAACGGGAAAGTAGTCTATTCGGCAAAATCATCCAAATATTTTGCCAAAAGTACAAAACTCAAAACCAGTGTATTATAAAAATAACTGCTTACCAAACATCGTAACTATTTGTGGTTTTTTAGTTTGTTCGTTTTTGAATAATAATCGTTTAATTTATACGATGCTGTTGATCGGGCGTCGCTATGCTCCTTCAAACTCGGTTAACACCGCAACCAAAAGCTCTCGATTCCGGAGCGCGCAGCCTGCCCTTGGGGTACAAGCCGGAATGACTTGGTTTTAGCTTTTTATTCTTTGCAAGACTCTTAACTTAATGACAGGATCGGAATTTTATTCCCTTATTATCTCTTTCAGTCTTCCGGACAAATCATAATTGAGAACTTCAGGAAAATTGGTTTCAATGAGCTCTATCCATTTTTTTCTTTCTTCTTTTGACTTATACATCTTTTTCATGGCAAGCATAAGATTACGGGCCAGGGAGCAGTCAATACCATGGGCAACTCCTTCAGCAAATTCATGCTGGGATGTTTCTTTATGATATATAGAAGGGCAGCCGAGAGAAATAGCTTCAAACAAGGGGAACCCCCAGCCTTCATAAAGTGAAGTGGAAACATAAAACATACAATTCTTATAAAGAGCGGTTATTTCAGCTTCAGTGATATACCCGGTAATCTCTATTAAATCGTGCATATTAAATAGTTCCATATACTCATGAACTTCTTGATACCCCCAGGCACGGTGGCCTGCAATTACCAATTTAGGAGGGTTATCTATTTTTGATATCAATAAATGATAGGCAAGGAGTAGTGTTGCATGATTTTTGCGGGGTTCAATATTACCAACTGTTAAAATGTAGGGAGCCTGTATAATTTGTTTAATTGCCGGGGTCAGTTCTTCTTTCCGATAAGATTCCTGAATATGCACTTTATTGATGGGCCTGAAAGCTTCAATTTTTTGGGCCGGTTTCCCGGTAAGTGTCTCTATTCTGGATTTAGAAAATTCACTGATAGTTAAAATTTTATCAGCACGCTCAATAATGCGGGGAAGCCTGTTTTTGTTATAATCATCAAATTTTGACGTCTGCAGATACAGATTTTCAAGAGGACCCGCGTCACACACTAATAGATAGAACAAAGATTTCGGATGAAAACGGGGAATAGTCTGCCCCAGGCATATTACTTTAGCAGGTAAAAAACGCAACAAAACCATTGGAAAAATAAAATGAATCCAAAACCGGAAAGGTTTTGCCCGCATTTCCACCTGCTTCCAGTTATCAGGTAATTCCAGTTTATCGCCTTTTCGAGTGATAATCACCACTTTTTTGTCTTTTAAAACCGGTTTCAGGGCATCGATAATGAGTTTGGAAACACGCCCCAAACCCGAGTCGTTACTTATGCCTATGGCTTCAATTAAAACTGTTGAATTCATTTATTAAAATATTTTGTTTTTATTACTACTAATTCACTAAAATAGCACCAAAAAAACTTAATTAAAAGCTACAACTCTATTTTTTTTATTACCGTACATGTCTGGTTTATATTACAATAAATAAAGGTGCCAAATTGATTTATAAAGCCGATTACGTTATTACCATGGCAGGACCACCCATAAAGGATGGTGCGGTTAAGATACGCGGCAATCGAATTTCTGAAGTCAGATCCATAAGCCAGATGACCATAGATAATGATGAAGAGGTGAAGGTATTTAAAGATACCATAATAATGCCTGGCCTTATAAATGCCCATTGCCACCTCGAATTGGGTTATGCCCGTGGCCTTTTCCCTCCAGGAGAGGCCTTTTCCATGTGGCTGGCAAGAGTGGAAAAATCGAGAAAAGAACAACTTGATGAGGATTATGAAAACGCAATCCGCCTTGGGATTATGGAAAGTATCCATTCCGGCACCACTACCCTGTTTGATGTTGGAAAAACCGGCTTAAATATCAAAATTTTCCCGGATGAGACCGTACGTTCGTTCCCGGTGCGTGAATTCTCAGGAGGAGAGACCAATCTGAATTATCAGCAATTTGACGAACAAATAGCATATATTTCTGAAGGGTCCTCCAGTTTTCTCTTTCCAGACAAATGCCAGCCCTCCGTTTCAATCCGCTCACCCTATACCTGTTCCGAAACATTTTTCCGACATGTATTAACCCGGCAAAACAATCTCCGGGTACCTTTTTCATTTCATCTCAGCGAAGGCCAGGAAGAAGAAGGCTTATACAAAACAAACAGCGGACAGCTCCATGATTTTTGTGAGAGAAATTTTGGTACCCCACCGGATTTTCAGGGAAAAAATCCAGTTAATTATCTTCTGGAGCGAAAGTTGATACCCCAAAAGACCCTACTCGTACACTGTAATGTACTGGATGTTAAATCCGCAAGCAGATTAGCGGAAAAAAATGTTTCCATTGCACATTGCCCAAGGAGCAGCGACTTTTTCGAACACCCCGAATTCCCATTTGAATTATGCTACAACAATAACATTAACGTATGTCTGGGGACCGAAAGTATGGCCTGCAATGAGGACCTGAGTCTCTTCGAAGAAATGCATATGTTCAGGAGCAAATATCCCCATGTGGACTGTTCAGAAGTTTTGAAGCTCGCTACCGTTAATGGAGCCCGCGCACTGGGTATGGAAGATAGTCTTGGAAAACTGCTTCCTGGTTATCTTGCAGATTTTATCGGTATTACGATTAAGCATGATCCCGCCTTTGATATGTTTGACGAAATTGTATGTGAAGAGCACGAAGTAGCCATGGCCATGATCGACGGCGAGGAAGTACTCATTTGAGGATACCTATGGTAAAAAACCTATTAGTAATATTTTTGCTCATGAAATCTGCCTTTGCCGGTAAAATGTTGATTCCCATGGACGGAACCCAGAGTAATCATCTAAAGGCCTACGGTATAGCTTTTCTCTCTGTTGCCAGTGCGCAAAATGTGGAATGGCTGCTTAACTACCGGGGCGGCAGCTTCCTCTTAAATGATTCACCGGTGTTTCAGCGGGAAGCTACCCGTCGGGGAGTCGTATATGAATTGATTAGTGAAAACCAGGCAAATACCATTTACCTCGAAATTGACCAAAACAACATGGAAAAAGTTCTTCTGGAAAAAGAACCCCGTGTTGCAGTCTATACTCCCCCCAACAAACAGCCCTGGGATGATGCGGTTACCATGGTTCTCAGCTATGCAGAAATTCCCTACAAAAACATTTATGATAAAGAGGTATTGGACGGTACCCTTAATAAAATTGACTGGATACATCTGCATCACGAAGATTTTACTGGTCAAAACTCCAAATTTTACCGGGCTTTCCGGCATGCTCCCTGGTATATCCAACAATCAGTCACCTACCAAAAACTGGCAGATGAACTCGGATTCCCAAACAACCCCGTGCTAAAAAAAGCAGTGGTACTCGCACTCAGAAATTATGTAGAGAACGGTGGATTTCTATTTGCCATGTGTTCAGCTTGTAATACGCTCGACATTGCCCTCAGTGCGGTAAAGACTGATGTCGTCGGCGAAGTTTTTGATAATACCCCGGTCGCCTCAGATTACTCATCTAAAATAGATTATTCACTGTGTTTTGCTTTTACCGATTTCAAAATCGACACAGACCCTTACTCCTCTTCACATGGAAACATTGATTATAATCAAGTTAACGCCGGCACGCTTAAACGCCGCCCTCCCAATGATTTTTATCTTTTTGATTTTTCGCCAAAATACGACCCGGTACCAGCCATGCTCACCCAGAACCACAGCAATTACATCAAAGGCTTCTATGGTCTTGCCACGTCTTTTCGTAAAGCAAACTTAAAAAAGGCTATAACCATCCTGGGAGAAGTTGATGGACAACCCGCACTCCGCTATATCCATGGCAACCTGGGTGAAGGGCAGTTTGTATATTATGGAGGACACGACCCTGAAGATGTATCTCACGCTGTAGGCGATCCACCAACAGACCTCAACCTCCATAAAAATTCCCCCGGCTACCGGTTAATCCTTAACAACGTACTTTATCCTGCCGCACGGAAAAAGAAAAGAAAAACCTAAAACATGTCTCTCTCTCAAAACGGAAAGAATGAGTCCCAGGAGGAACTTGCCAGAAAATACCAGGCAGCCCTGAGAGAGATAGCCCAGCTTCGCAAAAAAGTAACCGAACTCAGTAAAGAAGGTGAAGAAACTGAAGCTGACATTTCCAAATCAGAAAAAATATTTGAAGGTGTTCGTAAATTCGGAAAATACGAACTTCTTGAAATGTTGGGAAAAGGAGGCATGGGAGAAGTATGGCGCGGCCGGGATGATTTTGGTAATGAAGTTGCTCTAAAAATGCTCCCCACCGATAAACAATCGTCTAAATCGCAGGTTGAGCATCTCATGCGGGAGGCGACAGTCATGTCCCAGCTTCATCACCGGGGCATATGCCGCATACATGAGGTAGGCGAAGCTGAAGGGGTAAATTATATTGCCCTGGAACATGTACTAGGAGCATCACTCTCTGGAATATTGGAATATGGACAAAAAAAACCACGCGGCTCCCGGAAAGACCAACCTGAAACAAATCCAGAAAATCTGAGCATATTTGAAAAAGCCTGTGAAGATGTAATTGACAAAGAGAACAGTAAATTAGAATCCAGAAAAAACGCATATATAAAACCCGGTCAACGTTTATATAATATCCTGGAAGAAAAAAAGGCTGCACAAATCGTACTCAATATCTGTACCGCCATCCAGTTCGCACATGACAACGGAGTATTTCACCGGGATATCAAACCTCAAAACATAATACTCCGGCCTGACGGAGAACCGGTGGTTATGGATTTCGGGGTTGCCAAGACACATCTTGACAAAAGTGAATCACTCAGGCCCGGCCAGGGGAAGGTATATGGTACACTTGAATATATGGCCCCGGAACAAGCCCGGGCTAGTGAAAAAAGTAATGCCCTTACAGACATCTATAGTATAGGCGCAGTACTGTACCAGATGGTGACGGGGCGCAAACATTTTAATTCTTCAAAAAACATCTTACAGGATATCAGGCAACTACAGCGACATGAGCCTGTAAACCCAAAATTTTATAACAAAAAACTGTCAATCGATTGTGAAGCTATTATCCTCAAAGCACTCAGCAACGCAACAAAACACCGCTACCAAAGCGCTCAGGAGTTTGCTGACGATTTAAAACGCCTCCTTGAAGATGAACCGGTACAAGCCAAACCTTTTAACATCCCCTACCGGGTAAAAAAACGCCTGGCTAAAAATAAACTAGCCTCTACTCTTGGCTTATTGATACTGGCAGGCCTGCTCAGCTTTGGGGGATACCTCTATTACGAGTGGCAAAAACAATGGGGAAACTGGATACTTGAATATAAAGCAAATTTCACAGCTACTACCAGCCTTCCCAAAGCATTTATGTTCACCGACCAGGGTAATCGTAAAATCAAAAAAGAGCAGTTACCCCTTAACTTTAGCACCCGGGGCCTGGCGCTACCTCCATCTTTCTGGTGTTGGTTTAGGGGCAACCGAAACTTAAAGCTTGACGGTGATATTCGGATCGTTGTAGACATGGAGTATGCCAGCGAGCCTGATTTATTCCAATTGTGTATGAATACCTCAAAGGCAAAACCTTTTACAGGCCAGCCCCCAGGCAGTTATTTTTTACGCTACGGTACCGCCAACGGAACCATGGACCAGCTATCCAGGCGAAACTATGATGGCAGTATAACCGGCTACCGGGTAGCTGAAAATTCAATTGAACCCGCGTCTCATCACCAGCTTATTCTACAGAGAATCGAAGGAAATTACCGTTATTACCGTAATAACAAAGAAATTCTCAATCTACAACAGGTAATGCCCCTGGACGCCCAAAACGATAATCATATTGGCTTTATTACAACAGCAGACTCTGTTTATGTGAAATCATTCAGTGTATTCCGGCTCTCCAGGGCACAAAAGTCATCCCCCCTTATTGCCGGTGAAGCATTAAAGGTACGAGGGCAATTAAAAGAAGCTGTTGATGAGTTCCTCACCATAGCAGAAGATAATGTAAAATCAGAAGTGGCAGAAAGAGCTATAATAAAAGCGTTTTCCATTGCTATCCAACACAAACAACTTTTTGGTGACAAAGCAAAAACCATTAAACGATACTTTTACAAAAACTATCCCAATTCGCTCTATAGCGTAAAAATACTGGAATTAGAAACGCTCATCCTATGGAAAAAGAATAAACTTCCCCAGGCTATGGCCAACCTTAAAAGAATATATAGGGACAACCCTGATTCTGACGTCCTTTTTCAATTGGAGTTTCGCAATATACCAGATAGTCTTTTAAGTGGACTTACTGAAATTATAACCAGGGCCAACCACATAAACGGCCTGGTATTACCGCTGGTGCAGGGGGAATTACCCAGGAGCCTTGCAGGTTCTGCCATAAGTATGCTTGACCTGTCTGACCACAACGCTCAAGGTATGAATATCCTCACAAACAGCGAACTGACATGGTTGTTTGCGGACGGGGCAGGGATTACCAGCCTGAGCCCCTTAAAAAATTCACCTTTGCGTTTTCTCCATGCTGCAAATAATAGAATAGAGTCTCTATCCCCTATTGCCGGCAAGAAACTTGAATCTCTTAATCTGAGTGTAAACATGCTGAACGACCTGGCCGCACTTAAAGATATGCCTATTCGCCGACTCAATATTGCGGGTAATGCAATTACCGACATTTCCCCTCTTGTTAATATGCCACTTATCTCATTGGATATATCCGGCAATGGTATTGAAGACCTTTCTGCTTTACAGGAAATGCCCTTGCATGACCTTCAGATGGCACAAAATCATATTAAAAGCTTAGCTCCTTTAAAAAGCCTGCCTTTACGGAAAATAAACTTTCAGCATAACCTCATAAGCGATGTATCCACACTTCGGTATATGCCCCTCACTCATATTTATGCCGGCAATAACATGTTCAGTAATCTTGAACCTTTACGGGGGATGAAACTTATTCATTTTGAATTGCAAAACAATCGGATTACCAATTATAAACCCTTAAACACTATCTCTATTCAAAGCCTGGATATACGACATAACAATCTGAAAGCCGTCGAAAAACTCTATAGTCCTGAACTGGAAGTTCTGTTTATTGACCATAACCAGATAAAATCGTTTAACACTCTGAAACACCTAAAACTAAAAAAACTGTATTGTTCTCATAACCAGATAACCAATCTTTCGCTTCTCAAACCAATGAAACTGGAACTGCTAAATGTCCAGGACAACAAGCTCACCACCCTGGCTCCCTTTTATAACAATCCTCCAGATACCTTTTTATTTGCGTCCCATAGTCTGTCGGATTTCGTGATTAAAAAAGCCATTAAATATTGGTCAGCTAACAGCGAATACCAATATAACACTCACTATGCAAAGGTGGTTTATTATATGCGGCATAATTATGTCTCCAGGCTCAAAGACATGAGTAAGATATATAATGGACATTACTACCTGCATATTACACGCCAAACATCATGGGAAGATGCACAAAAGCTCTGTCATCGACTTGGAGGACATTTGGTGACAATCAATAACAGTGAAGAAAATGAATTTCTCAGCACCGTAATGCAGGATAATCACCCCTCCTGGACAGGTCTGGTGAGTCGGGAAGGTCAGTGGACCTGGGAAAATGGAGAACAGGCAGATTACGTAAATAGCCCATCAATCTGTAATCCTGAAATCTGCCATACCCTCCTTTTTGCCCGGCACGGACTTGAGGACCTCTGGCAACATTCTTATGGCACTGCTGAAGCGGGCTTTATTATTGAATGGGAAGAATAGCGCACTTCTCGGTTATGTACATTACCCACACCTTCTCTGCTCCTGTAAAAGTAACTGTTTATATTTTTTTATTTATTTATTCATCGGCTCATGCAACAGATCAATGGGCCGATACTCCTTACCCCATTCCCGAGTTACTCAAAGCGAACGCTGAAACCTGTTCAATGTCTGTTGATGGCTGGGGATACAACTTCTCTGACCTTGAAAAAAATTTACACCATTGGGCACAGTCTCCTTTTGTGCTTGTAGACTCTATAGGCCAAAGTATACAGGGACGACCTCTTTACCTCCTGACTATTACCAATGGCCTTATCCCCGCCAAAAGAAGTGCGGAGATCATAACAGATAAACCACGGGTTTTTATCCATGCCCGTACTCATCCCTCAGAAGTACAAAGCAGCAGAATCGCAACCGAAATAATAACATTTCTCCTTGATACCACCTTAGCTTCACATACACTGAGAGAGAAATTTGTTTTTAACATCTTACCCATGTATAACCCAGACGGTGTTGAGTTGGGCTGTGAAAGAGTAAACGCAGCAGACATTAACCTGGAGTCAGCTTTTGACGCAAATCCTCTTCAGCCTGAAACTGCAGCTCTCAAAGGGGCTTTCCAGAGGGCTATGAACAGTGAAAACCCCATACGGGTGGCCCTGAACCTCCATTCCTCGAAAAATATTTGCCGACGTTTTTTTTTCTTCCACCAGGCAAACGGTACCTCTGAGGCTTTTGCGGGTCTTGAGAAAGATTTCATCCGGGATGTGCAGTATTATTTCCCAGGGGGGATTGAGGATTGGAATTTATTTACCAGTTGGAGCAACAGTACCCCCAGCGTTTACCCAGAGAGTTTTTTCTGGAACAATTATGCTGAAACGGTGATGGCCCTCACTTTTGAAGATATTAATGATCAAGACCCCTCCTGCCCGATAGCAGGAGCTTTTGACTCTACTGCCAAAGCCCTCATTCTTGGTTCAGCAGACTATATCCGTAAACATTCACCCTTTGCAAGTACAAAAACGCCGCCCCCGGATTCTCCGTTTCCAGGACCAATACATAGTACTCCTCACGGATTATTCTTTCCACTACTCAACTCAGCTGAATATGAAGGGCGCCCATGGAAACTTTTCACCCCTCATGGGAAACTGATAGCAAAAGGGGTGCTCCAGGAAGGAACCCTAATTTTCAACCCCGACACTACGCCCACCGGTCCTCTTATATTTTTACTTGCTCATAACAGGAAACTTCTCTCCCGGCTTTTTATCATACCCAATAATCTCACAGATAATCCCTGGTAATTTTTTACCTTTGCAAGATGAATAAAAATCTACCCGATAAACCGTTTAGTCCCAGGGATCGCCTGCATAGTTTTCGGTTTGCCTTTAAAGGTATATTACTATTATTGAAAACCCAGCATAACGCCTGGATACATACCATGGCCGCAATTTGCGTTATATTGTTCGGACTCATACTTAAAATTTCTGCCAAAGAATGGTGCCTGGTATTTTTGGCTATCGGGGGAGTGTTTGCCGCAGAAGCTTTTAATACTGCTATCGAATACCTGGTAGATATGGTGAGTCCTGATTACCATGAAAAAGCAGGCAAGATAAAAGATCTCGCTGCGGGAGCGGTATTATTAATAGCCTTTGCCGCAGCCCTCACCGGTCTGATTATTTTCCTTCCAAAATTATTTTAATTTCCAAAGGCAACGATTATGAAATACAACAAACTTGGAACATCAGACATAAAAGTCAGTGAAATTTGCCTGGGAACCATGACTTGGGGAGAGCAAAATACCGAAGAAGAAGCCCATCAGCAACTGGACTTTGCCCTGGAGCAAGGAATAAACTTTATCGATACCGCAGAAATTTACCCGGTACCTCCAAAAGAAGAAACCTATACCCTTACTGAAAGCATCCTGGGAAATTGGATAAAGAAAAAACATAACCGACAGGAAATTATTCTTGCAACCAAAGTAGCGGGCCGTGCCCCTGGAATGCCCTGGATACGAGGAGGAAAAAACAAATTTGATCGCATGAATATTGAAGAGGCCATAGATAGGAGTCTTGAGCGACTGCAAACAGACTACATTGATTTATACCAGCTCCACTGGCCCAACCGGATTACCAACTTCTTTGGTGAACTCGGTTACTCGCCCCAAAATGACCCGGATGAAATCCCTATAGCAGAAACTCTTGATATACTTCAGAAACAAGTAGAAAAAGGGAAAATAAGACATTTTGGATTATCAAATGAGACACCCTGGGGAGTAATGACCTGTCTCAGAGAAGCGGACAAAATAGGACTGGCCCATCCGGTGAGTATTCAGAATCCTTATAATTTACTGAACCGGACTTTTGAAATAGGCAATGCTGAAGTAGCCTTTAGGGAAAAAGTCGGATTGCTGGCATATTCGCCACTTGGCTTTGGTGTGCTCTCGGGAAAATACCTTAAAGGCCAAAAGCCCTCAGGCTCCCGTATGGACAATTTCAAAGGACATTTTGTGCGCTATGCATCTGACCAGGCGACTTCTGCCACTGCAAAATATGTTAAACTTGCTGAGCGAACAGGACTAAAACCAGCCCAGATGGCATTGGCATTTGTACTTTCCCGCCCTTATGTCACAAGTGCAATAATAGGAGCCACAAGCCTTGGCCAGCTCAATGAAAATATTAAAAGTAAAGATGTAGAAATTTCAGAAGAATTATTTAAGAAATTGGATGCAATTCATCTTGACCATCCAAACCCCGCTCCCTAAAAAATCAGCATCTGTCCTGGGCTTCTTGTTGATCCAGAAAATCTTCCATAAGTTCACTATCAAATTTCATTTTAATATTCAGGGCTTTGCACACTTTAAGGAGTGTATCAAGCTGAATAGTCTTTTTATCCTGTTCCATATCAAAAACAGCGGTTTTACCAATACCCGCTAATTTAGCTAGTTCTTTCTGGCTATGACCAGTCTTTTTCCTATGATATCGCAGCATATTGCCAATTTCATATTCCATAAGAGTATCCTTGTTTAAAGCACTTTTTTTCGCGACGGTCTTTCTTCGCAAAGAAAAATAACAAAATACTGCCTGAGCAGTAAATTATCAATAAAAAATTAATTTCTGACAACTGATTTTAAGTACTGCAATTTAAAACTGTGTTTTACGCATTTATTTCAAATTGAAACAAGACCGCTGGTATTTCCTGGAATATCTGCAAATCCAGCCCCAATCACCGGAAAAATTATTTGGCACAGCCTTTGCGATATACATAAAACAAATAACAACAACTTTCACAAGGAGGAATACCATGACACTTACAACTAATAGAACCGCACCCACGACCTTGGATAATTTTTTTGACAACATCTTTTATACTAAAGAAGATTTTGCATTAACTCCCCGTGCCCGTGTCTGGGAGAAAGACGATAATATCGCCGTTCACCTGGAACTTCCCGGGGTAAGTAAAGAAGACATCAAGGTTGAAGTAAAGGACAATGTACTAAGCATAAGCGCTGCCAAGAAAGCAGAGAAAGTCGAAAAATCCGAAGCACTCTATATTAACGAGATCTCTTACGGAGACTACAACCGTTCTTTCAAACTTTCAGATGAGGTGAAACATGATAGTATTAATGCGGAATACAAAGATGGTGTACTTAAACTAACCCTCACCAAAAAAGAAAAAGAAAAACCAAAAACAATTGCTATTAAGTAATCCCTATTAACCTTAACCCACGAGGCGCGCCCCAGGGCGCGCTTCTTGGCTTTTTTTTCAAATGTTATTGAAAAAAAAGTTATCTCACAACACAAACAACCTTCATTTCAATAGTGTTCGTCTTAGGATGACCCTACTATCATTTAAAAATAAATTGAAAGTACCCGATAAGCGGGTTTACTCTTGTATCTGATGAAGCAAATAGGTATGCTATATTGAATTGTTTATACTATGAGAAATAATTTAATATTTATATGCCTGCTTGCAGTTTTGGGTTTCCCCCAATCTCACAAAGGGAAATGGTTTGAATCGAACAAAGAACAAGTACCTGCCAAAGAACATAACAGCATAAATTCCGATTGGAACCTGGCCTCGGAACTCTCAATTGCCCTTCCCGATTACCACCGCTATTTCAGATCTGGTCGGCATCAAAAGCTATTACAAAAGCTTAAAAATGATAACAATATCAGCCCAACAATATTTACTCAGGATTCACTGGAAACGGTACTGGAACACGCAAAAAAGAAAAGGAACGATATATTACACTTTATTGCCAACATCGTAATGTATGCCCAGACAAGAACCATCAGCGAGGACAGGGCATGCAAGGCCCTCAGCCATGCTGCAGCTACCGCTTTTCACCAGATTAACAACCCTTCTCTATCCCAGTCTGTTTATGAATTGTCCTTAGCATCGGCTTGTGTTGGT
Source organism: Fibrobacteria bacterium (assembly GCA_015232855.1). Taxonomy (GTDB): domain Bacteria; phylum Fibrobacterota; class Fibrobacteria; order UBA11236; family JADFYW01; genus JADFYW01. Next base: position 76,297 of record JADFYW010000001.1, read on the forward strand.
GCCGCTGATTCTTTAAAGAAAATCCAAACCTATATAAATACAGATTTACCGGTAGCTAACATTTTACAAACAAAGTGGCATAATACCTCAGAAGAACAGAAGAGACAGTATATCACCACTCTCCAACAAACGCTGGAAGAATACCCGTCGACATCTCTCAAACTCCGGGTTTTTAAAACAATAGGTGATGTATATTATTCATTAAAAAAATACCGGCTTATGAGATCATGGTATAAGAAAGCCGTCATGATAGATTCTTCCATAGCTAAAAATACGCCTGTTGGATACCGAATACTGCGGGGAGAAAAATTTATAATGCGGGATAACACGGTCTATGCTGCTTACGGTGCATATTTCATTATACTCTGTATTATTATTTTCAGGATTATGCGATATCGTAAAAACTTTGATTACTTTTTATTTTTAAAAAAAACAGTTTTATTCCTGGTTCTCTATGGTCTGGCTTCGGGTTTAATTGGTTATTTGGACGCACAAACTTTTTTAGATACTGCTGTGCAACTGGCTGTTGAAGAACCCCAGGTAGTAAGTCCTGCGGTACCACTAAGTATTTTCGATAATTCGTTTTGGCCTAAAGGAATATGGGTCCTTGTACTGGGGTTTATTCCTGTGTTACTTATTATCCTTTATACATCATTCAAAGCAACATCCTCTTTTTTCGCCCTAGCTACCATTATTTTTCTTTCTGTTACTGCAATATGGGGCCACCTTTTTATCGTATATGGGTATGATGAAGCCATGATGCCACAACATTATTTTAGAACCATGCGTATTTATTTTGACGGCGAACTGGAGAAAGTTTTAACAGAAAACCCTCAAAAAGCTATTAATGCAAATCCCGGAATTTTGAATTCAGATAATATTGATCTTAATATGTTTTTAAAGAATCATTTCCCTAACGGACTAGGAAAGGCAACAGAGGACCAATAGCTCCACGGTCGGTGTTCATCAATATTTCTCAAAAATATTGATTGAACTCATATCAACACATCCTTTCCAAAAACGCTGTATATGGGTACATTTCCCCTATAAAAGCGGCTTTCGTACCGAAAACGGGTCTGATTTTTCGATTTTTACAACTCTTATTTATGGTAAAAATATATCTTTCCTATAAGATTGGTCTATCATCTTTATACTACAAGTTGCATAGGAATACTACTCATATCCTGCAGGAGGATGCATGAATATTTTTTTAACATATCGTTTTTTCATATGTTTTTTGTTTATACTACTTTGTATCGGGCACCAGAGTTTTGCACTCCATTTTGTCGCCTATGGTGATACCCGTTCGAACCCATCGCTTCACACTACGGTGTTAAATGGGATATCATCAGAAAATCCTGAACTCATATTAAATTCCGGAGACCTTTGGAATGGTTATGAAGCCAGTTTTAATGATGTTGTCGGTGCAAATGCCAACATAAAAACTCTTCTGGAAACCAATTTATATCTCATTGCCCAAGGGAACCATGAAGATGATACACAAATAATTAATCACCGCCCCTCTCTTGTAAGAAATGGTTCTGTTAAGTATTCCTTTACTATGGACAATATCTTTTTTATCGCTTCTGCTGTTATCCCTGATAATGAATACATTGAAGCACAACTACAAACGCAAGCCGCTAAAGACGCTGCCTGGAGAATAATATTTTTTCATATCCCGGTTTATAGCTCTGGTGGTCATGTAATGGAAGGGATACCTGATTTCGAAAAACTTTGTGATCAATATAATGTTGAAATGGTCTTTAGCGGACACAGCCACAACTATGACCGCACCTATCTTCTGTACGACCGGCAAGTAGTAACCGAAGAGAAAGACATCAATCATGAGGTGAAAGGAACTTTCTATGTAGTAACCGGAGGAGGTGGTGCACCACTTTATGAAGTTACCAAACAATGGTGGCAGGACCCGGCCTCTGTCAGCACTCTGCATTATTGCGTAATAACAACCTCTGATGTAGATCTAAACATGGTGGTTAAAAAGCCTGATGGTACCATCATAGACCAGTTATCAATAACCAAGGCTCTTCCTCCTTATGAGCTGGTCACAAATGCAGAAAACGGCTCTATCACTGTTGACCCCGCAAACAGCCCGTATGATGCAGACGCGGAAGTAACCCTTACCGCTGTGGCAGACCAGGGATTCATTTTTAGAGGCTGGAGTGGTAATATTTCCGGTGAAACCAACCCGGTTACCATAAAAATGACCTCTCCCAAAACCATTAATGCAAACTTTAGTGAGGCCGGTAGCGAAGAATATCTCAGTGATCTTCCTTTTACAACCATCGAGAACGGATATGGACCTGTGGAACTGGATATGAGTAACGGTGAAAACGCTTCCGGAGATGGTAATACCTTAACAATAAATGGTGTGACCTATACCAAGGGTCTTGGGGTGCATTCCGATTTCGAAGCGAAATGGATACTGGGTGGTGTTTACTCAGATTTTAAGGCAGACATCGGTTTGGATGATGAAACCGCTGGCACCGTAATTTTTGAAGTCTATGTAGATGGCACTCTTAAATTTAAAAGTGATTTAAAGTCTGCGGGTGATCCCGCGGAGTCTATATCAATAGACGTAAGCGGAGGAAATGAACTTGTATTAAAGGTAACCGATGGGGGAGATGGCATGTCCAGAGACCATGCTGACTGGGCTGATGCCCGGCTTGTGGTAAAAAGCCATGTTTCTGCTGTTGCGATTAACACAAACAACATTAAAGCACTTCCGTCGGTAATGGGTTCCCGGTTGGATCTTGCCCCTTATGTCGGATTGAGATCTGTAACCGTCTACAGCATAACCGGACGTAAGATGTTTTTTGAAAAAATTGGAACCAAAAGAGGATTGCTTAACCTTCGGGATTTAAACCAGGGGCAATACATCCTTAAGTTCAATTTTATTGATGGTGATATCCATAAAAGAATGCTGCAGTTGAATTAGACCCGGTAAAACGTCTCTGGCCACGCCCAACCTGCCCATAGCTTCAGCGACGCGGGAAGGACGTGGATTTCTCCGCAATATTAAATCAAGCTAAGGTCGTTCAAGATAACGGGTGGTAAAATATTCGTCTTTTACTTTTGGGTTCAACACCATTTTTTCTATTACCAAAAGTGACTTACGACCATTTTGTTTATTTATCATAACAAGATCCGTCGGACGGAATTTCCCTTTTTCAGCATCCAGTTCTTTAACCGCATTCACCGTTAATTCCTTATGTAATTCCCCATCCAAATCATAATAGATGGTCTGCTTTACAACATAATTTGATTTATCGATAGAAGTAATTCTTTTTGAAAAGCCATTTTCTTCTGCAATATCATCATCTTTTGGAACAATTTCTATCTTCCAGCAATCGGCTTCACCACATTTTTCTTCGGATAAAATTTTATAAGTGAATTCATCCAACACCGGTGGATTCATATCTGCATAAGAAAATTCAGAACCCATAAAGCTTTTTGCTTTTTCACTTGAAACAATACGCCGGGTCTTTCTGAGAGCTGGCATAAACAGCCACATATCATCATCTTTTTCTTTATAATCATAGGTCAACAACCCGGTCCCTTTTACATCAGCAGGAGACAAAAAACGAATCATTTTCTTTTCGGTATTCCCCTTATCATATAATTTTGTGACCTGGGCAACCTTACGCACCCGTTCCCTTCCTTTTCCGTCAACTATAGTCATCACAGAAATAGACTCTACCCCACTAATTTTCGATACATCATCTGCCTTATCGATTATTTCTTTTGCAGAAAGTTTTTCACCGGCAAAGGAAATGCTAATGGCAAGGATAACAGTGAACAAAATCATCTTCATAATTTACCTCCTTTTGATATTTTTTAACTAAAGTATATTTATTAGTCCTCAGTAATCAGTCGTCTGTAATCAGATTTCTATTTGTGGCTTCTCCATGTTTTAAATATATGGAAACCCATTATTAATCTGAATACTGATATCTGACTACTGAACACTTCTTATTACACACAATCCTGGTCTTATTCATATTTTTGGTTCAAGAAATTTTGGTCTTATTACTAAACATAACGCAGGAATCAATATAATCGCTCCCACCAGACAGGCAAAGATGGATATAACCACCAGCAATCCAAAAAATTTGACTGGCATAAAACTAGAAAGAACTAAAACCACAAAACCGATAATCACTGAAAGCGCGTTAAATACTATCCCGCGCCCGGTAGTCGTAAGGGTCTTAAGAACAGCCCTGTCCGGGGCAAGTCCATTCTGCCGCTCTTCCCGGTAGCGCCAGAGAAAGTGCAATGTATAATCAATCCCCACTCCTATCATAATTGAGGTGAGCATAGCGGTGGCAATATTCAAATGAATTTTCAAATAGCCCATTAGTCCGAACAAAACACCCACCGAAAGCAAGAGAGGAATGGCCGATATCAGCCCGGCTACTATCGAACGAAACATAATCATTATCAGAACTCCTACCGTTAAGATAGCGAGACTGAGTGAAAGTAACTGTCCGTTGATAACAATATCAGCCAGTTCAAGAATAATAGTTCCAAACCCCCCAACCACTCTGAAATTTGGGTCCCCTTCATTCATAGCTTCAACCCGCTGTATAACCGAGCGCAGACTCGGAGTACTTTCGGTGTTTATCCTGGCATTGATAACTGCGTTTTCATAGGGAAAATCCACCAGTTTCTCAAAATCCTCCGGGTCTCCGCTCATGCCATAAAGTTCAAAATACTGAGCAATAGCTTGCCGGTTGTCAGGGATAGTATCGTACCATTCATCCCCTATATCGTTTAACGCCCGGCTCATCATCCGCATCACTCGTGCTATGGAAGAAGTAATACCTACTTCTGGCATCTGTTCCAGGGCCCGTTCTACTGAATCAATTTTTGCTAATACTCTCGGGTCTCTGATGTCCCCAGTGTAAAGGATTGATATATTCTGCATACCTCCGAGATGTTCGTTAATAATATCTGAAGTTTTAATAACCGGGTGACTTTTCGGAAAATAATTATTGGGATTGGCGTCTATCATGATAAAATAGATTCCGGATGACACCAAAAAAGAGAAGAGCAGGGAAGCAATAATAATCTTCCCGGGCGATTTCGCTATAACTGAAGCGAAATACTCAAGCAGCCGTTCCATAATTCTTTTTTTGTCCGTCGCATCTTCGGATATCACCGGCTTTGCTTTAGGGATGAGTGAGAGCACAGCGGGAATAAAAAGCAGACTCGCCGCCAGGGCATACAGTATTCCCACCCCCGCAAGCACCCCTATTTGCCTTGCCGGAATAAGTATATGACCAAAAAGACAAAGCATTCCACTAAAAGTTGTAAGGCCAGCAAGTATGATAGGACGGGAAAGCCCTGTAAATGCCATCTTTGCCAGTTCTTGTTTACTCAGGGTATTCCCCTTTTTATTATCCTCCTGGTAGCGGGCTATAATATGTATACCATAATCATTAGCTACCGCAATTAAAATAACCGGGCACAAGACCGTTATCATGGTAATCTTCCAGCCGAGCAAGGGAATAAGCCCCATAGCCACAATGACCGACATGATAACGACCATAAACGGTAGTATCACTCCCCTGAGCTGACGAAAGCAAACAAATAAAAACAACAGCATAATAATAATACCATAGGGCAATAGTCGCTTCATATCAGCTTGTATATCTGTCCCGATATACTGACGTGTAATTGGGAAACCACCAATAAAAGTTTCCGCTTTTCCCGGATTCTCCGCCACTATCTTTTTAATATCTGCAATAATCCCTTCGCTTGGTACATCAAAATCAAGAATAGCGATAACATTAGCTATCTGAAAATCTTCAGAAACAACTGAACCATACACCAGATCATTTTCACGCAAAGTCTTCCTGAGCGCTTCAGTCTGATCCCTCGTTTTCGGGATACGCTTAACCGCAGGTTCCACTATCATGGCGCCATCTTCGCCCTTAATGTTTTTTAATTCAAAAAGTGACAACACCTCATCAACGCCTTTAATTCGTTTTATCTTCCGGGATATTTTTTTTATGCGCTTCAGCGTGGCAGCTTCCAGCACATCATCAGTCTTCACAATTATCATCACCATTTCCGAACCACCGAAAAGCTCTTCAATTTTATCGGTATTCACCCGGGAAGAGAGTGTACCCGGAACCATATTTTTTACTTCCGGATCAATCTCCATTTTAGGCAGCTGGCTTGCAAAAAATCCCGTTACAGCCAGAAAACTGATTATAACAAACCAGCGGTACTTAATAATGAAGTCAGCCATGATATACTTCCTTTTTAGAACGACGCTTTTAACTCCAGAAAACCCGCACCAAGATTTTCATCTATCATACCGTATAAACTTTCTTTTGGCCCGAAATAAAGTTCCGCACCCGCGCGTACCCGGAGAGCATCGGTGATATCATAATATACATTTGGTCTCACCATACTTTCTTGTGTGGTAAAGTTATACATACCTGGTAATTCTGCCACAAATGTTTCGTGTAACATTTTATAAGCAATCCTACAAAAAGCGCTATGGCTTATTTCATCCTGTTGGCCACTAAAGAGTTGGTTTCTCTGTATCAGTTCATTTTCTATTTCAACCATGGGGTTCAAACTTACCTGTGGTAATTCATAATCAAATACATATCGCCCCACATACTGCCCAAGTATACTCAAGTTCCCCATATCTTTATCCAAACCCAATACATATTGCATATCAGAGTTTGGCACAAACATCTTGTATTCATTATCTTCCGGCAACCGAAATGCGAATTCACCTCTTAACCCAAACAAAGAGGCAATGGTTGTAGAAAAGTCTGCCCCGTATACTTGTTGTCGATAGGCAATAGGAACAAGGGCTACATTAAACGAAGGAATCATTGAAATTAAAGCGTTAAACCCAGGTAACGGATTGTATCCGGTAAACCAGGATATTGAACCATCAAAACTTGCCATCTCAAGGTTAAGCTTTAATGCATAAGCTGATTTTTTAATCTGCGATTTGGGATACACTGCATCCCCAATTACAATTCCATCCTCCAATTTAACCAAATGCAGTGGGAGTACTGACGCGCGGTATACGGGAACAAATACACCTTCCAGTCTCAATGGTCTGAAATTGAGCCAGGTCCGAAGCAGAGTATTTCCCTCCCGCCGATCATCCTCATCAGGAGAACGGGCTATCATGTTTTGTGGTGTGATATTGTTAGTGGGGTTAATACCATCCGCTCGTCCCCAGACGACTATCTGTTTTCCCAAGCGAATATCAAGGGGACCAAGATACGCATTTACATAAGCTTCCCGGAGATTAACCTCTGAGAACCCCTGCCCAAATTCATTCCCATCCCGGAAACGGATTTCTGCAACGGCATCTCCAAAATTTGCTTTTTTGAATTTCACCTTAAGCGCAGCTTCTCCGTAGACACTCTTTACATCCGATTCCCTTTTATCGGGAACTTTACCTCCATACATAACACCACGGGCATACCCATTCAGTTCATATTTCAAAGATGCATTTTCATCCCCGCTCGTAGCTTCTTCAAAAAGCCCCTGAGCAAAAGGAGACAATGCCAGGACGGTAGCTACTATAAACAATCGTACAATATTTTTCATAAGAATCTCTTTGCTAACTTCCTCAATTTTAATTTATAACCTAAAATTTTGATTGAAGAATAGCGATTAACGATTGAAGATTTAAGAAGTTTTTAGAACTCTGTTCAAGATACATCAAAAATCTGCAATCGTTAATCATCATTCTTCAATCTATTCTCGTTTACTGCCCGCAAAGCGCTTTTATAAAACTGATCACTGACAACTGACAACTGATAACTTTTATGCTTTCCCTTCCTCATTTTTCACAATACTATTAAACACGGTGTCTGTTATTACCTCAATCCGCTGTGCATAAAATGATTTGTCAAATTCAAGGGGCAGATTAAGTGCCGGCCCTATTATATCCATAACCGGCCTCAGAAAAAATGGGCCCAGTACCAGACTCATAATATTCATCAGCAGTTGTTCCGGAGCGATATTCTTCACGGTCCCTTTGCTTATTTCTGAAGAGAGTCCGGCAAAAAGATTTTCTTTCATATAAGAAATGAAATTGATAAACATATCCAGAATGGTAGGGACCGGTTTCCGGGATGTTTTAATTTCATGAACGAGGAAAAGTGGGAAATCAGGATTTTCCGAAAAAATATTAATATAGGTGGTCACAATCATCCGGATATTGTCTTTAAGACCCTCAGGTTTATGTGCCGCTTCCTGCTCTTTGTAGGTTCTCTGAATCTTGTTAAGAATGTTTTCGATAACCGCGTCATACAGTTTGTCTTTGGAGCGATAATAATAATGAAGCAGAGATTTATTCACACCCGCTTCATCAGCAATAGCCTGCATCCTTGCCCCTTTTAATCCAAATTTGATAAACTCCTTCTGAGCTGCAATCAGGATAAATTCCTCAATATTCTGAGAATTTTGGCTATTATCGTCAGATTTTAACCGTTTTTCTATTTCCACACCTTCACCCGACTTTTTGGTTTGATTATTTGGTTTAACCATATGGTCAAATAATATCCTTAAAAAATCAATTTGTCAAGGGATTTTTATAAAACTGCTTAATGACTTTTGTATTTTTATCTCAAATTGTTATCAAACTCAATTATGCCAAAAGAATTTTACCTGGGACACTTATGAACAGAGCACCATTGAAATCAACCCGGCTTCTTATCGTTTTTCTCATTGCAACTCTCGTTACCCTGACCTCTGCTTCAGAAAAGCAATCGATAGCGGTCCTCAGGTTTGAAAATAACAGTCTGATGAACAAAGAAGCCTATAATGGCCTTAATAAAGGTCTCTGCGATATGCTGGTAACCGAACTGAGCAAAATTTCAGCCTTCCATGTGCTTGAACGCGAAAAACTCGAAGGAGTGCTAAGTGAACTCGAATTAGCCCAATCTGATGTAATTGACGCGTCTTCCGCCCCTCAGATAGGCAAACTCCTGGGCGCCTCCTACCTTATGTTCGGCGGCTTTGTAAAAGACATGGGCAACAAACTGAGAATTGATGTCCGCATTGTGGATGTAACCACCGGAGAAATTCTTAAAGCCGTGGAAGCCACGGGTAAACCAAAGGCTTTGTTTAAACTTATTAAAAAAATCAGTTACAAAATAGCTGATGAACTCGATGTTACTATCAGCAAAAAAGAAAAGAAACTGATTAAAAAGAGCGACAAGGTAAACATGGATGTACTTCTGGTCTATTCCAAAGGACTCGAAGAAATGGACGCAGGAAACAAAGAAGAAGCATTGAAACATTTTAAAAAAGCCCTCGATATGGACGATAGTTTTGAACGGGCACGGTCACAAATCAATAAACTAGAGGCTAAGGAATGATTAAACCAAAACAATTACCAGGGTTATTATTTACAAGACTGGTTCCGGCTATTCTCACGTTATCGGGAATTCTGCTCGTGACTGGCCCGGCTCCGCTCTATGCCGAGACCGATAGTACAAAAGCGGCAATACCCACTCAAGCAGTTCCGGCAGCAGAACTAAAATCAGTTACCGCCATCCCTGTAGATTCTGCCGCACCCCCCATAGCAGCTAACACCAAACCAGAAGACAGTAATACGGTTACGGAACAAACGCCTATTGAAACATCAGAACAAACTAATCCCGATGCAACGGTTTCTGATTCTGGTGCGGCAGTTCCTCCTATACCTGCTGTGACCAATAGTACAGTAACGGAAGAAACCCATTCCACATCCACAGATTCCCCATCGGTAAAAGCCGCAACCGTCCCAGACAAAAACAGCATAGGTGTTCTCTATTTTAAAAACGCGGGAACGGATTCTATGTATAAGCCACTGGAAGCGGCTCTTGCGGATATGGTTATCACCGACCTTTCCCAGGTTGCGTCCCTCAAGATTATTGAGCGCTCCCGGATGAGCGCGTTAATTATGGAAAAGGAATTCCAGCTCACCGATTATGCAGCAGGCTCTGATACAGCGAAACTATCCACCGGTCAGGTATTACAGGTAGAAAAAACCCTGGTTGGCCGCTTTAAAGTAAATGAACAAAAAGAACTGGCTATCAAAACGGCACTTGTTGCTACCACCGATAACAGTCCAAATCCTTCGGGCAAGGCTAAGGGCCCCGTTGAGAAATTTTTCGAACTCGAAAAACAACTTGTATTCAGCGTCATTGATAACATGGGCATTAAACTCAGTGAAGAAGAACGCAAAAAAATTCAGGTTATTAAAACCGAGAACCTCCTCGCCCTCCTTGCCTACGGCACAGGATTAATGGCAGAAGACCAGGGTGATTTTGCAGCAGCGGCGGCGGCCTATTCCAAAGCCGCCAAGCTTGACCCAACTTTCACTCAGGCCGGGCAGATGGCAAAGACAGCCGCTTCCATGGGTGCACAAACCCCTGCAGGTACCGAAAAAACACCGGTAGCTGTTAGCGGAGGTGGTGTACAGAGCATATCCGAAAAATTAGTGGAAGAAGGCAAAAAGGAAATGGGCGAGGACATGTCCCAGGAACAAAGCCTGCGAACAAAGGAAACTTCTGAGTCTCCCCCTTCTACAACACCTACAACGGCTAAAACACCGCAAGTAAAAGAACCCGCAGCGACAAAGACAACCTTTTCGGCAACAAGACCAGTCGCCGTCCGTGTTTCCAATTTTGTCGGCGGCTCATTTATGCCCGAAGCAGCAGAAATAACAACCAACAATTATGAGTCTCAGGAAAATCCTGCTGCGTCATCCTCCCAGGCTACTACCGGTACTCCTGGTGCAACAACGGGTATTTCAGAAGCACATAACTCGGGCATAACCAGCATAGCACCCCGTAACGTTGAAGTTAAAATCCCAATACCAGACCTTAATAATTAACCTGAAGCAGATAATCTATGAAACACAAAAACTTAAAATCAGCAATCGTCTTTTTCCTCAGTTTTATTTGCCTGGGGTTTACGCAAACTGCAACTGAAAATGCAACCAAGCATTCATTTATCCGTGGAACACGTTTATTTACCGGAGTCCACCTGGAATACTGGGGTTATCGGGAAACGAACAGCCTTGAAACAGTGCTGCCCATTTATTACTCCATGGATCTCAACAATTATGTTCAGGGACTCTCTGTGGATCTGGTCACTTCACCCATGTTTGGTTCTCTTATGAGCGAGAAGGTAACCAATAATGAATCAGTGTTAGGCTTATCCAACACGAAGGCCCGTGCTTCTTACAATTTCAACAACCTGATTATTTCTTCCTTTGGAATACAAGTACCAACAGGTTCAAACGAACAGTCGCTCCAACAGCAAAACACCGTATCAGCCCTGTCAACACGGAACTACCACTTCCGTGTAAGCCAGATAGGTTCCGGACTGGATCTGGATTTTACCGTTTCGAGTTCTTATGAATTGTTTGATGACTTTATTGTGGGATTTGGAGCAGGTTTCCTCACCCATGGCCCTTTTACTCCCGTTGAAGATGGTCTGGAATATAATCCGGGCGAAGAAATATCTGCCGCTTTAGGTGCTGATTATTTGCTTATGGCAGGGTCTCGCCAGATTAAATTTATCGGTGATGCTATTTTCACCTATTACACCACAGACAAACTGGATGACAAAGACTATTACCAATCAGGCTTTCGTCTGAACCTGAGCATTTCAGCCAGCACCAGATTAAGTCCTGCCTATTACAATACCCTAAATTTAGTTCTGGCATTACGGGGTGACGGTAAATTTGAAAACGGGCCTTCCTACCAACCGGGGAACGAACTGCTTATCTCGGATTATGTACATTTTTTAAAACACAAAAAGTTCAACCCGTTTGTACTGGCAAGAGTATTCCTGTTCGGGGAAAACGAGTTTGAAGAATCCAGTGCTCAAACATTCGGTTTGGGCGGAGGCGGCTCCCTTAAATTAAACAACCTGATTTCGGCCCGTGCCGAGCTTATCATTGACGCCGGGCTAATGGATAAAGACCTGGTTTTCGGCACCGAGGTTAACGGAGGATTGAACTATGATTTCTAAGAAAAAAATTCACATTTTCATTTTGGCCATCACGGGTCTTTTGATACTTTGTTCCTGTTTGTTTGAAGCCAAGACCGAAAGCAACACGAAGTCGGTTACATTACCAGTTGACCCGGTAATGGTCGATGTCCGTGGACTAAGCTATGGGGAAATTTTACAAGCAGCCTTTAATTCCGAGAACGGTGTTTCTGCTGCAACAGTTCTGGCAAAAACCGCTGCACCTCTTCTTTTTGACAAGGTATATGCACTCAGTTATTATGATATTACCTGGTCACACGACGAAGTACCCGATACCGCTCATATCAACCGTTTTCTCTTTTATAATCCCCGTCCCGCCAATACCGAAGACTGGGACACCCAGTTGGACTGGTATGAACGGCACCCAGGGTATGTTATCCTCACTAATACCGAACTTAAACGCTCTGGTTCCCATGTGGTAGGAAATGTAGAAGTCAAAAAAGGTATGAGCACCCAACTCTTAGTTCTTTTTGTCTACCAAAACCAACCTGTCTGGGAATTTATCAACTATTACTATTGGGATGATTCCTATTATCCAGGCTATGATGGTGAAGATGGACATTTTTCTTCATCAGACAGATGGAGCAATCCGATGGATTCAATATCCGGATACCGGCTACCGGCAGCTCAGCCCGACACCGGTCGGGAAACATCTACCAACGAACCTCCGGTTGATGCCTGTACCGATTTTGAATGTGATTCGTTAACGCTCGAAGAGATTCTTTATGTAACCGGAAACACCGATACATCTGCGACCCGAGACCAGATGTTTAGAGTTGCTAACGGAAGAATTTCGGAACTCGATCTATCATATCTCAGCATAAGCAGTCTTCCATCCTCAATCGCTAAAATAAGTGAACTCACTTATATTAATCTTATCGAAACAGGGATGTATGAACTTCCTTCAACATTGAGTCAATTAAGCAAGCTTGAGTCACTTGATATAGGTTACAACCGTTTTGAGAGCTTTCCTTCAGAATTGTTGGCGCTTACTCAGTTAACCGGGCTCTTTATGCCTTATAACGGTTTGACTGCTGTGCCTTCCGGCATTTCCTCAATGGCAGGGCTTCTCTATCTGGATCTATCCAACAATAATTTAACCGAATTACCTTCAACCATTGTAAATCTTAACCTTCCCCCCACAGATATGGGCGGAGATTTTAAAATCACAAATAATCAAATTTGTACAGTCACACAGGTTATTTCAGATTGGGTAGCGGCTCGCAGCACTGAGGGTACAACCTGGCAAAGCCGTCAGCTATGCACGGTGGCAAAGAAATAAACACTCCTGGTTTTTTTTCTTTTAAATTGGGAAATTGATTTTAAAAAAGATTAGCAGATGACCCTCTTTAAAGGCAAATACCGTGTGGAATCCACCCGATTAAAGGGTTGGGATTATACCTCCCCAGGTTATTATTATATCACAATCATAACCCGAAACAGGGAAATGTTTTTCGGCCATATTTCCAATGATAAAATTATCTATTCTGAAACCGGAAAAATTGCCAATGTATATTGGCAGGAAATCCCTGTACATTTTCCCCATGTAGAAATGGATAAATATATTGTAATGCCAAATCATGTCCATGGACTATTAAAAATCAATACCGATGGGGGGAACACCAATGGGGAAATGCCATCACCGGATAAACAAATATCACAAAAACCCGCAATTCCATATATTTTACACCGTTCCATAAATACCGAAAAAAATATAAACCCGTTTTGGAAACCCGGGAATCTGGGGGTTATCATAAACCAATACAAACGAATTTGTACAATAAAATCTAGGAAAACCACCCCTCGGTTTGGATGGCAAACCCGTTTTCATGACCATATTATCCGTGATGAAGACGAATTAAATCGTATCCGCCAATACATAATACTCAATCCTTTAAAATGGAATGATGATAGGAATTTTCATTCATGAATACCCGTTACATTCTTCTGTTCATTTGCTGTTTGTCTATTTCCCTCTCCTTTGGCTATGACTACGACAAACACAAAAACAAGGTAACGGATACCCGTCTTAAACTTATTGTGCTGGCGGCACCGGATGCTCCCAAAAAAAAGGCCACCCGTCGTGCAGTACTCACCTTAAAATCCGCTGTAGCATCAATGAAACGGTTCCAGGTTATCTCTCCTGGTAACCTTCCCGCTTATAAAGACCGGACCCTGGATTGGGCAAAATCAACCGGTGCCACTGAAGCCCTTACGATATCGGTTATAGACCACAAACAAGAAAAAATTAAAAAGATTGAATATTACACTAAAGAGACCCAGTCAAAAAAGCATAAAGACAACAATGGGAAGAGGACTAAAAAAATAAGCTATACTTTTTCCTATTCCGCCCGGTTTTCATTGAATAAAATTGACCTCAAAACCGGAACCATTATTAAATCGCTCCAGTTTGAACGCATTGGCAGAGGCGATACGAGAGAGAGTTCCAGTGAAAACCTATACTCCTCCCTGAGCTCTAATCTCAAAGGTTACCTCCGTTCCTTATATCTTATGGAAACAGAAATTATTAAAGTATTCTTTGATCGCCTCGTCCTCAGATTGGGAACCAACATGGGGATTCGTAAAGGAGATATTTTTAAAATCCGCACTCGCGGACGGACTGAATTTGTGGGTGAGAAGGAATATGAATTTACAGGTGATGTGGTGGCCCTGGCCAGAATTACCGAAGTAGGGCAGGACGCCTGTGTGGCCCATCTTATTAGACGGTGGGATTTTATTGATATCAATTACCAGGCGGTAGAATCTACCAAACGACCGGGAGGTATGCGTTTTTCTGCCGACTATACACCACTCTACAAACATTTTGGTGGTGCGTTCCACTTCCTCTTTAATCCTCTGGGACAGTTCAACTTTCTTTTAGGCCTGGGTCTTGCTGCGGGGCGAGATTCACGGGATGACATGAATCTTATGGGATGGTCTTTTCAAACTTCCTTGAATTATCGTATCCCTGTCGCTCACACATTCAGGCTTAAGCCAGGTCTCGGTTACACACTTGTCGCTCTTGCCCGGGCTGATGATGAAAGTGAAAGTGTTTATACAGCCCTCCATAAAATACCAATCATCATGGATACGGAATGGGTACTCAGCAAACATTGGAACCTGAATGTCGGGCTTGCCTGGGACTTATTCGGTACTAACGACTCCTGGTACAAAGGCAGTGATGATTCAAAAAAAAGTGCTGATTGGGACAGTGGTTCAAAAATCCCCAGAGCTGATAATTCAGGACTGCGTCTGACGATGAGCCTAGATTATCTCAGTTTTTGATATCTTGCGAAAAAGAGACTGAAATCAAAGCAGTCCTGGTCTGGTAATAGTCTTTAATCCCAGAAAATATCCGGCTTAGGAGCATCAGGCAGTTTATCTTTGTTCTTTTTGGCCCATTCAAATTTCTTCTCAAGAAGATCCATTTTTGATTCTTCTTTATCTCTGGCCTCTTTAAATTTTTCTTTTTTTTTTGCCCCTTTTCCCTTTTCAGATTTAATAAAAGCATCAAGACTTTGTGGGGCTTCTTTAAATTTTGTGTGTTTAATAACACCACCAGTCTCGGGATCGATAATTAATGATGCCTTACAGCAAGGGCAGTTCAATTTTATTTCCTTCATAGTCCTTCTCCTTAATCAAACAAAATACCAATTAATTCAGAAATTAGCAGCCTTACCAATTAGCTATTTGCAAAATAACGCCATTTTTTAGCTAAATTCAATGAATAATTCAAGAACTTCATAGAGAATTTTGATAATTCCTCAGGTTTATCCCGGATAAGAGTCTTTAAATCCCCCCATAATTGTATGATAAGCACACATTTCCCCCCTTTAGTTACAGCATCTGCCTAACTATATTCGCGTAAGCAAGAAAAAGCCTTTAAGGTACGTATTATGAGCCCAGAAAACAGTGACTACAAAGATTTAAAAGAACGAAACGAAAAACTCAGAGAACAATTTTCCGGGTTGTTGGACAGCTACGCAAAACTTGAACTCACCGATCTTAAGCGCCACCAAATGGCGCAAAACCAAAAGAAACTCATTGATTTTATTCAGCGTATCGCAAGAAGACTTGATGATGATGATTTGCTCGATATTCTTATTGAGGAATTCCTTATTGAACTTCAGGCTGACAGGGTATCCTATATTTTACCAGGTAGTGGCCCATCCAGGCGGTTAGCGGTATCCAATGAGGCTGTGGATAAAAGTGTGAAAAGGTTAGTCCTTCCCTATTTTATTTCTACCGAAACTGACCAGGAATTCCCAAATCTCATTTATAAATGTCTTGATAAAAACGACCTGGTGGTAAGTGACTGGAAGGCACCGGTTCAATTGGTGCCCGACAATACTATTCAAGCCTCTCTTGAACATAATTTTCAGATGGCCATGGAAGAAGAGTTTAATGTAGTTCAGGAAGTAGAATGCACCAAAGCTCTCGCCTATCCAATCAGAACAACTGCCGGTGGTGAATCGGTCATCTGCATGCAGAAATCTAAATCAAGGCGTGGTTGGTCACAGCCCCAGATGGAACTTTTTAGAGACATGTGTCGGTACGCCTCCCTTCTGCTGGAACAAACCCAAATGACACAGCAGATACGGGACCTCAAAGACCAGTTAAGCTCTATTATCCAGTCGATGCCTTCTGCAATTATTGGCATGGATCTTTTAGGCACGATTACCATGTGGGGTGGTCGCGCGGCAGAACTTCTTGAAATTCCCGAAAATGAAGCTATGGGAAAAGTCTTTTGGGAATTGGTGCCACAATATCACTTTGTGGCTGACGCCATGATGGATGTTATCAGTATGAATGACAGCAGCGGTTTAAATTTTGACACTTTACCTTTCAAGAAAAACGACGGGAACATTATTCATCATCAGGCCACTATGTTCACCATGTTCGGCAGTGACCGGGGTGAATTGGCTTTGCGTATTGATGATGTTACTAATCAAGTGGAACTAAATAACCAACTCTTTCATGCTCAGCGTATGGAAACCGTTGGCACCCTGGCAGGTGGCCTTGCCCATGACTTCAACAATGTCCTTGGTGGCATTGTCGGAACTATTTCTCTTATGAAAGAACGGGCTCTTATTGCAAACAAAGAAAAAGCTGACGACTTAAAAACAGAACAAGATCTGGAAGATATTGAAATAATTGAATCTTGTACCCGCCGTGCCTCAGACATGGTCGCGCGCCTTCTCTCTCTATCACGAAAAGTTGAAATTAACATGGAACCTCTGGAACTCAACCATGTCGTAAACAATGTTTCCACCCTTTGTAAAGCTTCTTTTGAAAGCCGGATCAAAATTGAGACAAAAATCCCTCAAAAGAAGCTATGGATAATGGGAGATAATACCCAGCTCGAACAGGTCATTCTGAATATGGCAGTTAATGCCCGTGACGCCATGAAAGAAGGCGGAACACTCGGCTTGCAGATCTCAGAATTTACCGTTACTGATAAATTTCGCCGTCAACATCCGGGATGTAAAGCCAAAAAGCTTGCCTGTTTAGCCATCACCGATTCAGGAGAAGGAATCCCCCTCAAGGATCTTGATAAAATTTTTGATCCGTTCTATACTACCAAATCTAAGGAGCAAGGTACTGGCCTGGGGCTCGCCATTGTGGATAAAATAATAAAAGAACACAACGGATTTTTAGAAGTAAATTCAAAACCTGGTGTAAATACAGCGTTCTCCCTTTATTTTAATCGGATTGATGCGCCTTCAAAAGGACGGATAAAAACATCAATCAGTCTGCAACGTGGTTCTGGAGATGTTCTGGTGGTCGATGATGATGTTATCATGAGAAAAACGATATCCCGAATTCTTTATGGTATGGGTTATACGGTTGCCACAGCAAGTACCGGTGCCACGGCTATTACCATGTGCGAATCAGGGCTACATTTCAATCTGGTAATTCTGGACGTGGATATGCCGGTAATGAGCGGATTAGACATTGCCCGCATTATCCGAAAAACAGAACCCGATATGAAAATTCTTTTCTGCACTGGCAGACAACATCAGTATCAAATGCAGGAAGTACTCAGTCAAAAAAATACCTGGCTGATTACAAAGCCTTTCAGCCGGGAGGTACTGGGTAAAATGGTTAATGACACCATAGCCCAGAAGGTCCTAAAATGACCCGCTTTGATTTTGAACTGCGCAAACCGGATGATATGCACATTCATCTGCGGCAGGGTCCCAATCTCAAGAACTATGTAGAGGACTGTATCCCCTACTTTGGCAAAATATTGGTTATGCCCAATACCGTGCCTCCAATATCAAATGCAATTATCTTAAAAAAATATAAAAAGCAAATTCAATCATTTGCCCCGAATATGACTCCCCTGATGACATTCAAGCTCAAAGCATCAATGGGTACAGAAGAAATTGACATTCTCAAAAAAGCCGGAGCTGTCGCAGGGAAACTCTACCCCGCCGGTGCAACCACCAACTCTGCCGACGGGATTACTGATGTCAAAAGAATCTATGCTCTTTTGGAGCATATGCAGGCCAAAGACCTGGTTCTTAGTGTACATGCAGAGGATCCGGACGCTTTTTGCCTTGACCGGGAAAGTGTCTATCTCGAAAAGATCAAAGATATTGCTGACCATTTTCCCAAATTAAAAATAATTATAGAGCACCTTAGCTGCAGACAAGCCGTTGAGTATGTACAGGAAGCACCAGAAAAAATTGCTGCAACCATTTCTGTACACCACTTATTACTCACCTTGAATGATATTCTCGGCGCCAGCTTTAATCCCCACCATTTTTGCAAGCCCATTGCAAAAACTCCCGAAGACCGGAAAGCTATTATGCAGGCCGCATTTTCTGGTAATCCAAAATTTTTCCTGGGAACCGACAGTGCCCCCCATCTCAAAGCAAGTAAAGAAACAGCTGCGGGCCAGGCGGGAATCTATACTGCACCAGTTGCCATCCCCTTGCTTATCAGTATTTTTGAAAAAGCGGGAAAGCTTGAAATGCTTGAAAACTTTACTTCTCAATTTGGAAGCGCATTTTATGAATTAGAACAAAATCAGGCAACCATCAGCTTCAAACGGGAAGACTGGAGTGTGCCGGAACTTATGCATGGGGTGGTCCCATTCTTCGCCGGAAAAAAAATATCATGGAAACTGGCAGACTAAAAGTACTGCATCACCTCATCGACTGATACTATGCTCAATCAAATAAAGGGTTTTCTGTTCTTCGCAGTCTCTTTCTCTTCCGTTATCCTTATTGGGTTTCCTTTGGTAATAATTGGTTACCTCACCAACAATCAGCAGCTTGGTTTTTACGGTGTCACGGTTTTTAATCGTATATTATTTCCAATACTCGGTATAAAAATAACAGTCACCGGCAAAGAACATATGGACAGCAATGCAGCCTACCTCGTCTTGAGTAATCACCAGAGCTTTTTAGATATCATTATTATCCTCACCCATATCCGCTTAATTGCTTTTGTTGCTAAAATGGAAATTAAGAAATGGCCGGTGTTCGGTTTTGCCATGAAACAGATGCACTGTATTTTTGTGGACCGTAGCGATCCCGAATCACGAAAATTAGTGGGACCGGCAATGGAGATAAATATACGGAAAAAGATCAGCTACTGTGTGTATCCCGAAGGCACCCGTTCTTCAAAGGGCAGACTTTTACCTTTTAAACCAGGGATATTTAAAATTGCATATTCCAATAACATCTCTATTCTCCCTGTTTCTATCTGTGACTCCTGGAAAATTCTCTCAAAAGATTCATTTAAATTATCCTCAGGCACGATTCATTGTGTAATCCACAAACCGGTTATACCAGCCGATTTCGATTCGTTTGAAAGCCTGCAAACACATATCAGGGGCATTATTGCAAGCCCTCTGGAGGCAAATGCCTAAACCAAAACAAAATCGGAAAAGCCAGTCTCTTCGTACCAGAAAATCATCATCATCTTCACACAAGAAACGACCCAACAATCGTCTTGTGATTGGACGTGTGATAAAAAAACGGCGCGGGCATTACCTTATACCCCGGAATAGTAACGAGCAATGTGCCATCTTTATCCCGGGGCATCAACTTAAAAACGCAAAGGAAGGTGATCTGGTTTCTGTCCGCATTACAGCCTTGCGGAGTAAAAAGTCAAAGGCAAGCGCAGAAGTAACGGCAGTCCTTAAAAACAAAGATGTATTTGAAGATGTAGCGGCTGCTTTTTACAAAACGAATAAGATAACATTAGGCTATTCCAATCGTATCCTTAAAGAAGTGGACCGAATACCGGAGCCAAACGCCATACCCCTGGATAACCGACATGACTTACGCGATGAGTTTACCGTAGCCATTGACCCGGAAGACGCCAGAGATCACGATGACGCGATATCCCTCACCAAAACACCCAAAAATACCTGGATTCTTAAAGTAAGTATTGCTGATGTATCAGAATACATCACCCCGGAAAGTAAGATAAATCGTGAATCCGCATTCAGGGCTTTTACTCTCTACCTCCCCTGGAGAGCGGTCTCCATGCTTCCCGAAAGACTTTCTAATAATATATGCAGTCTTAAAGAAAATACGGACAGGCTTGCGCTTACCTGTGAAATGGAATTTACGGGAAGCGGCAGACTGGAACAATATTCATTCTATGAAAGTATTGTCCGCATTAAAAAGTTTTATGCCTATGAAAATGCCCAGGCCCTGATGGAGGGTGGGGATTCTTTTCTAAAATCATTTGCAGAGTTCACCGGAATCCTTCGCAACCAGCGAACGCGAGCAGGACTATTTGATTTTGAAATGCCCGAGCCACAAGTAACCCTGGATGAATCAGGTTCGCCCGTTTCTATTCATTGTAAAAGCCGTGTTTCAGCTTATACCTGGATAGAGGAATGCATGCTCGCAGCAAATATTTGTGCTGCAAAATTTTTACTGAAACATAAACTTCCCGGAATTTACCGGACCCACGCCGCCCCAGAGACAAAAGACCTCGCCGAATTGGTCAGACTGGAATACCTGATGTTTCAAACCAAGGACATCAGCCTGAAACTCGATGCCAAGCGGAAAAACAAAAAGCCCTGGGAATATGCCCGTGAATGGTATGTAGCTCTTTTAAGTAAAGGTGCCACAACCTATGAAGGAAAATTCCCTGATTATCTCCAGCGACGAATATTGAAAACATTGAAAAAAGCACTTTACAGCACTACCTGTACCGGTCATTTTGCTCTGGGATTTAAAAAATACGCTCATTTCACATCCCCCATAAGGCGTTATCCAGATCTCTGGAACCATAGAATGATAAAACTAGCTCTGAAAGGCAATAAAGTTCCCCGAAGTCTAAGAAAAGAGGCGGAAAAGTGGGCTGACTTAGCCTCTGAAAAAGAATATGAGATAATGAAACTTGAAAGAAAGGCCATGAAATCTGCATTAGCCTGGGTACTACGGGATCGTCTGGGCGAAGAATTTCCAGGGAAAATAACAGGCATTAGTGAATTTGGGTTTTGGGCCCTTTTGGATGCACCAGGAATCTATGGAGAAGGCTTTGTGCCCCTCAGATCTATCAAGCAAGACTATTTTGATTATAACGAGCGAGATGAACAGCTGCTGGGGCGAAGAACCGGATTGTTTTTCAACCTGAATGAGAAAGTACTCGTTAGGCTTGATAAAACGGATCCCATTCAGGGATTTATTGATTGTGGCTTTATAGAAAAAATCAAGCCATAGACCAATCTCTATGCTTTTTCAGTTATAAAAGTCCCGATAAGAAGAGAAAAAATTATATTGCAGGTAACTGGGTATAATTATGGATGCAAACGTTAAAATACAACTATTACTGGTTGTCTTACTCATAGGGGCTTTACTTGTTTCCTTTATGATAATTATTCATACTATCGGTAACATGAACCATATTTTTAACCGTCTTGAAGAAATTGTCTCTAAAGAGACCATACTCCGCCTTGAAATTCTGGATAGGGATATCCGTATCAAAGAAGAGCAACATAAAGTAGAAAATGAGCGAAAAAGGCGTTCTGAGGCCTTGCTTAACGTTCCTTTACTCAACAAAGAAGATAATAGACGTTAAGGCTAAACCGTGGATTCCAAGAGCTTTCTTTTTGTATTGTCCGCACCCTCAGGTGCAGGCAAAACCACACTCAAAGACAGGCTTATGCCAGCCATTCCACGACTTAAATACTCAATTTCAGCAACTACCCGTCCTCAAAGACCCGGAGAAGTAGACGGAACACACTATTTTTTTAAATCCCGGGACCAGTTCCAACAAATGATTGCGCAAGATGAGCTCATTGAATACAACGAAGTCCACAATAATTTTTACGGTACACCAAAAGCTTTCATTGATGACTCTCTTGCTGCCGGTGATAACATTATACTGGACCTTGACGTATATGGTAAGATAAATTTTGACAAGGCCTACCCCAATGCCATAGGTATTCTCATTATTCCACCAAGTATGGAACTCTTACAACAACGACTTATAGACCGTAAATCAGATGATGATGAAGTAATAAAAATCAGACTCCAAAACGCAGTGAAAGAAATGGAATTTGCCAAAACTAAAGGCAAATACGAACACACCGTTGTAAATGATGATTTAGAGATTGCAACAAAAGAGTTACAATCCATCGTTACATCTTATATCAATTAGCCACAGATTCTGTTACCCAATTTTTTGCATTGACAAAGGCCTGAAGCCAGGGCGTCATATCGTGCTGCTTTTTCAGGTCCCTTGGATAATAACCCCATTGCCAGGGGAAAATTGCCCGTTCAAGATGAGGCATCATAGCCAGGTGCCTGCCATCTTTTGATACAATACCAGCTGCGTTATAGTCTGATCCGTTGGGGTTAGCGGGATACTCAGACCTTGAATACTTAAGTGCAATATCATAGTTGTCTTCTGGTAAGGGAAGACTGAATCTGCCCTCTCCATGAGCAACCCATATTCCCAGACAAGAGCCACCGAGGCCATTAAATAATACTGCTCCTGTTTTTTCCGGAATGGTCACCGATAAAAAGGCACTCTCAAATTTTCCAGAACGGTTATGTTCCATTTTTACTTTTTCTTCGTGCTCAGGATATGGCATACCCAGAAGGGTCATGAGCTGACAACCATTACATATCCCCAGACTCAAAGTATCTGGCCGCTCACAAAAACGTTTAAAGGCATCACGTGCCCTTTGATGATACCTAAACACGCCGGCCCAACCGCGTGCAGAACCAAGCACATCTGAATTGGAAAACCCGCCACAAAAAACAGCAAAGTTTACATCTTCAAGGGTTTCTCGCCCACTGGTGAGATCCGTCATCGTCACATCTTTCACATCAAAGCCAGCTGCATACAAGGAGTATGCCATTTCGCGTTCTCCATTAGTCCCTTTTTCACGGATAATAGCTGCTTTTATGCCACTATTTGGCCGTTCACCTGTAACCACCCCATAGTCATTTGCCTTACCCGTAAACGCGGGAGGGAAAACAAAATTCAAAGGAACCTGATCAAATGTTTCAAAGCGGCTTTTGGCTTCAGAAGGGGACGTTTGAAACTGTTCAAGCAAATATGAAGGTCTAAACCATATCCGGCGTAAATTCTTAAGAGTATCCTCAAATGAAATTCCACTCGCTTCCAGTTTAAAACTTTTTTCTTCAGGCAGACAACGGGCTACTACAAAAGCTTCCGCTCCAATTGATTCTATTTCGGCTACCATTGCCTGAGCCTCATCTTCCCGTACCTGAATCAGCAAGCCGGGTTTTTCACAAAAAAGGAAAGCTGCCATATCATCGGAGGAAAGTTCTGATGGAAATGAAACCGAAAGGCCTACGTCTCCGGTAAAGGCCATTTCCATGGCGGCGGTTATCAGTCCGCCAGCAGAAATATCCTGCCCGGCAAAGATGCGTTCTGCAATAAGCCACTGCTGAATTTGATCAAACACTGATGAGAATAACGTAGCCGATGCTACTGAGGGAGTTCGTTTACCCACAATACTTTTTGTCTGCGCCCAGCTACTACCGCCGAGAGCGTTGTCCCGGGTACCTGACATATTTACATATAATAAAGTGCTATTTTTAACCGCTTTGAGTTCTGGTGTAACAATACCTGCAATATCCCCACATAATCCGGCAGCAGAGACAATAACCGTTCCCGGTGAACGTACTTCTTTGTCTTTATAATTCTGTATCATGGAAAGAGAATCTTTTCCCGTGGAAATATTTATCCCCAAGTCAACCGCATATTGCGAAACAGCCTGTACAGCATTATACAATCGGGCAGCCTCGCCACGTCCTTTGAAGGGCCACATCCAATTAGCACTCAATGTGATCGATTTGATGCCCTTTTCCAAAGGAACAAATATAAGATTGGTAAGAGACTCTGCCAGGCTTAATACGGCACCATTCGCGGCATTAATCAAACCAGCAGCAGGACTGTGCCCCATGGCTGTGGCTATACTGGCCTCACCCTGGAAATCCACCGCCATGACACCTGCACCATGGAGGGGTAGCTGAAAAGGGCCCACACATTGCTGTTGCACCACTTTACCGGTAACACTTCTATCAACCTTGTTAGTAAGCCAGTCTTTACACGCAACCGCTTCCAGGCTCAATACTTGATAGATATCTGTTGCAAACTCAGAAGCCTGACAAGGGGAGTCAGCAAATTCATAATCCACCGTTACGGCTTCAATGGTTGTTTTGGGAGGTTTACCAAATAAAAAATCGAGTGTGATGTTAACAGGAGTTTCCCCGGCTTTATTTTCAAAAACAAAACGGCCCTCATTGTTCACCGTTCCAATCACATACATGGGAGCCCGCTCCCTTTCAGCAATGGACTTCAGCATGGCAACATCCTGGTCTTTAACCACCAGGCCCATGCGTTCTTGTGACTCATTACCAATAATTTCTTTGTCAGAAAGACTTGGATCACCAACGGGGAGATTTTTCATCTCAATAACCCCACCACGCCCCTCGACCAGTTCAGACAGACAGTTAATATGCCCACCAGCGCCATGATCATGAATCAGTACCACCGCGTTTTCGGAACGTTCTAAAAGGACCCGAATACAATTAAATACCCGTTTTTGCATCTCAGGGTTTGAACGCTGGACCGCATTTAATTCTATCACCGATTCACTCGAACCCGTATTAACCGAACTTACTGCTCCGCCGCCCATACCAATACGATAGTTATCCCCCCCGAGCAAAATAATTTTATCCCCTGCTTCAGGAACATCTTTTAACGTATCCCGCCTGTTTGCATATCCAATGCCTCCTGCCAGCATGATAGTCTTATCATAACCAAACACTTCTTTATCGCCATTATATTCGAAAGTGAGTAAAGATCCGTTAATAAGTGGCTGACCAAACTTGTTACCGAAATCCGACGCGCCATTTGAGGCTTTTATAAGTATTTCCTGGGGTGATTGATATATCCAGGGTCTTGCTGTTTCGGGTTTTTCCCAGTCACCGTTCTGCAAACGGGGATAACTGGTCATATAACAAGCAGTTCCCCCCAGAGGCAAACTCCCTTTGCCGCCCGCCATCCGGTCCCTTATTTCACCACCAGCACCCGTGGCTGCTCCATTAAAGGGCTCCACCGTCGTTGGAAAATTATGAGTCTCGGCTTTTAGAGAAAATACCGTTGGTATGGATTTCACAGAAAATTCATAACTTCCGTCTTTATTTTCAGGGGCAAACTGTTGACAACTCCTTGCTTCAGCAAAAGCAACATTATCATCGTAATTAGTAAGG
This sequence comes from Fibrobacteria bacterium, assembly GCA_015232855.1. Classification (GTDB taxonomy): domain Bacteria; phylum Fibrobacterota; class Fibrobacteria; order UBA11236; family JADFYW01; genus JADFYW01. Next base: position 102,075 of record JADFYW010000001.1, read on the forward strand.
ACCGAACCAGGATTGTCTTTGGTCGTTTGTTTTATCATCCCAAAGAGCGTCTGTTCTTTTTCATGGCCATCAAGAATATATTTGCCAGTAAAAATTTTATGACGGCAATGTTCACTATTAATCTGAGCAAATCCAAAAATTTCAGAATCGGTAAAAGGCCGGCCTTGTTCCTGCTGGGATTTTTCGAGATACTCAATTTCATCCGGAGAAAGAGCAAGCCCAACTTTTTTATTATAAGCAGCAATATCTTCTACATAACGTATTGGCTCTGGCTGCTTATCAATTTTAAGACTTTCCTGGTTCAGACCATCATATATTTGCTGTAACATAGGATCGAAATCGGGCGTTGGGCCAGTTTCAAAAAAGCATTCTATTCGGTTGGCTTCCGCAACTCCTGTGTTTTGAGCAATTTCAACTGCATTGGTGGACCATGGAGTTACCATTTCTCGCCGGGGTCCGATAAAACGGCCCTTAATTTCTTTTTCTTCAATCAGTTGCGCATCCAACAACCATGCCAAAATTTCTACTGAATGAGAAGACATGGCTTGTATGGCTTCCACAAGGAAATACTGTGTCTTATTTTTATAAAAATAAACTGTCATAATACATCTTTCTTCAAAATTACTTTTGAGAGTAAAAGTAAGATCAGGCGGGGGTGGTGGCAATAAAGTGAGTACGGGAAATGCGGGATTATTAATCCAGCTCAGAAAGATCTGTTATCAGATTCAGAACATTATCCAAACCAGTTTCATTCATAATTTTTTTACCGACCTCATTAGGCGAAAAAAGACAAAAATCGCCATTATGCTCGGCAAGAAGTTTATGTGCAAAAACAAACACCCCAACAGCCAGACTTCCCATATAAGAGAGATCGCTTACATCAAAAGCAATTTTTGGACAATCAAGTTCTGAAAGCTCTTCAATCTTATTTTTTAGTGCCAGATTGACTTCAAAATTAATAACCGGAGGTAGCTGAAGTAGATACCACGAATTGATAGCCCTGATTGGGAATTCCATTTATTCCCTCCGGTCAAAAATTAGATGTTTATAATTATTAATAAAAACCAAAAAAATTGGAATACTGTCCAAACTTTTATTCTTTTTATTAAGAACCCCCGTCCTCTCCCAAAAAGTAGATAATATCAAGCACTAAGTGGACAAAAAAATCAAGTCAAGATTAGATAATTGGATTTTTATCACAATTTTTTGTAATATTGCAAAAAAAGCCCGTGTAGCTCATCAGGATAGAGCGAAGGTTTCCTAAACCTTAGGTAGCAGGTTCGAGTCCTGCCACGGGTAGATTTAGCATTTTTCACCCCAAAACCTACTCAAATTATTTCTTTGGTATTCCAGATGACCAAATATATTTTAGTGTTATTCCACTGATTTTTTTCTTGACTTCACCTCTGTAATACTGTACGTTTGTGCAGTATACTCTTTAATGGGGGAACGAAAATGCTGAACAACAAATACCCAAATTCAGAAGCCTCTTTTTCCGAAGATTTTATTACAAAAATTTACCAGTTCATACTTGACTGGGATAATGAAATCCCGGGAGACCCCTATATAATAGCCTCTATTTTATTTGCTATTCCAATAGAACATTTTAAATCATGGACCCGGGGTCTTGACTGGCTCACCGATGTTATACTGGAAAAGTAGGGTTCAGGTAAATCACCATACAAGTTGGCAAACTTTTCCCTGTAAGGTATAGAGTATTACAAAAATCTTATCTTCTTATTGAAAATATCTATTTTCTTGTAATGCACGTTTACTTTGATAGCACGAAGTGCCCAAAACATGTTGAATTTTAGTCTAAATTAAGGAGTACATTTTGATTATCAAGACTTTGAGTGTGGGTCCCATCCAAGCCAACTGTTATATCATTGCTTGCGAACAAACCAAAAAAGCAGCCATTATTGACCCCGGTGACGAAGCTGAGAGAATAATGGACATGGTGACCAGCGAACAACTCAGTATAGAACTTATCTTAAATACCCATGGCCACTTTGATCATGCAGGGGCTAACGCTGCTATAAAAAAAACAACGAACGCCACTCTGATTATTCATTCACTCGACGCTGAAATGCTAGGCCAACTGTCAACGGATGCAGGTATGTTCGGGCTTTCTTCTGATAATTCACCCCCACCAGATAAACTTGTAGAGGATGGTGATAAATTAACTCTGGGGAACCTCTCAATAGATATTCTACACACCCCAGGCCACACGCCAGGAGGAATTTCATTCTTAGTCGAAGAAGCAGTCTTTACCGGAGATACTTTATTTGCCGGTTCCATCGGCCGTACAGACCTGCCTGGTGGAGATTTTCAAGCTCTGGAACAGTCAATTCGTACCAAACTCTATACCCTTGAAGATAAAATTCAGGTCTACCCGGGACATATGGGACCAACCACCATTAGTGATGAAAAACGATTTAATGGCTTTGTACGTCCCTGATTTTATTCCTGGAATTATTTCTCATATTAATCTGACGCTGTATGAGCAATAAAAGTACTATTCACAATTCCCAAAAAATTATGGACGTTAAAGACCTTATCGTTAATTACGGCGAAGGGAAAAATACATTTACAGCAGTTAAGGGGATTTCATTTCATATCCCTAAAAACAAAACCCTCGGCCTGGTTGGCGAATCAGGTTGTGGCAAAACAAGTACGGGCATGGCCATACTTCGTCTTATTCCAGCTGCTGGCGGTTCCATTTTATGGCAAGGAACGGACATCCTTTCTCTGTCAAAAGAACAGTTCTTTCCTTATCGAAAACATATCCAGATTATTTTCCAAAATCCTGATTCGTCACTTAATCCCCGCATCATGATTAAAAGCAGTTTGAAAGAAGCAATGGAGCTTGGATATCCGGATAACAAACAGGACTGGAATGATATTATTGCCGATAAACTTCTTCTGGTAGGATTGAATACCGATTACCAAAATCGTTATCCCCACGAATTATCAGGTGGACAACTTCAACGTGTCGGTATTGCCCGGGCCCTCTGTGTCAATCCTCAGTTGATTATATGTGATGAACCGGTTTCTTCACTGGATGTTTCCATTCAGGCACAGATTTTGAACCTGCTTATAGACCTGCAAGACACTCTCGGATTGAGCTATCTGTTTATATCCCATGATTTAAGTGTTGTTCGCCATATATCTCATGACGTTGCCGTTATGCGAAATGGTCACATACGTGAGTTTGGTCCGGTACAAAGTGTTTTCAGTGATCCCCAGAGTACTTATACCAAAAAGCTACTGGAAGCGGTCCCTCGTTAATGTGGGATGTATTTTGAACAAGAAATGATTACGCTTGATCACGCCATTTGCCGTGCTCTTTAATGAGCGCGACAAGGGCCTGGGGAGCATCTGATTCCGGAATATTTTTACGTACGCATTCTTTGCCAACATACAGGTTAATCTTCCCCGCAGAACCTCCTACATAACCAAAGTCCGCATCAGCCATTTCACCTGGACCGTTTACAATACACCCCATTACCGCCAGAGAAACATTACCCAGATGGGACGTAACGTCTCTTACCCTGGCTAATGTTGCTTCCAGATTAAACAAAGTTCGTCCACATCCTGGACAAGATATATATTCTGTTTTAGTGCGCCTCGCACCTGCGGCCTGTAATATACCGTAGCCAAGTTCAAGGGCTTCCGAAGCGGCCAATGTTCCCGAAATCTGTAACATATCTCCAATCCCATCAGCCAGAACGGCTCCCATACTGGCTGCAAGATATAAATCTGAACCCGGAGTATTTGTGGCTACTCCCCTTAAAACAATGGGATCTTTCCGGGAATGGTGATGAAGCCAGGCCGTAAGACTGCGCAGAGCAGAAATGATGTTTTTCTGAGGTGCCACCGACCATAACAAACCCTTTGCCGGCAATACTGAAATATCCACTTTTGATAAGAATGAAATATCTTCCAGCACTATTTCAACCGTTCCCACAAGACCTTCCGGCCAGTGTTGAGGCGGAAAGTATGAACTTTTTACTATAGAATAATCATGATAGTGGGTAACACCCTCCCCCTGAATAATATATCCGGATACCACAGAAGGAAGCGATTTTTGGGGTTTGTTTGAACTATACCATTCCAGCTTTCGTTCTCCCTCTGCAGAAAATAGAGGCCCCGGGTCATCTAAGCCCACCGCTATAGTTTCGCGCCCCCCCACCAAAAGATTACCGATAGTCTCGGTTCGGCATTCACGCCGTCGATAATGATAATAATCTATATGTTCGTTTTTATGATTGACCGCATCTTCAGCACTTTTTTCAGGAACCAGGGAACATTTATCCACCAAAAGACGTGCAACCGGAATTTCTTTTACCGGATGTTCAGTAAGAGACACCCGAATAGTATCACCAATTCCATCAAGAAGCAATGCCCCTATACCCACTGCCGATTTCAATCTGCCATCAGCTCCATCACCAGCCTCAGTCACTCCTAAGTGAAAGGGATAAGGTTTAAAACCCCTTTCCAGCCGGGCAACAAGTAGCCTGTAGGCTTGCACAGCCACCCTGGGGTTTGAAGATTTCATACTAATGACTACCTGATCATAATCCAGCTCTTCACAAATAGCCAGGTATTCCAGAGCGGATTCAACCATACCCTCTACGGTATCTCCGTACCGATAAATCATCCTCTCAGACAATGAGCCGTGATTGATACCGATGCGAATACTTTTTTGACGAACCATTGCCTCCTGGACAAAAGACGTGAATACTTCTCTAACCCGCGCAGCACCGATTTCAAAATCACCATCACTGAATGTGGTACCGAGTGGGGATTTTCTTTCAGCGAAATTACCGGGATTAATACGCACCTTATCCACCCATTTAAGCGCTTCAAAAGCCGCTTCCGGTTTGAAATGAATATCTGCAGACACCGGAATCATACATGCCTTTTCCCGTATACAACCCATTATGTCTTCCAGCCTGCGTGCGTCTTTAAGAGATGGAACGGTTATACGGGCCAGTTCACATCCCGCCTGAGCCAATTCCAACACCTGATTTACCGTTGCCTGGATATCCGCAGTCGATGTATTTACCATAGACTGTATAAGTATGGGAGCGTCCCCGCCAATAAATTTATTGCCGACCTTAACGCATACTGTTTTTCGTCTCTTGGGAAAATAGCGATTTTTGATATAAGAAAGTTGTTTCATAGTTTATAGGTTTTTAGCGTACACTCCCTACGGGATGCATGGTATCTTCAACAGGCAAAGTATAATTGGTTTTACCCAATTGCTTGTATTTTTTATGCAAAAGATTATAAATATCTTTTAGACCAATACCCGGGGGCATAAACAATAGGATTTGTAGTACCTGTACCTGGGAGTTTTTAAGACGGGGAACATCCAGTAAACTGCCAGTGACCATTGACTCTGAATCCAGATAGCCCCTCAGTCCACTATTAAGCTTAAAACTTACACGCTGATCCACAGGCCTTTTTATCCCGGTATAGCCAAGGCAAATATCATAGCCTTCAAAAGTATAGGGTCGACGTCGGTGTTTAATATCGTAAGCTGAATAAAAAAGAAGGGGGTAACCCTCATCCAGAAATATTTGGGCATCCATAACACTCACATTTTCTAACGTAATAGAATGTATCTTTTGCCCCGGATACCGGTATTCCCAGTATTTACGGGCATTACTTAGTATCAATTTGCGTAGTTTTCGCACCTCGGTAAACTTAAGTTTGAGGCCTGCCACCACTTTCCAGCTCAGTTTTATTTCTTCAATATTCCGATAGGGAAATTCAATAATGTGGCTATGAGACAGGATAGAATCAGGGTATACTTTCCGGTTTTCAAGCCGTTTTAACTCTGGATTTTTCCGGATTTGGCGGGGAGTAGGGCCAACACCCTTAGGGATACAGGCCAAAAAAATTGACATCAGTAAAAAAAAGGCTAAAAATTTTATCATTTGGCTGCTAATATTCCCTGAACCAGCCTGTTTCTGTAACCGGATTGAAATATATAATTTTTAGGTAACCCAGACAGCCCAATATCTGAATAGCTGGTATTTCCAGCTGATTTTCTCCGGTATTCATCTGTGTCAACATTGCATATTGGAAATACAATTGTACTTTAGGGGAATGGAAAAAACATACAGAAAACTTGGCTATATAACCTGTTTTGTTGTCCTCATTGTCACCTCTGTTGTAAGCCTTAAAATGGCTAGTGATCTATTAAAAGGTCCACATTTGGTAAAAGTGCAATTTGCTAATGTGGGAACTCTTATTCCACAGGAACCGGTCTCCATGGATGGAGTAAATGTGGGTGAAGTAGCTGATATCCAATATGCTCCCGAAGCCGCCATTGTCACCCTTGAGTTTTATAAAAGACTTTCCATCCCTAAAGACTCTCGCATACTTAATTTTAACCATAGTCTGATGGGGGCCCGCATGATTTTTATTGAGCGGGGATCCTCTCCCGAACCCATGGATTTCAACACATTACAACAGGGCTCTTTTGATAATGGCATTGCAGAAATGCTTCATCAGGCCGAAGCATTATTAACAATGGTTCTTAAATACCGGGAAGTTGCTGAATTATTTGCACTTGGCAAAGACAGCGTTGTATCGTTTCCCCATTTTTTTAATAAAACACTCAGGCCCTTTTTTAAAGATTTAAATCAAACCTTAACAGACATTAATGATGTGGAAAAAGACCTGAAGGAGAAAGCTAACCTGGCCTTAAAGTTTTCAAAAGAAATAACAACTTTGATAAACTCCAATAAAAATACAATCCCCGACATGACCCGTAAAACGCAAAAGGTTCTGCTCACTACCGCAAAAATATTAGAACAGACTGACTCTTTGATGATAAAAGTTAAAGAAAATGTAAAATTGATTACCGAGGACGATAACCTTGCTCATAAACTCATTTACCAGAAAGAAGCTTTTAAAACACTCGAAGCCCTGAATAATTCTCTTAACAGTCTCGTCTTGCTTTTGCGTGCAGAGGGGTTATCTGGATTAATAAACTTTTGGACTAATGTGAATATTATAGGCACTAACCCCACTCAAAAGAAATAGCTCTTTGGGTTAAACAACCTGAAAACCTGGCTACAAAGTTACTGATGAAGTCTGTTCTCACCATCCTTGATTGTAATAATTTTTGGTCTCCCTCGGGTGGAGGAGTAAGACGTTATCATCTCCAAAAACTGGAATATTTCAAGCAGAGTCCACATCAATATATATTCATGATGCAGGATAAAAACTCTCAGACAGAAAAACTGAACGAAACTACAGTCATCGAACATGTTAATGCGTTTAAATTTCCTGGAAACTGGGAGTATCGTTTTCTTACTGCATCGGGCCCTATTGCGAAGCTCATCAAGAAATATAATCCAGATGTAATTGAAGTTGGATCGCCCTACCTTATGCCCCTTCTGGTAAGAAGGGCCATAAAAAAAACGGGAAGCCACGCACAAATGCTTTCTTTTTGGCATGCTGATTTCCCGGTTACTTATGTTGGACGTTTTTTTTCAAAAGCAGGAAGACAGGCAGGAGAGATAATGACTAAACTCGCCTGGTGGTATGCACGCATGAGTTTTAAAAAATTTTCCGGATATATGGTGTCATCCCGATACATCGCAAATCGAATGATGAACAATGACATAAAACCAGTCTTTCATGTACCATTAGGAGTCGATACCCATCTCTTTAACCAGGACAAAAAAGATCCTGAACTTATAAAAGAACTAAAAGCGGGTAAGCAGGAACGGTTGACCATCTTTTTCCCACACCGGTTTATGGAAGAAAAAGGAATACGCACACTGTGTGAGGCTTATCCCGAAATATGCAAAAGACTTCCGGTTGAACCCACCCTGGTATTCGCAGGCACAGGCCCCGATCTTGCTCTGGTAAAAGAAATGGCAGCCAGGCACAAACAAGTACGTTATCTCGGATTTATTTCCAGCCGGGAAGAAATGGCAAGATGGTACGCAAGCTGTGAAATTGGCCTCGCACTAAGCGGACACGAAACATTTGGACTCTCCATCCTGGAGTCAATGGCTTCAGGTCAGGTTTTGGTGGGAGCAGACACGGGGGCGGCCCTGGAACACGTCCGGGACTCGGGAGCAGGTATCACTATCGGTATTGGTGACTCCAGGACATTAGCCGACGCTATATGTGAACTTGCAAAAAAAGAAAAAAAGACCATGGCTGATAAGGCCATTGCCTATGCCTCTCAATTCACTTGGGAACACTGCTTTAAAAAAGAAATCGAAACTTATCAGTTAGTAATGAAAAAAGATGCCGGAGTCCCCCATGCCTGAACTCATCCCCAACAGGCTGGTATTTATTTGGATAGGAGAAACGCTTCCCTGGTCATGTCAGTTGGCAATCAAGTCAGCAATTGCCCACTGCACTCCGCAACAGGTCATCCTCCTCCATAAGGGCCTCACCAACAATCTGAAAGAATTAACAAAAGCAATGGGGAGTGATTGTCCTGAAATTATTGAATTTACGCTCCAACATTTTAGAGACTTACCCCTGAGCAAAAAGCTCTCAGATGAACTTTACCACAATCTCACCAAGCCTGCTGCCCTGGCCAATGTCCTTAGATTGGCAACCCTGTATAAAGAGGGGGGCATATACATGGATGGAGATACCATTACCATTGCTGATTTAAAGCCACTCAGACAATATCGGGGATTTTGCGGACTTGAACCACTGGCACTACCCTCCCAATTGTTTCAGAGTATAAATCCCTTTAAATGGAGTGCCGCTGGCATCCGACTCGCCTTAAGAGAACTCTGTGCACGCTGGCCGGGTGGACACCAATTATTCCGGAATATTGAACCCTGGTACTTTTCCTGTGTAAATAATGCGGTAATCGGTTATGCTCCCGGTAACCCACTCATTGCAAATGCCTGCCAATTAATTGAACAAATGCCACCACTTGAACGCCTTAAGCGCTTTCGGTTAGGTACTCACCTTTTGCAACAGGTCACGGGTAATCAGAGTACACCGGATATGGAAGTATTACCACCAGATTTTTTCTATCCACTGGGCCCGGAAATTTCTGCTCAGTGGTTCCGCCCGCAATCACCGGCAAGAGAAAAAATCATGTTATCAGAAAATACAAAAGTGGTACATTGGTATAATTCCGTAGAGGCAAGATTCCTCAAGCGGGAGTTTAATTTAGAATTTATTCAAGAGAATCAACACTTGCCAATATGCCGGTTGGCAAAGCCCTACGTTTAACCACCATAGAACAGATAACCAATAAAAATTGCGGCGATAATCCCTGCAGCGTCTGCTATCAAACCACAGGTAACCGCGTAACGGGTTTTACGAATAGCCACTGATCCGAAGTACACGGCTATAACATAAAATGTTGTATCGGTAGACCCCTGAAAGGTACAGGCCAGCTTACCTACAAAAGAATCTGCACCATAGGTCTGCATTGCGTCTACCATCATACCCCGTGCTCCACTTCCACTGAGGGGTTTCATTAAAGCCGTCGGTAAGGCTTCCACAAAAGAGGTATCAATACTTAATGATGTAAGGACAAATTTTATACCCTCAATAAGTGCGTCCATTGCCCCGGATACTCTGAATACACCTATGGCTACAAGAATTGCTACTAAATATGGGATAATGCGAATAGCGGTTGTAAAGCCCTCTTTAGCACCTTCTATAAAACTTTCATATACATTTATTTTTTTAATAAGCGCTAAAATGATGAAGCCAGCTATGATACTAAACAATAACAAATTACTAACCACACTTGATACGGTGGCTATCTGGCCCTGATTTAGACGGCTAAAACCAAAAATAGTGAGCCCAACAATAAGGCTAAGACTGCCCAAATAGGCCAGAATCACTTTATTCAACAAGTTTATTTTTTGAAAGAAAGCAACAGAAACAAGCCCGGCAAGAGTTGAAAAAAAAGTTGCAAGCAGAATAGGGATAAATATATCAGTGGGATTAAGCGCTTCATATTTAACCCGGTAAACCATCACAGAAATGGGTATAAGGGTAAGGCCTGAAGTATTTAAAACCAAAAACATTATTTGGGCATTAGATGCGGTATCTTTTTTGGGATTAAGCTCTTGTAATTGTCCGATAGCCTTTAGTCCCATAGGCGTTGCCGCATTATCAAGACCAAGCATATTTGCAGCAAAGTTCATCATCATAGAACCACTGGCCGGATGGTCTTTAGGCACCTCTGGGAAAAGTTTTTGAAAAAACGGTCTCACAAACCAGGAAAGAATTTTTATGGCGCCTCCCTTCTCGCCTATTTTCATGATCCCTAACCAAAGCGTAAGTACCCCTGTGAGGCCAAGAGATATTTCAAAGCCCACTTTTGACATGGTAAAGGTTTGTGCTATCATGTCTGAGAACACCTGGGTATCACCTAAGAACACAAGTTTGATAAGCCCCACCACAAAAGCAATAAGGAAAAATGATACCCAGATGTAATTTAATACCATAGTATATAAACTCTAAAAATGCCTGGCAGGATGCAAAGATTTAACCGGATTCCCGGATAAAAAATTATGGCAGGAGTGGTGTATTACCGTAATATCTGAGCGAATCTTCGGCAAATTTACTGCACCCAATCTCCGTCGGTGAAGTAAATGCATGAAAAAATGTACTGTCAGGCAAGTAGGTATAGCTGGAATCGCAGTCACTGACCCAACCTCTAACGCCATTAACCCATAAATGCAAATGAAGAGTGTCACTAGCTGAATCAAGACAGTAATAACCAAAGTCAACAGAATCTCCGCAGCTGATTAATAAGCTGTCTTGAAAATAATCCCGAAGTGGGACAATGGAATCTTTATTGACTGTGGAATCCAGCAACAACACTGAATCACGAAAAAGTGTAATTGTTTCTTTGTAGGTAAAAAGAATGGAGTCTGTAACGGTATCACTTGAATTGACAAAAAACAGAGTTACACCGTCATTAACGTCCTGAGTAAGTTTAAGGGGGATAATTGAATCCTGTCCTCCAGAAGCAACAAGAGCACATGCATCAATCATTTCGGGGAACATGACTCTGGCATTAAGCTTCACGGTATCCTGTTCAATGGCCAATTCAAATATTTTTATCTCCGCACATTCAAAACCCTTATTATAACCTTGTACGAATACAGGGAGCGTATCCATTTGAGGGAAATACTTTCTTTTTGGAAGGAGTTTTAATCCCAAAACAGGTATGGAGTCAATTTGCCGGTTTTCGATAATCGGATTTTGATCCGTACCACATTGACACAAGACAAAAAACAGAGAAAGAAAAAAGACTACAGAAATTATGGAATGTACTGTTATGCGAGACACATTATTCTGAAATGATTTTGGAACAGGCACTAATGAATGATACTCCGTTAAGCAGGAAATTCCAACCCAGCGCTTATAAATTCTTCTATGGTTTCGGTACCGGACAATTTTAGTGTATTATATTCAGCCATTTTAAATATGGCAACACCAATGTCTTTTGATGTGGTTATCCCCCATGTTTGAAGGACAAAAGCAGAAAATATTCCGAACTCCTGTTTTATGTTTATTCCAAATAATGAACAAATCCGTTTAGGAGATAAATGATATTCTTTAACATCCCCTTTTAACATCAGCTTCTCGGAAAAAGCAGTTGTGGTTATCAATTCATATAAAAACCGGTAAAATTCAAGCGGATAGGTAGCTTCCTGCTTTTTTAATAACTTCGAGTAAAAATCGGCAAGATGCGTATTCATAATTCTTCACTGGTTAAAGCATAGGTGTCAGTTAAACCAAAAAAATCCCATATATCTATAATTGTACCGTCTTTTTCCATATTGAAACTAAAATCAGGCATCACTTTTGTACCAGTTGTACCAGCATACCCTATTATCTGTCCTACCAAAATGTAATCCCCCAGCAATATATCGTCATGGATTCGGCTTAAATTTTCATACCAAACAAATAATCCATTACCATGATAAAGGCGAATGCGAGCTCCTAAATCCCCTATTGATGTTATTGCAACTACTTTACCTTTTGAAATGGGACCAATAGGAGCACCTTCCAAACCCCAAAATTTTATTTTAAATACGGGCCAAAAAACAGTTTCATATCCCATTTGTTCCATAGCGTTTGGTATTCGTTTAAACCAAACCTTGCTTACCGGAAAATTAAAATACGAATCACTAAGGCATTTCCCTTTCCCATTACAGAATTTCTTTCGGTAATTTTTGATACCATTATCGTTTTTTTGTCGTTCTTGTGGTATGGCTCTATACGTTTCTGCTTTGGATTTTTTTTTCACAATTATTTTATAGAGGTTCGGTATTTGGCCAGAATCTTTTTTATCAAAGAAAAATTGCCAATAATTTATGATATTGGTATGCCCTGCCAAATTATTCAGCACTTTTTTTGTGATAACAGTAGAAATTTCTCTTCCCAAATCCGGATAGAGACTGTCCAGGCGATAAAAGCAGTCTTCATTAGGAAGTTTACATTTCAACTGTATAGAACTGGAATCAATTGTAAACATGATTTCTGTTCCTATTGCAGGTTTTTGGTTGCGAATGGTTTTCGGTATGAGACTATCCTTAAATAGGAAGGTACTATCAGTAACATCCACATATTCGCTGAGCTCTATAGGTTTTTGTTTTAAGTAAAACCTCAATTTATAAACCCCAAATGCGAGCACAACCAACGCAACCAATATGCGCAGCACTGGAATTCTTTTAGGAGGAGGGACCGGATTTGACTTAAAAGGCCCCGAATCAAATGAACTTACTCGGGACACATCAAAATACTACTTCAGAATAATATAGGATGATTTGTTTTTTCCTGGATTAATCTTTAAAACCTTATCAGCCTTCTTACCATCTTTTTTTAGGCTAATTGTATGTGCACCTGAGGGTAATTCAAGCCAGTGAGGTGTTACGAAATCCAAAGTTTTACCATCTACTTTTATCGTGGCTCCTGGTGGCCTGCTTGCAATAAAAATACGTCCTGGAGGCCCGGAAGCAACTGGCGGAGCAGGCTCAGGTTCTTCTACTATAGGCTCGTCCTCAATCTCAGGTTCAGGAGGTGAAATTTTCTTTTCGATAATAGGCTCTGGCTCCGGTTCAGGCTCTGGCTCTGGCTCTGGCTCCGGTTCAGGCTTTGGTTTTGGTTTTTCTTTTATTTTTGGTAAAGAAGCATATAAAGTTTTTCTACTCGTATTTTTTGAAATAGAAGTGGAATAATCCTCGTAACCAGCTTTTTTAATCATGATTTTATTCTCATCATTTTTCAAAGTAACCTGGAGAGGAGTATTACCAGCCACCACAGAATTTACAAAGACAATTGCACCATTAGGAGAGGAGCTAATTTTAATTTTTTTAAGCTCAGGAGCCTTGGGTGGAGGTACAGGCTTTGGGTCCGCCTTTTTAATAGTGGCATTTCTTTTTGCTGGTTCTTTTTTTGCCGGTTCAAGATTAACATGGTAGTTATCCTTTTTTTCCGACTTCCTGATTGTAGCTTTATAAGTAATGTACCCACTCTTTTTTAGAATAACAGAATTGGTATTATTAAATAAACTAATCGTAAGTGGAGTAGTTCCTTTGCTGGCATAATTGACCAATACTTCAGCTCCTGAAGGGTCTGAAGTCACAAACAACTTTTTGACCCCAACTTCAACTTTTGAAGTGGTGTTACTTCTACGACTTGGAACCTTTCTTGTGGGCTTTATGTCTTCAACAGGTGCAGGAGGAACGGGTTCAACTTCTTCTATCTCAGGCTCTGATTCTACAGGTTCGGGTACAGGGTCAAGTTCAGGCGCCTCTTGTTTTATATAAGGTTCTTCAATCATCGAAGTAGATGACTTGGACACTGACATTGTTTTAAAATAATAAACACCAAAACCAGCAACTCCGGCAATGAGCAGAAGTCCAATAAAAATGGAAATTACTTTAGAAGATGACTTCCCCCCCCCAAGGGCTTTAATAGCATCTTCTTCGATTGCTTTGGTTTCAAACTCTTCTCCGTTCACCGTATCATCGGTCAGAATCAAACCGGTATTACCACTTTCATCACCTTCCCAGGTTCTATTCCCGGAACGTTTAGTAGATTTTCGTGCAGAAGGATTACGGAGCCTGTCTTGTGGGCCAAGGCGAGTACGAGAAACGTCTTCGGGTGATTCAGCTGCAGAATCATCTTCTGAGAGTTTAAATGCATCAGAGGGCTCGTCCGAATCAGGTTCTGTACTTAAAAGAGGTTCAAGATCAGAGAGATCATCATCATCAAAGACTGCACTAATGTCTGTTGTTGCATCAGTATCTTCAACTGATTCTGATTTTACATCTTCCAACTGCATTTCTTCAAGATCAGATTCCAACTGCAAACCAGTATCGTTCACGTCATCTGTCTTTTGTTTATTTATTTCTTCAATGTCAAAAGTCTGGATGTCTTCCTGAGTTTCTGCATCAAAACCCGCATAAGCCGCAGCATCATTTTCGTCTGTGTCTAAAGATTCCAGAGAGATGGAAGGGGTATCGTCGTCATCTGTTCCCGACTCAAAGACATCAGGGGGGTCTTCAATATCCATGTTTAGAACATTGGGATCAGGCTCTTCATCGACTTCAGCAGATTTATTGGGAGTAGAATCTTGAGAAACACTCTCTTTTTTTCCCGTTGTTTCTATTTCATTAATACTAAGCGCACCACTGTTATGCTTGATAATATCCTGAGAATCATCGATCACTTCAGTTTCAGAGGCATATATACGCATTATATTTTGAATCCCGGCTTTCTCCAAAATTTCCATTACTTTGGCGTTCGGGCATAAAATAGCAAGCCGGCCACTCACTCTTATCATATTACGATTTAAACCAAGGATCACATTTATGGCATCGCTGTATAAATAATTTTGTCCAGTGAGGTCAATAATCAAATTACGAACATCATTTTTAATTAAAAAATTGACCGTCTTTTCAAACTTCAGGGAATCAAAGGCCTCACCTTCACTCATTTTACCTGAAATCACTTCAAAAAGCCCAAGTGTACGAATATCAAATTTGATAATATGCCTCCGCTGTTATTCCGTTTTTATTTCTGAGCAAATATCCAGGCCAGCCCAACCAACTAACTATGTTACCATATTAAATAAGCAAACAATAAAAAATAGGGCTCATAACTAAAATTCCACTAATCTGTTGATCTAAATTAAAAAAATTTGGGGATTTTGTTATTCTTTTTTACTTAAAAAACCATTCAATAAGAAAAAAAATCATTAATCCAACTCTTCAATAACCTCAATTTCCTCTAACTCCTCTAATTCTTCTTCCTCTTCAGGGGCCTCTAAAATTTCGGAATCAATTTCCTTTGCAGGTATTTCAGCTTCTTTTTCCAATTCAGGAACAGCCTGTTCACCTTTTTCTTCTTCTTCTTCTTTTTTGGGTAATTTGGTAATGTTCTTATGAACTACTGGTGGAGAGGAAAAAGATTCATTTCTATTTCGTTTAAACTGCCCATTAAAAAAGAATGGGACAAAAACAAGGGAAATCCGGTGTGTCGATTCTAATTCAGGATGAGCCTGAAAACTATAGTCGAGAGAAATAAATTTTTTGTACTCATATCCAATACCAAAACTAGGTCCAAACTCATCCCATGAATTCCCTAATTCAGAAAGCCCAAACCGGAGTTTTAGACCTAAATTCAGACTATATTCAAGGCCAATATTAGCAGCGCGGTAAATATCCTGAGGACTATCATAAAAGGCCTCTCCCTTTTTAGTATATAAGGAATTACTTTCATTGACAATAATGCCTTTAGTCTGTACAGCACCTCTTATCACACCATATAAATACTCACTGGGAAGGTTAAAACCGAGTCCCAGGAAAAGATTGGGGGGTTCATATTCAAAATACTCAGAGGTCCAATAGGTGGATGAAGGAACAGCTCCTTTTAACAAAGCGCCAAAATAAATTGTTTTCAATAGTTGATACTGAATACTCAAATCTGCCCGTATTCCAAAACCTGACTGCTCTATTTCGCGATAAAGCATATGGAAACTTCCTCCCACATCCAACCCACCCCACCTCCTTGATAAAGCAGCGGTAATGAGGTATTCCGCTATGTCAAAAGTTTCTCCTGTCTCTTCATCCGGATCGGTACTTCTAAAATATTGTAGATTATTTACACCGAACCTGGATATTCCTAACCCCAAAGAACTCAATTGATTAATCGGAAAAAGCACGGCAAAATGATTGTAATTAGCTAAATTAAATTTCCTGAAATGCGCAAGGGAAAACGACAAGTCTTCTACATCATTCATCGCCGCAGGATTAACAGAAAGAGCAGTTATATCTCCAGGTAATCCGAGAAAAGTGTTTGCCATTCCAGAATATCGTGCACCAGCCCCTTCATCTGCCGTTAAATTTATTCCACTATCAGCAAAACAAATGGAATGTATCCACACGACGAATAAAACAGCAAAGCAGTTAAAAAACTTCATATTACCCAATAATATACCCGGAAAAAGATATCTGCGAACAAAAACTCCTGTTTATCTGTATTCAAAGCTAATCTTTGTGTAAATAGTATAAAAAGTTATGGGTTCAAAGTACAAACCCATCAAGGATGGTCTGTATTTTTAAAAACCTGATTATTGTATATTATTTATTATTAAATTGGAAAATCTTCTCACATTAGGTAAAAATTAAGGCATTGGTAAAAAAATCGAATATGGAAGGTCTTGTTAAAATAAAAAATTTAAAGGTTAATTGCTTCATTGGCATTTTACCAGAAGAAAAATCAGCTCCTCAAGACTTGTTTTTAAGCATAACATTCTCTTTTGAAAGCACCAAAGCTGCTGAAACAGATGATATTGCCCATACGGTTGATTATGCCAAATTGACTAATTTCGTCCAGTCCCATCTTCAAAAAAACCGCTATAATCTGCTTGAATGTATGGCCGAAAAATTAATTATTTCCATTTTTAGCCAGTGGGAAAAGATATTATGGTGTAAATTAACCATAAAAAAGCCAGGGGCCATCCCCCAAGCTGAATACGCATCTTATATTCTTGAAAGAGCACGATAATAAATTGAAACGGACAGATTTTTTCAAGTTCATTTTTATATGGCTAATCATCCTGTGTCCATTTCAAACTGCTACTGCAGTAGAATTATTAAAAGCGCCAGGACCTTTTAAACAAAACCCCTGGGTAAATGTTAAAATTTCGGTCATATCTGCTATTCGACAAACCGCTTATTTTACAGGATCAATAACAGCCTTTCGACCATTTGAATTTTCTGCTGGTATCATCTCTAACGCAGCTAAATTTGAGTCAGGCTACCTCTTCAAAACCGGCCTCGCAATTCCCATTGAAAAGTACACCTCAAATACAAACAAATCCAGATCTGCGCTTGTCCTATTGGGGTATACCAATATGATTCCCAAAAACAATTTAATCGACATTGCATATAATCCACTTCCAGACCCTCCTGATAAAATGGAAAGTCTTACTTTTGAAATCGGATTAGATTATATCGATAAACTCACACCTTATTTCGGTCTTTGCTGGCAGGCTTCTCTTGGGATTAATTACTGGATAACAGAATGGGAAGAAATTGAGAATTTTGAACCCCTGTTTGATGTTGCGTTCGGGGTTGCTTTTTAATCGGAGGACTCCCCCTCTTTTTCATTAAAATATATAGTACAAGACTCCCTGAATTTACAATAATTTGTCGGGTCTTTACAAGTCATACATTCTTCACATACATATACATTTGTTTTCAAACAGATATAATCAGTTTCCTGGTCTGGATGTCTCGCACATTTTCCCATAATGCATCCTCTTAAAAATCTATAGCCACAACTCTCAATTGAATGGTACGTCTATTAATATAGTAATTCCATTCGGGATAAAAGGCAAGATTAAGTGGTTGACCAGGCCTTAATTGGCTGGCTATATGTCCCATACCAAAAGCAATAACCGGATAGTGCACCTTACCATCAGAGACAACACATTTCAAGTGTTCTTCTCCGACAACCCTGGCATTTCCTTTTAAGGATACATCTTTAACAAAAAACAGAGGTGACTCATTACCAGGTCCAAAAGGTTCAAAACGCTTGAGCCATACTAAATTATCATCTGTTATATCAGCAAGGGTTACACATATATCAGGAGCAAACGACTTCTTGGTGGACACTTCTTTAAAAAAGGACTCTGCAGTCTCGTTTATTTTATGTCGAAAAGAATCGATGTTTTCAGGTCTTATTGACAACCCGCAGGCAGCATGGTGTCCACCCCATTGCTCCAGCGTATCTCCACAGTGTTTTAGCGCTTTATAAAGATTAAAATTATTAAAAGAACGCCCGGAACCCCTCGCAATAGCTCCCGTAATAGAAATAATAAAAACCGGCCGACAATACTTTTCAGATAATTTAGCAGCAGTTATTCCAATAACACCTTCATGCCACTTTTCTGAGGCAAGTACATAACAACTGTTATCAGTATCAGTATATTGAGATTCAATAAGAGATACTGCCTCCGCAAAAATAGCTTTATCCAACAATTTACGTTTTTCATTAAGCCCACTAATTACCGACATCAACTGATCTGATTCGGTATTATTATCCGTATCAAGGAGTTTAAAAGACAACATCGGCGAATCCAACCTGCCTGGTGCATTAAGAAGAGGTGAAATTTTAAACAGAACATCAGTTGACGCCAACTCCTTCTTGTGTAAAGAAACGCTTTTTAACAGTCGGGACAAACCAGGATGCTGAGTAACTTGTAAGAGGCGCAATCCTTTCCTTATTAAAAATCTGTTCTCCGGCGTAACAGGTACAATATCAGCAAGACTGGCTACAGCAACCAAAGAAATAAAATAGTCGGGAACAGATATTTTTTTATTCATTAAAAGACGAACCGCTAGTAAATATGCCAGAGCAGCTCCACATAGAGACTTATTAGGGTAACTACACCCTTGCTGATTTGGGTTCACCACTGCTTCTGCAGGGGGTAACTCACTGGGAACCTGGTGGTGGTCAGTAACAATAACCTTAATCCCAAGTTGGCGGGCAAGAGTAATTTCTTTTAGTGCAGAAACACCGGTATCCACCGTAAGAAGCCATTTAATACCCTGAGCCTTAAACTTTTTAATATTTTTCTCTGAAATACCATATCCATCATTAAACCGGTGAGGAATAAAGTATTCCGCATTGTAGCCACAGAGTTTTAAGGCACGATATAAAATTGCGGTTGCAGAAATCCCATCAACGTCATAATCCCCATGTACCATGATTTTTTCACCATTCAACTGAACCCCTTCGAGTATGGTGACCGCTTTTTCAAAATCGAGCATAAGAGAGAGATCACAATCCCCCTGGAACTCCGCTAAAAAGAAACTTCGGGCCGATTCAGCACTACGAATATTTTTTTTCCAAAGTAATTCTGCTACAAAGAAAGGAGCCTTCATCTTTTCAGCAAATAGTCTGATATTAGGATCAGTAGACTCTTTTGGGGCTTGCACTAAAGTGCTTTTGGTATCTGGGCTGACAATGGACATAGAGTACCTTTTAAAACAGGACTACTTCCATTGCAAAAAATTACCGAGTAGAGCAATCCGTGGATTCGAATATTGAGAAACAGCCTTCATGGATGATTCCAAAAACTTGATGTATGTATCAATTTCTACATTACCTATAATTTCTGTGAATTTTAAAATCTGCTCATGCTCAATATATTCAGCCAACCCATTTTTTACCTGCAAAGAAACCCGAATCATCTCAAGAACCAGTTCCATGATTTTTAGACATTGTTCCATATTGGACAACTCGGAATGCGCATTGATAAACTCTGAAAAGGCATAAAAATTTTGTGTTACAGAAGATATTAGAAAATCCTCAGCCAACTGAAATAATTTCACACCGTCATGCAGTTCATAGTCAATATAGGTGCCAGGTGATCCGGCACAAAAAGGTATGAGTTGTTTCTGGGGCGGTATTTCATGTTGTTGAGCATATGCTTCAACAAAAAGTGTCATATCATCCTGGGACAAAGGAGGTAAACGAAGCTGTACACACCTTGAAAGTATTGTTGATAAAATTTTTTCCCTGTTTTCACAGCTTATCAAAAAATAGGTTTTAGGGGGAGGCTCTTCCAGCATCTTAAGCAAGGCATTTGCAGCAGGCTCCATCATGCATTCAATCCCCAGGATAAATATTATCCTGGTGATTCGGGTGCTTTCAGCATATTTTTCTTTTGTTGTTAAGACCCTGGCCTGTTCAATTGAAATATGCTGACGGGGAGAGGGGTTGAACCCGTAAGGCTCTTGGAGCAAGTCTGATACTTGCTTAGCGATAGCCACTGCTAGTTTATCTTTTTGCTTTTGTTCTGCCTCTTTGAGTGGTATTAAAAAATGAACATTGTCACGGCTTCGGTTTTGCCACTCCAGACAGGATCGGCACTTCCTGCAAGGCCTGATATCTGTCGACTCACAAAGAAGTAGTTCACCAATATCGAGTAAAAAGGGAACCTGACCTATACCAGGTATACCTGAGACAAGAATATTTTGAGGAAAAATACCAGATTCAAGCGACTTTTTGATAAATTCTTTTTGTGCCGAATGACCGACCGTTCTTGTAAATTTTAATTCCACACAACTAATTTATCATAGATTTCAACCATTTTACAGGGTCAACCGGATCCTTTTCTTTCCGTACCTCAAAATACACATTACGTCGGGAACTACTTATATCTCTGGGAACCCTTGCTATTTCTCTACACCCTTTCACCTTATCTCCGCTCTTCACTTTAATATTATGGAGATTACCATAAATATTATAGTACCCCGATCCGTTATAAATAATGAGTCCTTTGCCATATCCGGGAATATTCCCTTCATACACAACTTCCCCTTCAGCTGCAGATAAAACAGCACTACCAGCATCGCCTAAATATTCCACTCCCAGATTTCTTGTAGATGTTTTAAGTTTCGAATGATAATGCAGGCCAAACATAGAAACGATACGTCCTTTTGATGGTCTGCAGAATTCACCCTTTTTATTAATCTTCCTGGCGTTTTTAGCAAGCTCTGAGCGCCGTTGTCTTTCGAGTGTTTTAATGATTGCAGCTAAAGCCTCTGCGTTTCTTTCCATCTCATTTAAAGCCTGGCGCTTAGCCTGTTCATCGTTCTGAAGCTTCACTATTTGATTTTTTAATTCGTCTTGCTCATTGGTAAAATTGGTAATTTCCCGAATTTTAAATTTTTTAAAAGCTATTACTTCTTTCATTTTCTTTTTCAGCTCATATATTTTTTCTCGTTTTTCTATTTCATCCTGTCTGGATTCATGAATCATTTTTTTATCATATTCCACCATTCTTTTAAGGAGATACACTGTTTTCAAAAAATCGGTATTGTCCTGTAATTCCATACCAAGAAAGATATTCTTCCTGGTGACAGGATTGCCCTTAATAAATAACATACGGACACGTTTACCTATCAACCGATGCCTATGATTAATTCGCTTAATGAGAGAATCTAGCTCGGTCTCCTGCTTTTCCTGTGAATACTTCAGCGTCCTGCTTGTCTTATTCAGTTGCCTTATATATTCTTCAATCAATCCTGTATTTTCATTAATCTTTCGGATTTTTCCAAGTACATCTGTCTTACGCTTAAGTACCGTATTCAGCTCTTTTCTTTCTTTTTCCAGAGCATGTTTGATGTTTTTTAAAACGCGCTTTTGCTTTTGTAATTCTGTGCTCAGATTTTTTGAAAAGCCAGAATGAGTAGCACAAAGCCCAAACACCAGCATAAGGAAAACATAACGAGTCAACCTGACCATTAATTAATTGTCCTCATGTATGAATTTTCTAACCGTCCTGAAACTGGCCCAGCTTCCCATTAAGGAAGTAAATAAAATAAGAATAAGAGGAATGAGAAATTTGCCTTTAATGGAAAAACCAGGAGAAATCATGTCTATTAAAAAGAACGCAATAAAGGTACAAGTAACCCCGAAAACACTTCCTGCCAGTCCCAGAATCAGTCCTTCAAGTAAAAAGGGGATGGTAATAAACACCTCATCGGCACCGCAGTATTTCATATTTTCAACCAGAGTTTTTCGTGTAAACAAGTTAAGCTTTACCGCATTGGATACAATTAAAACCAGCCCCCCACCGATAAACAGAAAAAGAAAAAAACCTAAAGTCATAAGTGGTAGTTTCCATTTATCCAGCCATACCAGATGTGCATGATAACCAGTTACTTCTTCAACGCCCCTGATGCTCTTTAAAATTTCTTTTAAGCGATTGATTTTATCCGCTGTTTGGTAATACTTATCCGGAAATAGAATAAATGATGGGGGTAATGGATTATAGGGCAATACCTCCAGCATTTCAGGATCGAATTCTTTCTGGAATTCTGTGAGTGCCTCTTTTTTACTCACAAATACACAAGAATCCAGATGAGGAACTCTGGAAAGGGTTCTTTTTACTCTCTTGATTGATTTTGCATCTTCAGCATTTTGAGCAAGAAATACTCTTATGGTACTGGTTGCCGAACCACCGGTTTGGTCAGCCTGGAAATTGGCGATAGAAAGGAAAATGGACAAACCAATAAGAATAATACCAGCAACAGATGTTGTTATACCAATAGTAAAAATGGAAGTCCAGGAAATAAGTCGGGCGCCTTTGAACCCTCTTATTGCCTCTTTTAGAAGATATATTTTCTGATGTCTCATACCCTGGAAGATAAAAACCACGGAAGAAGATGCAATCGCTAAATAGACGCCATCTGGATCAACAATTACCTTTCTGTATATGTTAACCCTTGGAATAGAAACTTCCTGTGATGAAACTGCCTGCGGAATTGTAGATCACGAACTTAATGTGCTGGCAAATAAAATATTTACGCAAGAAGAGTATCATCGGCGTCACGGTGGTGTAGTCCCGGAAATTGCAGCTCGTGCTCATCTTGAAAAGATTAATGACGTTGTCCAGAGCGCAATAGACTCTGCCGGTATATCTGCAGAAGATATTGACTTAATAGCATTTACCCGGGGTCCGGGGCTCATCGGCCCTTTGTTGGTAGGAGCCTCTTTCGCCATGGGCATGGGAAGCATGCTCGGAAAACCCGCAAAAGGTGTAAATCATCTTGAAGGACATTTAGGGGCCGCTTATCTCAATTGTAAAGCGCTGTCCCCCCCTTTTATCTGCCTTACTGTTTCAGGGGGGCATACTGAAATATGTCTGGTTCAAAATCATTTTAAATACCAAATCATTGGTAAAACAAGAGATGATGCAGCAGGTGAGGCTTTTGATAAATGTGGTAAAATATTACAGTTGGGTTATCCTGCCGGACCAATAATTTCAAAACTGGCAAAAAATGGAAATAGAGATTTTATCCGGTTTCCCCAGGGTATGAATATGAAAAACAACTTTGAATTTTCTTTTAGCGGCCTTAAAACAGCGTTCTTACGTAAGATGTCGGAAATTTCAGAAGATGTCAAAAAGAAACATCTCAATGACATTTGCGCGTCCCTGGAATCAGCCATTGTAGAAATCCTGGTAAAAAAGACTATCCGCGCAGCCCATAAAAACGCATGTTCGAAAGTTGTAGTATGTGGAGGAGTTTCTGCAAACCATTATCTCAGACAACGAATGCAGGAAGATTGCACGAAACAAAATCTGAATTTGATTATCCCAGAACTCGCCTTCTGCACCGACAATGGAGCGATGATAGCAGCAATTGCCCAATTGCGCGAAAATCAGCACATTTTCCCTATTCGGACCCAGGTAAAACCGTCCCTGTCCTGGAACGATTAATTTATTTTAAAAAAAAATTAAAGGAAATACACTTTCCTGCCGATAAAAAACACAGAGGTTCCTGTAGGCAAAAAAAGTTCAGCAAGGATGCTGGTACTTTTTATAAACAAGGAGGTTACACATGCGAATCAATCATAATATTTCGGCTATGATGGCCCAAAACGCCAGTCGAATTCAAGGCGGAATGCTCACCAGCTCCCTGGAAAAACTCTCAACTGGTCTGCGGATTAACCGTGCGTCTGATGACGCTGCTGGTTTATCGGTATCTGAGCAGTTAAGAACCCAGATAAGGGGCTTAAAGCAAGCACAATCTAACGCCAACGAGGGTATAGGTCTTCTACAAATTGCAGAAGGCGCAGCGAATGAGATTTCTGAAATGCTGCAACGGATGCGTGAACTTGCCGTTCAAAGCGCAAACGATACTCTCACCAGTACAGAACGGTCATACACCAACACGGAATTCCAGGCTCTTATGACTGAAATTTCACGTATTAGTCAGTCCACTCAATACAACGGACAGACATTACTTGATGGTGCTTCTGGTTCATTTGGTGTATCAGGTGGTACATCTTCTGTTATCCATATCGGAGCCAATAATAATAAAGGCTCTGTAACTGGAACAGTTGATACGTTATCTGTTACTCTTGATGCACTCACATTGGGAGCTCTCGGCATTACCTTACAGGCTGCCGGAGGCACATCAACGACAAACATAACCAATCAAACTAATTCTTTTAATGCAATTACAGCAATTGATACAGCTATTAAGTCAATAAATAATATGCGTGCAGATATGGGTGCTTATATAAACAGACTTGAGCATGCTATCAACAATACGGCCAACACCCATTTTAACACTCAAGATGCTGAAGCCAGGATAAGGGACGTGGATTTCGCTTATGAAACCACACAATTTACCAAGGCTCAGATACTAAATCAATCATCTATTGCGATGCTTTCCCAGGCGAATTCAATTCCTCAGGCAGTATTGCAATTACTTGGCTGATTCTTAACCCTCATCGATTAGTAGAGAAGACCGGATACCCTTCCGGTCTTTTTCATTATTTTCTTCTTCATAAGACTTGTTGAAATAAATTTCTTAGAACCTGACTGGCTCGTTATCAAGCCGGGAATTTATTACTATTGAGCTCACTGTTTTTACTTCCCCTCTTTGGTGAGTTTGCAGTGGATTGATAACGGATTTTTATATAGTACCTCATGCTAAAAATAAAAGACTTTCTCGAAAATTCTCCCCGTAAACACCTCACCCGGTTATTCCATTCGATGAATAATACCAAGGGCTTGGTACAGGGGAGTAAAGTTACCCAGGCCTGTTATGATTGGGCCACAGATATGGATAGACTTAAAAGGTCAACAAAGACTCTTTCTGACCAGGAAAAAAGTCTTCTTACCGTCATATGCCTTTCTGAAAATAGAGGTATTAGCGAAATGGAAGCCCGGAAAATCACAGAATCAACTGAAACACCAGTTATAAATATACTTTCAACATTTGAAGATGAACTTTTATGTTACCGAAGAAAAGGGACGGTTAATTCCTGGCATTGTTTTCAGGAGAACCAGAATCTACTTGTACACCTTTTACCTATAGAAGAATATAGGGAAGAGTCTTCGTTCGCATGCCTTGACTATCAGTATTATCTTAGCGCCCATCTCCTGCATTTTATAAGCAGAATACAACTGGGCGATATCAAAATTACCCAAAAAGCAGAACTTCATCGCAAATCAAGTTCCCAACTGATGAATAAACTCAGTAATGGAAATAAACTTTCCTCGTCTTTAAGCAGTTTTGAAATAAGCTGGCTCTATCAGTTCCTGGTTCAAACAGCCTCAGTTGAAGAATTCAAAGGCTGGCTTCAACTTAATGCTAAAGGCAAAGCATTACCCGAACTTTCAACAAACGAACTCTGGCAACAGTTGTATACCTGGTGGCGTGACACCCGGCTTTTTGGAGGTGACAATTTTTTAGCCATACTGAGCCGCTTCTATCAAAAAGAAATATCAATTGAATTGCTCGTGCAATTAACCTGGTTTTATTCTGAACATCCTGGTTATTTATCTTTGAGCGATACCGGAAAAAAAGTAATGACTGGTTTATGCTGGGAACAGTTACCCGTGGTTTTAAGGGAAGCCGGGCTTCTTGGCCTGATTGCCTTTACCATTGCAAAGGGTAAAATCACACATGCCAAATTTAACTCCCAGCCTATGATTCATCTCCAGGAAATCAATTTACCAACAGAAGAGCAAACACCAGAAAATCCTGGCCTTAGCAAACAAGAACAACCTATCAGTCTTCCGAATTTTGAAAGTTTATTACCTCCCTCTGCATCCCCATTACACCGATTTCAGGTAGAACTTATTGCGGAAAGAAAAAATGATGAAAACCTCACACGTTATAAGTTCACAAAAGAATCTGTTATCAAAGGATTCCAAAGCGGTCTCACTCAAGAAGCATACAATACCCTTATTGATTGGCTTGGCTTTGATAT
Organism: Fibrobacteria bacterium; assembly: GCA_015232855.1. GTDB lineage: Bacteria > Fibrobacterota > Fibrobacteria > UBA11236 > JADFYW01 > JADFYW01. The sequence continues at coordinate 128,358 of JADFYW010000001.1, forward strand.
AAATTCCAAGACTATTTTCGAAGAATGGTCAGAAAGTTTCAACAGCTGTACATTTTCTGATGTCTTACTTTTACACATAGACAAACCTGAGCGGCTTGAAGAATTAAACACGATACCACAATTCACAATGTTGATACAAGAGCTTATCCCCGGATATGGTTTTATTGTACCTCGAAAAAATAAAGAAGCGGTTATTGCTTTTTTACACCAGTTTGGCCTGTATCCAGGGGACAGCAGCCTTCAGTATCAAAGAGCAAAACCGGTGCCAATCAACAATGAAATAAATAATCAATTTTCTCACCCTATCCCCCGGGGCAAGATCATCTATTTTCAATCTGCCACCCCCATCCCCGAACCCAGTAAAGCTTTAAAAAACCGCTATACATCATCAATAGCACCTCCATCCCTACCCGAAAAAGTGCGTATTATTAAATATGCCATCTTAGTAGAAAAAAATGTTGACATGCGTTTTTCCGAAACCGCTCGTCCCTCAGTACAAATCAAACCACTCCATATCATAAAAGAAAGTGATAACGGAAAAATAATCGCCCTTGATGTGGAAACCGGTTTTAGGAATGAATATGTTCTTGATAAGATTTCGCATATAAAAGTTATGGAATAACCAAATGTCCAATTTCGTTCATTTACATACCCATTCAGAATACTCTATGCTCAGTGGTGCAATGCGCATCAATGATTTGTTGGCGAAAGCCCATGAACTCAACATGGACAGTATCGCCCTCACGGACCATGGGAATATGTTCGGCACTCTGGAGTTTTACAATGCTGCACAAAAATCAGGTATAAAGCCCATCATTGGCTGTGATCTCTTTATTACCGAAGATCTCACCAAGCGGGATTATACATCTGAGGAACCTTTGTATCACAGACTCATTTTAATAGCCCAGACCAATACTGGTTATAAAAATCTTTTACAAATATGTTCTGAAGGTTATATGAAGGGCTTTTTGCAAAAGCCACGCATAAGTCATGAGGTACTCAGTAAGTATTCTGATGGTCTCATTTGTCTTACCAGCAATTATCAAGGGGAATTAGGCTATCATTTGCTGAAAGGTGAAACAAAAAAAGCAGAGCGACTCCTCGATAACTACGTAAAATACTTTACCAAAGAAAACATTTACCTCTGTCTCCAAAACCATGGGCTTGAAGAAGAACAAACCATAAATAAAATATTTCACGACCTGCATAAAAACGCAGGCTACCAACTTGTTGCAGACAACGATACTCATTACATCAATCGTGAAGACAGCGAGGCCCATGATATACTCATATGCATTGATGGCGGTTGGAAACTCGACGACCCACAACGTCCTCGTTTTTGTTCTAACCAGTATTATATGCGCTCCCCTGAAGAAATGGCAACGTTGTTTGGCAATTATCCCGGAGCTATTGAAAATACGGTAAAAATCGCCGACTCCTGTAATGTTGAAATCGAATTTGGAAAATTATACTGGCCCAAATGCCCAATCCCACCGGAATTTGAAAGCGATTTTGCCTATCTTACCCATCTGTCAAAAGAAGGCTTAAAAAAACGTTTCGAAACTGTTACCGACGATATGATGCAACGTCTTGAGTTTGAGCTGGATATCATGAAAAAAATGGATGTCTCTGGTTATATGCTCATTGTAGAAGACTTTATTAATGCCGCAAAACAAATGGATATCCCAGTGGGGCCAGGACGTGGTTCCGCAGTTGGGTCGTTGGTCAGTTATGCAATCGGTATAACCGATATAAATCCTCTACGGTTCAATCTCCTTTTTGAACGATTTTTAAATCCTGAACGGGTAAGCATGCCCGATATTGATACGGATTTTTCTGACCTGGATAGGGGTAAAGTAATAAAATATGTAGTTGATAAATACGGTTCAGAATCTGTTGCCCAAATCGTGACCTATGGCAGAATGAAAGCCAAAATGGTATTAAGAGATGTGGGAAGGGTAATGGGGTTTGAGGCCCAGGAAATCAACCGTATCTGTAAATTATTCCCCCCCGACAAACCCTTTGCCAAATTACAAGAAGCCATTGACTCTTCTCCTGATCTTAAAAAAGAACTGGAAGCATCTTCCCGGACGGATCGCCTCCAGGAGATTGCTCTCAAACTGGAGGGACTTGTACGCCAGGCAGGCATGCATGCTGCAGCGGTTATTATCGCACCCGAGCCCGTAATCAATTTTGCGCCGCTCTTTAAACAACCTGATTCAGAACAAATCATGATACAATATGATAAGCATTTTTCTGAAGATATTGGATTGCTTAAAATGGACTTCCTGGGTCTGCGCAACTTGTCTGTCATTAAAGACTGTATCAGCCAGATTGAAAAGGACACCGGTAATAAACTCGACCCCTTGGAGTTCCCAGAAAAAGATCCCAAGACACTGGACCTCTTTGGGCAAGGGCAGACCGTGGGTGTATTCCAGTTTGAGTCAGGAGGTATGCAGGATTACCTTCGAAAACTAAAGCCCTCCGGTATTGAAGATCTCATCGCAATGAACGCATTGTACCGGCCGGGGCCCATTGAAAACATTCCCAGTTACATCGCAAGGAAAAACGGTAGTGAAGACCTGGATTATTTTCACCCCGATTTAAAAGATATTCTGGGAGAAACTTACGGCGTTATTGTGTACCAAGAGCAGGTAATGCAAATAGCTCAGGTACTGTCGGGGTTTACCCTGGGTGGAGCTGATGAGATGCGACGAGCCATGGCCAAGAAAAAAGAAGAAAAAATGGCTGAGTTAAAACCTAAGTTTGTTAACGGAGCGGTAGAACGCGGATACACAAAAAATGTCGCCGAAAAAATCTGGGATGTATTAGTTCCCTTTTCCAGTTATGCTTTTAACAAATCTCACTCGGCGGCCTATGCCACAATTTCTTACCAAACCGGATATCTAAAAGCGCACTTTCCTGCTCAGTTTATGGCAGCCAACATGACGTCGGAACTGAATGACACCGACCGGTTGGTTATTCTGTTAAACGACTGTCGTCAAATGGGGATAGAAGTAAACGGCCCGAATGTAAACGAAAGCGCCCCTGTTTTTGTAAGTAGAAATAATGCTATTGTGTATGGACTTGCCGGCATAAAAAATGTGGGGGTAGGAGCCGCTACCAGCATTATGAAAGAGCGAAAAGCAAATGGCCCCTTTACAAATATTGGGGAATTCTGCCGCAGGATTGATACATCAGAATTAAACCGCCGTGCTGTAGAGTCCCTCATATTAGCGGGAGCCCTGGATGAGCTTTCTGGCAATCGGGCCCAACAGTTTGCCTCAGTAGAACAGTCCCTTTTAATTGCTCAAAAATATCAGCATGATCAGGAAATCGGCCAGACTTCACTATTTCAGGTCGATGATGAAGATGACTCAGGGCTTCATGATGAACTTGTGCAACCCGATGTAGAGCCCTGGCCCTATAACGAAATGTTAGCTAAAGAAAAAGAAGTTTTGGGGTTATATCTCTCTGGCCACCCCCTCGAAACATACCGCATGGAATTAAAAGCATTTACATCTTCGCCCCTGGACGCTGATTCGCTGGGTAGGCTTACCATGGATACCGATGTCATACTCGGTGGCATTTTGTCCGGATTACGCACCCGTATTTCAAAGCGTGATAACCGGGTATTTGCCTTTGGCGTATTGGAAGATTTTACCGGGAAAACAGAATTAGTTTTTTGGTCCGATGTATATGAAAAAGTTCGGGAAAACATAGAATTAGATGCTATTCTTCTGGTACACGGAAAAATCAAACGTGATGATAATAACCCTCAGGCATATAAACTCATTGTAAACAGGGTACTTCCCATAACTGAGGCCAGAGCAAGGCTTACCCAGGGTGTCCATGTAAAATTAGCCACCGCTGGTCTCCAGAAAGAAACATTAAAACAAACACATATGCTGGCATCACGGTATGACGGGAATTGTAGTTTTTTCTTGCATATGGAGTTGCCAGATACAAATACGCATATCATTAAAAGTGAAAATATTAAAGTAACTGCTGACAAAGATTTTACAACAGAACTGGAAAAAATAGCAGGCAAAGAGCGGGTTTGGATATCAAAGTAACAATGAAAAGCCCTCGTCTGCTGATTACATTACTACATCATAACCATTTTGAATGATGTTATAACAAATAGAGGAGGACACCATGACCCAGTCTTCTGAACATGAGTCTACAAGTACTTCCAGACCATCATGGGATGATTATTTTATGGAAGTTGCCCATGCTATTTCTAAAAGAGCCACCTGTGACAGAGGCAAAAGCGGCTGTGTCATTGCCCGTGACAAGCAACTACTGGTTTCGGGATACGTCGGCTCTCCACTTGGCTTTGCTCACTGTGACGATGTGGGGCACCAGATAAAAAAAGTAACCCATGAAACAGGTGAAGTAACCGAACATTGTGTTCGCACGGTTCATGCCGAACAAAATGCAATCTGTCAGGCAGCCAAACTTGGTGTTTCTATAAAAGGAGCTACACTTTACTGCAGGATGACACCCTGCCGTACCTGCGCTATGCTAATTATCAATTGCGGTATATGTCGCGTAGTGTGTGAACGAAAATACCATGCAGGTGGGGAATCAGAAGAAATGTTTAAAAATGCAGGCATCGATCTCGAATACAAGCACCAGGAAGTTCAGGACTATTGAAGCGAAAACCCATTATTTCCGTTTCACGCAGGACGGATGTGCCTGCGTTTTATGGTGATTGGTTTATGCACCGACTAAAAGCAGGCTTCGCATCCTATAGAAATCCCTTCAACGGTCAGACTTATTCCGTATCTCTTAAACGAGAAGATGTATCTTGTTTCGTCTTTTGGTCCAAAAATTATTTACATTTTCTCAAACATCTCCCTGAAATCAAACGTCTGGGTTATGGTCTCTTTTTTAATTTCACTATTACCGCACTCCCCCGCCCATTTGAAAACAATGTAGTCGATACCACAACTGCTATTAACACTCTAAAGCAACTATCTGACAACTATTCTCCCCGGCATCTCAACTGGCGATACGATCCCATAGTTATTTCAGACATCACCGGTTACGACCATCACAAGAAGACCTTTGAACAACTGGCCAGGCAATTAGAAGGCCATGTCCATCGCTGTTACATTAGCTTTGTCAACGGGTACGGGAAGGTAAAACGAGCCTTTGAAGTTATCCGCCAACAAAAAAGTATTACTGTTTACTCTCCTGAGCAGGCTCAGAAACTAAAACTGCTGGAACAACTATCTGAGATAGCAACTGCCCATGGGATGAATATATACTCCTGCTGCGATGATACTCTGGTGCAAAGCTCTATAAAAAAAGGTCGTTGTATAGACGGCAATCTCATTGCTTCACTATATCCCTCAACTCCTGGAGTGAAGAAAGGCCCTACCAGAAAAGAATGCGGCTGTACCGAAAGTATTGATATCGGTGCTTATGACACCTGCCCCCATGGATGTACATACTGTTATGCCAACAGTAATATTCAAAAAGCAACATCCCACCTTCATAACCATAACATTCTATCTGAAACCCTGTAACAGATATAAAATCTTTCAAACCCAGGTACCATCCGCTTTAATGGAAGTGTGCTGCAGGTGTACCAAAGAGAAGGCTGGAAAGCCATTCAGGTTTCGTGAAAACTATCAAATGGAGTTCAAAAACATGACCCCCAGTAAAATAAGAGAAAACTCTTCAATGCAACAAAAAGTAATCTCGCTCAGCCTTTTAGTTTTGCAAACTCCCTCATACAATCAATCAGGGCCGTAACACCTTCTTCTGGCATCGCGTTGTAAATTGAAGCACGAAACCCACCGATGGAGCGATGTCCTTTTAATCCACTTAAACCCCTCTCAAGAGCAAATTGAAGAAATTCTGCGTCAAGCCCTTCTTTAGTCATAACAAAAGGCACGTTCATAAATGAACGGTCTTCTTTAACCGCAGCCCCTTTATACAATGGGTTCGAATCAATTTCTTCGTAGAGCCGGTTGGCTTTTGCTTCATTTATCTTCTGTATTGCAGCAACACCGCCCTTGTTCTTGAGCCATTTTAAAGTTTCTTTAGCTACAAACAAAGAAAAAACAGGAGGGGTATTAAACATGGATACTTTATCAATATGAGTTTGGTAATTAAGCATGGTAGGTATTTCTCTTTTAACTTTTCCGAGCATATCTTCCCGGACAATAGCCAGGGTAATTCCCGCAGGCCCCATATTCTTTTGAGCGCCGGCATAAATAAGGCCAAATTTAGAGACATCAAAAGTCCGGCTGAAAATATCAGAAGACATATCTGCAACCATAGGTACGCTAGTCTCTGGAAAATTATGGTATTGTGTACCGTAAATGGTATTGTTCGATGTAATATGCAGGTACGAAGCATCACCAGGTATATCTGTCACTTTAGGGATATAAGAAAAAGTAGATTCAGCTGAAGAGGCAAGTACTTCAACATTACCAAACAACTTTGCTTCTTTAATGGCCTTTTTACTCCAGGTACCGGTTTCTATATAAGCAGCCTTTGCCTGGCTATCTAATAGGTTGTAGGGGACCATTAAGAACTGTGTACTGGCACCGCCCTGCAAAAAGAGTACTTTATAGTTTTCCGGTAAATTCAAGAGCTCTGTCACCAAAGCCATGGCTTCATCCATTACGGGCATAATTTCCTGGCTGCGGTGAGACATCTCCAGAATAGATAACCCGGTATCTTTGAAATTTTTAACAGCAGCCGCAGAAGACTCGAATACTTCTTTGGGTAATACGGCGGGCCCTGCGCTGAAATTGAACACTTCTTTCATTTAAATACTCTCCTGTTGTATAATCTGCTTGTAGTTTAAGAAAAAATCATCTTTTTGTAAAAATTGCCAGGGCTGTGGTTTGAATACCACCGCGCATATTAAAAACGCCCTTAATCTCCATTTTGCGAGGTTTGCAGGCCTTAACACAATCATCAAGTACTTTATTAACCACATGTTCATGGAAAACCCCAACATCCCGATAAGAAAACATGTATTCTTTGAGGCTTTTAAGCTCAAGGCAATGTTCAAAAGGTACATACTCAATAAATAGAGTTGCAAAATCAGGGAGACCTGTTTTTGGACAAATACAGGTAAACTCCGGAATAGACACCGTTATGGATGTTTGGCTTTCGGGGTATTGAAACTCCCAGGTATCAATAGAGGGTGTTTTAAGCTCAGGGATGTGATGCTGAAGTCCCTCATAATTTTGAGGCTGGTCTGCATTAGTTTTTTTTTCTGTCATAAAAATATCTTCCCAAGTCTACAGGTCATCAAAAGCGACTATTGCTTGTTCCCGTGTCTCTAAATTTTTCACTTCAAAATGTCCCGCAGGTGCTTTGTCAGAACCAAAAAATATCACCTTATCGGCCCCGCTCTCAACAGCCTGAGACATTTGCTTTTTTACTTTAACTGATTCCAGTGGGTACAAGACTTTTTTACCCCGCCCACGCAGAGCCCGGGCAAAAGATAACAGATCAGCATCAACATCTCCGAAGGTAACGATAAAATAATCCGGACCATAAATTTTTTCTGGAAGCAGTCCTTTTTCTTTTAGCAATTCATAAAGTACTACGTCTCCAATACCAAATCCAACTCCGCTCAATTGCTTGCCTCCAAGATTGGCAAGCAGATTATCATACCGGCCTCCTCCTGCAATAGCTCTCAGGGATTTATTGCGGTCAAACACTTCAAACACTACCCCTGTGTAATAATCGAGCCCTCTAATAATGGACAAATCGAGCTGTAGATAGCCTGTGTACCCTACTCTTTCAAGCGTGTTAAAGAGCTCTTCGAGCTCTGTTACAGCATCGTCCAGCAGTCCTCCACATTGCATTTGTTTCAATTCAGAAAGTGTTGTGGCATTCAGGAACGAATTGATTGATTCTATCGCGCCTTGTGAAATTGATAAATCTGTCAGCATTTTATTAAATAAATCTTCGGTTATCTTCCCCCGCTTATCTAACACCCGATAAACCTGACCTATTTTGTCTTCAGGTATTTGAGCGGCTAAAAATTCTCGAATAAGCCTTCTGCTTGAAAGACCTACGGCAAAGTCCTTATCGTTAAGCCCAAAAGCACAAAGCATCTCTATTACAGCTGAAATCAAATCGGCCTCAGCCGTTAGACTTGTGCACCCAATTATATCCATATTAAGTTGGTAAAATTCACGCAGCCGGCCCTTTTGGGCCCGCTCATAACGATAAAGACGCGGTACTGCAAACCACCTCAAAGGAAACTTTAATTCCGGTGCTTTTAAATTAACCATACGAGCAAGACTCGGGGTTAGCTCTGGACGTAAAGCCAGATCTCTTCCGCCTTTGTCTTTAAAGCAGTACAATTGTTCGACAATTTCTTCACCTGATTTTTGTGTATATAACTCAAGCTGTTCGAACACAGGGCCTTCATATTCTTCGTATCCGAAAGCTTTACAGGTGTTTTTCCAGATAGAAAAAATGTGGTTCTGAACCCTCATTAAATTCGGATAAAAATCTCGGGTTCCTTTGGGTGATTTAAATGCCAATAGACTGCCTCAGCTAAAAAGTTAATAATCAACAACAATAGCCAGGAAAACTAATACTCTCATCGTATTTTTTCTACACTAACTGCCTTCTTTTTTTAATCTTCACCCAAAATTTCACCTCAAAATTATGGTATGCATATTAATTTCCACCCTTGTGAATCCCCTTTTTCGTTCACAAAGGATATTAACTTTCAAGATTAAGAATGAGGATTTCTACACCCCTGTTCATGGAGAACACGTTATCCTTCATCAACCATAAAAAATCACCGAATTGGGATGAAAATCATCACTATTTTTCTATGAAAAGAAATCCTTTTTTTTCAGGGGGTAATTTACTTTTCAGCCTTTATTTACAGGGCTAAAAAAGCCATCTATTAACTTGAATAGACGTACGTTTTTTTTTAAGTTTCTATTATTGGAATTTCCTCAAATGGAGCTCTTTATTTAAGCACAAATCCCGCTTTTTTTTTGCGGAAACCTATATACCGCATGGCTAGAAATAGATGAAAATTTTAATTACAAATGATGACGGCTGCCAAAGTACGTTTATCATTCCATTAATTGAGGAACTCGGCCATGAGCATGAACTATTTTTGGTGGTTCCCGACAGTGAACAATCTGCAATAAGTCAGGCCATCACCATTAACAGTAGTCTGAGATACGAGCCTCTAACCGGCAAACCCTTTCCTGCCTTTCAGGTAGCCGGTTCACCTTCTGACTGTGTTAAATTAGCCGTATGCCATTTATTTAAAGATGTTTCTTTCGATCTGGTAGTATCAGGCATCAATCCCGGAGAAAACGCAGGGTTAAGCTCGCTTTATTCAGGCACCGTAGCAGGCGCCAGAGAAGGAGCAACCTGGGGTATTCCCTCTGTTTCCCTTTCTATTTGGGACAAATCCCTGGTTCATACTAAAAATGCCGCCAAATGGTTTTCTCAGATCCTTGATATACCGGGGCTTTTCAACTTTGCTCCCGGAACGTTTTGGAATGTAAACTTTCCGGACTGTGAACCGTCAGCGATATGTGGTACCCGGGTTTGTAATATGAGTACAGCCATTTTTGACGATGAATATATTGAACACAAAACCGTCCGGGGGCACAGTGAATATTGGTTATATGGTTTTAAAGATAAGTCACAATTCCTTCCCGAAGCAGATGATTTGGGTCTTGACCAACACTATATTACCATCACACCACTCCAGGTTGACCAGACCTGCCAGTCTGAAACTACCCGGCTTCAACAATATACGCAACAACTAACACGATAACATTTACTGACTAATATTTTTTAAAGGAACTTACATGGCCGAAGAAGAAAAACCAAAAGAGCGGATACAAATAGCGCTTATACAAGACGAAATGAAAAAATCTTACGTCACCTATGCTATGTCCGTGATTGTTTCAAGAGCACTACCCGATGTACGGGACGGGCTAAAACCTGTGCATCGCCGGGTTCTTTTTGGCATGGACAATCTCAACTTACATCCGGGCCGGCCCTACAAAAAATCCGCTCGTATTGTAGGTGATGTTATCGGTAAATACCATCCCCATGGCGACACAGCCGTGTACCACACACTTGTCCGCATGGCCCAGGATTTTTCTTTGCGTTATCGCCTGGTAGACGGCCAGGGTAACTTCGGCTCTATTGATGGAGACGCACCGGCAGCTATGCGTTATACAGAAGCGCGTATGCAGCATTTTGCCCGACTCATGCTCGAAGATCTTGAAAAAGACACTGTGGATTTTTCTCCCAACTATGATGATTCTATGGAAGAACCCACCGTGCTGCCTTCTGCCTTCCCTAATCTGCTGGTAAATGGCACCACTGGTATTGCTGTGGGCATGGCAACGAACCTTGCTCCACACAATCTCAGAGAAATAACCAACGCAATAGTTGCAGTTATTCAAGACCCCGAAATACCCGATGAGGAACTTTTCGCCCTTGTTTCGGGTCCTGATTTCCCCACAGGCGGCATTATTCATGGCAGACAAGGCATTAGAATGGCTTATCTTACCGGTCGTGGCAAGGTGCAAGTAAGGGCCTTAACAGACGTTGAGGACTTTGCCAAAGGGCGGCAGCGTATCATCGTAACAGAGATTCCATTCCAGGTTAATAAATCAAATCTACTCGAAAAAATGGCTGACCTGGTCCGTCACAAAGTTATTGAAGTTATTTCTGACATCCGTGATGAATCAGACAAAGACGGTATGCGGATTGTGATTGAACTTAAAAAAGACGCCTTTCCTGAGGTAGTCCTTAACCAATTGTATAAGTATACCCAACTACAGGGTACCTTTTCTATCAACAACCTTGCCCTGGTAGACGGAAAACCAAAAGTACTTCCACTCCGTTCTCTCATTCAGGAGTACATCAAACATCGCCATGTCATTGTTGTCAGACGCTCACAATTTGACCTCAGAAATGCAGAAGCCCGTGCCCATATCCTTGAAGGATTACGTATTGCTCTTCAGAATATAGATAAGGTCATTGCCACTATACGCGAATCTTCAAGCGCTGAAGAAGCCAGGGCCAAACTACAAGAATATTTTTCACTAAGCGAAAAGCAAGCCCATGCTATCGTAGAAATGAGATTGCGCTCTCTTACCGGCCTGGAAATCGAAAAAATCGAAAATGAATACAGAGAGCTACAGATAAAAATCGCTGACCTTAAAGACATTCTCTCTAACGAAGAACGGCGGAAGCAGATTATTATCGATGAGCTGACTGCCATTAGCAACAAATATGGTGATGAAAGAAGGACCTCAATTCAAGATGCAACAGATGAGGTGCAATATATTGATCTTGTGGCCAATGAGCCTATGGTCATAACAGTTTCACACAACGGATATATTAAGCGAATCCCCACCGACACCTACAAAGCCCAAGGCAGGGGTGGAAAGGGTATAACTGCTGCAACCGTGCGTGACGAAGACTTTGTAGAACACCTTTTTGTCGGCTGGGCACACAGCTTCATTCTCATATTTACTAATTTGGGAAGATGCCATTGGCTTCGTGTTTATGAAATACCTGAAGGAGGACGTACTTCCAAAGGAAAAGCTCTTATCAATTTCATCAACCTGCAGGCTGAAGAAAAAGTAGCTGCTTTTGTCCCTGTAAAAAGTTTTGAAGACGACCGTGCGCTGGTTTTCGCCACCCAAAACGGCATCATCAACAAAATGCCTCTTACCGCTTTTGCAAACCGTCGGGCCACTGGTATCAACGCAATAAAACTCGTAGATAGCGATAGACTCATAAGAGTTGAAAAAGCCTCCGATGATCAGGATGTAATGATTGGAACCCGTTGTGGACAAGCTATACGGTTTGCTATGAGCAAATTCCGCGTCATGGGCAGAGGAACCATGGGAGTACGGGGCATAAGACTGGCCCCAGAAGACAAAGTAATAGGCATGGTAGTCATAAGCGAAAACAAGACTATCTTAACGGTAACAGAACTTGGCTATGGCAAACGTACCAACCCTGATGAATACCGGATAACCGGCCGGGGAGGAAAAGGCGTTCGCAATATTAAAATAACAGAGAAAAACGGACATGCAGTCGCTATCGCCGTTGTGCAGGACGACCAGGAGCTTATGATCCTTACTAAAAATGGCCTTATCATTAAGATGAAAATAGCCACACTCAATATTCTCGGACGGAATACTCAGGGTGTTCGTGCCATACGTCTTAAACCTTCTGATATTGTAGCAGACGTAGAGATTATGGATGCTGATGAGGATCTTGAAGGAAATGAGGATGGAGATACTGATACTCAACCCAAAGAAGCCGAAGTTACAGATTCTGGAGACGCTCTTGAAATAAATAATGAAGCGGAGACTGATGTTCAACCTGAAAAAGAAGAAATTTCGGATTCTGAAGAGGCTCTTGAAGAAAATAATGACGAGGATGATACCCAACCAAAAGAAGAGTAGTCAAGGGCCAACACAGCTAAAATCAGCGCCCTTAACCTTTCTATGGTATATATATGCTGATATCACTTAAAACCAGATTAGTTGTTATCAGTGTATGTCTATTCATAGGTTATATTCACTCACTTAACTTTCCGGATACTGCGGCCGTTGCTAAGCAATACACACTTAGCTCCCGGGAAAATGGCCTGCCTGTTGAATACAAAAACAAACACGGAATGACCTTAACACTATCCTGGTCAGATGCTCAAATCGCCCATATAACCTACTCATCCAAAAAACCTTTTCATGATACCTTTTTCTCTGAAATAGCGCACTCAATTGGAGAAGGTGGTATGTGGCATGAGCAACCTCTTACTCCTAAAGATTCACTACGAAAGAAGTACCCCGGGCTTGAACAACATTGGTTACTTAAAGGCTATGGCGGAAAAACCGGTTGGATAGGCACAGGTCTAAACCAACATCAGTTTTTCCTTACCATTCATGCGCAGAGCCCAATCTCAGTCGCTGAAAATAATAACCCCCTTTCTCTTCAGTCCGGTTTTTTATCAGGGATACAAAATTCTGTCTATTGGATAGCTTCATCCTGTCGTCCTTCTACCAGTAAAGGCGAGTGTTACACACTGGCTGCGAATACAGGTATTCATTGTGTTTTACCCCATGACCAACACCAGCCCAAGGAAATTTGGCTTGAAGAAAAAAACCCGATAAAAGAAATCTGGTACGCAATAAAAACCCTTGAGTCTCTTGATTACGAAGAATACGCCAACGAACTGGCAGCATTTTCCCACACAGAATCACAATCTGTTATGCACAAATTACTCAGAGATATCCCTGACATGTTTAACTGGTCAACTATTGATTTCCAGAAGAATTCACCAGGGCTTCTCTCTGCTTCTAATTACCTGACCCTCTTTAAAAAGTATGATAATGACTGGCCTTTCATCCCTGTCTTCCACTATGAAGACAAATTACATCATATTGACATTTACTTGCATTTCAATGGCTATTATCAAATGACATTAACACCCGTCCAATGAAAAATCTTTTCTCAACGGCTGTCAGCTGGGGGCCGGCATCAATCCTTATGGTGCTTATCTTTATCGGCTCCCAACTTCCGGGTAGTGCGGTAACGTTACCCCCATTTTCTTTTGCCGATAAAGCAATTCATTATACTGTTTATCTGATTTTAGGCTTTTGTATCCAGGTGAGAATTTGTTTTCCACACTGGTTTGGTATGGAGCTTCCAGAGAAGAGGCCGATTATCTGGAAAAGTATTGTACTGGGGGTATTGTATGGAGTATCAGATGAATTCCACCAGTATTTTGTCCCACTACGAGACTGTAGTTTTTTTGATTTGGTAGCAGATGCTGCGGGCATCCTTACCGGAGTATTCATTGCTTCTAAGTTTCTAAATCAATGCAGACCAGGTCAAAATAAAACCGATTTCACCCTGAAAAAATAATATTGCAGATCTTTTAGGACTTTTTAGGCAAAAAAGATTGTTTTCCTTATTGATATTCCCACACAAACTCTCTAATTTTCCTTCCCAGATATGAAAAATTTTATTCGCAGGGAGATTCTTCTCAGGATTATTAAATGGACTCCCCGTAAAAAGCAATTAAAAGGTGGGTGGATTCATCGTCTTTTAGGGGATCGTATTTTTATCCCCAGCCTCTGGACCTTTTCGCCAAAACCGGTGGCTGCCGGGCTTGCGCTGGGTACCTTTGTCGCTTTTACTCCAACATTCCCGCTGCAGATGATATTGGCAACCATGTTGGCATATTGGTTTAAAGTAAATATACCAGCCGCTATTATCGGCTGTTGGATCACGAACCCCATTACCATGCCCATTATATACCCCCTGGAATATATGTTTGGGAAATGGCTAAGTTCGGTCTTTAATCTCCCGGACATTTCAACCTTCCCCCAAATGGTAGACGAAACGGAATCCATGATTGAAATAATGGAGATCCCCAAGCATAAGGCTTTTTTTCAGAACATTATGATGAAAGTCAAAGACCTTGTTTTGGGAAGTCTTATTTTCGCTTTTGTTTCTTCAATTGCAGTGTATGGGATATTTTACCCTATTATGCTTAAGTTTTCGAAACGTGCATCACTTCTACAGATTATCCGTAAAAGAAGAACCGAAAAGCTTAAGTTAATTAAAAAAGAAAACGACAGTTAGTTACCTTCCAAGAAACATCCCGCGCATATGCCATAACACCAGGGGGGTTGATAATAATGTCCTGGCAAAAATTTTACCCATGGTTCTTTTTTCTACAGGAATGCGGGCAATCTTACGCGCTGCGCAATTAAAGACTTTATCCGGAATATTAGAAAATCCATTTTTGGCCAACTGAATTCTGTGATGATTATCACCAAATAATCGATTCCATTCCTGCATATATTTTTTGTAATATACCACTCTGCAGGATTCATCATTCATGTCATATGTTTGCAAAGCAGATTGAGCAGCAAGCTGACCTCCCCGCATGGCTTCAACGATACCAGCTCTGCTGATGGGGTTAACCATACTGGCGGCGTCTCCTGCTTTGTACAGGTTATTACAGGCAAAAGGAGCTTTGGAACTCCCACAGGCTATTGCTCCCCCTTTTTTTAATTCAATATTAACATCAGGAAATTCGCTTTTTAAAAAGCGGTTAAAAAGCCTATTAAGCGAATAGTCCTTTACATATTTTTTTCCCAGAACCATCCCAATATTTGCCGTTCCTTCTCCTCTTGGAAAAAGCCATCCATAACCGCCAGGTGCATAGCTCTGACCGAAAAAGAGCTGTATATATTTAGCAGGATAAGAAACACCCGATGCATGGACAAAAACAGCGGGCTCCAAATCAAAATTTCCCCGAACCATATGCTCATTATTCGCAAAACCGCTCCCAGGCCCACTGGCGTCAATGACCACACGGGCGTTTATTAAAGGCCTGTGCGGATGTTGTAATCGAATAGTCCTGCGGCCATTTTCATTCCCCTGGATTTCAAGTACTTTTGTATCAAAATTGCAATGCACCCCTTGCTTCACACAAGCCTGGGCCAGGTCTTTATGCATAAGAGCACGGTTGATTATGATTCCACTCCCAGGCTGGCGGTATTCTATCTTCTGGCCATCGGGAGAAACAAAAATAACCCCATCTACTGCTTGTCGTTCCCAATGGTCGTTGTAAAAAGGAGCTGCCTCCTTTAGGCCTTGTTTGCGTACACCTTCTGCGCAAGGAACCGGCTCTGACCAGGGGAGCTTTTTATCAAGTAAAAGCACCGAGCAAGCTTTTGAAGACTTTGATAAATAATCGGCCGCCACCAGGCCCGCCGGCCCGGCTCCGACAATAACAAAGTCATATTTTTGCTGTGGTGTTTCTGTTAACTGCAATTTTAGATACCTAATTGTCCCGGTGTCCTTGGGAAGGGAATAACATCTCTTATATTTCCCATTCCCGTTAAAAATTGTAACATCCGCTCAAAGCCAAGACCAAAACCCGCATGGGGTACCGAGCCATACCGTCTGAGGTCCATATACCAGCTAAGTCCCTCAGGCTCCAAACCTGCGGCCCTCATTCGTGTCTCCAGGATTTCCGGATTTTCTTCTCTTTGAGAACCACCGATTATTTCTCCTATCTGCGGTACCAGCACATCCATGGCCCTGACGGTTTTTTCATTCGGATTCATTTTCATATAAAATGCTTTTATACCTGCAGGATAATCAGTCACAATAAGTGGACCCTTCACAACAGACTCCGTAAGGAACCGCTCATGCTCTGATTGCAGATCACTGCCCCACTCTGGTGTAAAGTCAAATTTCTGACCACTATTTTGAAGTTCTGTAATGGCATCAGTATAGGTCATATGCCCAAATGGCATATCAACAATGTTCTGTAGTTTTTCAATAAGTCCTTTTTGAACCCGTAAATTAAAGAAATCCATATCTTCTGCACAGTTTTCAAGCACATCCGAGCATATTGACTTTAAGAAGGTTTCAGCCAGGGCCATATCTTGTTCAAGGTCAGCAAAGGCCATTTCAGGCTCTACCATCCAAAATTCTGCCAGATGTCGGGAGGTATGTGAGTTTTCAGCTCTGAATGTCGGGCCAAAGGTATACACGTCCCCCAGACTACAAGCAAAAGATTCAAGTTCAAGCTGTCCGCTTACGGTCAGGAAAGATTTCTTTTTAAAAAAGTCCTGATTGTAATCGCATTTCGCTTTACCTGCAGATATTTTTTCAATATCCTGTACCGTAACCTGGAATAACTCTCCGGCACCTTCGCAGTCGCTCCCCGTGATGATAGGAGTATGTATGTATAAGAATTCTCGATCCTGGAAAAACCGGTGTATAGCCGCAGCAAGCCGATTCCGTACTCTAAAAACCGCACCAAAGGTATTGGTCCTGGGACGTAAATGAGGTATGTCGCGTAACAACTCAAAATTAACCCGTTGTTTACCTATTACATAGTTTTCCGGATCACAGGCACCATAAAGCAAAACTTCTTTCGCGAGCAGTTCAACCCGCTGTTTTTTACCCTGTGAAGCCTTGAGTTCACCAGAAACTTTAATGGCCGCGCCAGGAAAGAGCTTTTTTATTTCACTTTCATAATTAGACAAAGTGTTATCAGCTATAACCTGGATATTTGCCATACATGACCCGTCATTCATTTCAATAAATGAAAATCCGCCTTTGGAGTCTCTCCTGGTCCTTACCCAACCTTCAATCACTACCTGGTCATTCACCTGAGACGACTTAAGTAGTTCTTTAATTTTTTTTCGCATTGTCTGTCCTCTTTCTTTCCCTTGCATTAATAATGATGTAATGTGATACCAGGTACTCTTTATTCTTTAATATACTAATCAATACCGAAGCTGAACTTCTGCTCCCAGCAGCATCCCTTCCAGACTCATACCCTCCGCACTTCTCCAGTTATCAGTATACTGATACCCAGTCAAACATGATGTTTTAATATAATGACTCCAATGATATCCAAAACGAGTGGTAATATCATGTCTGGTTTCAGGACCCTGACCAAGGAAATTTTTTGTTTCAGGATCATCCAGTTCATGTACATCAAAGAGCGAACTCCCTTTATCAAGATGTTGATGTTGATAAAACCGGTAGGCCGCAGAAACAAAATACCCTGGCAAAAGGTCCAATCGCCAACGAATATTTACCATATGGGCATTGGGAGGCAATAACGAACCCATGGTATTACCCAATTGCTGAAACTGATTATCATATACATGATGAGAATATACCCAGGGCTCAACTCTGGCATATTCGAATTGAAGAACCGTATTATCAACAAAAGGGTCAATAAGCTCTCCCCCTACAGAAATAGCCGATTTATTGCCCCAATAGTCTTCAAATAAACTCAAAGGGCTTACCATATCATCAAGGAATAATTCTGCATATAATCGCAGCTTGTTCCATAAAATTATCTGCATATCAAGGCCCATGGCAACATTATCCCTGTCACCTGTCATGTGCTCTGCTATAAAAAGCGATACAAAGGGGAGCGCATAGGTCCATTCCATATTTTCACGGCTGAATACAAGCATCTCATAAACTCCAACGGAAAAATTCTTCCAGCCAACCTCCAGGCGATGCCCGGTAATATGGGAGCTATGATCATAGGACAATCCCGTCCTCTGTCCGATAAATTTGGAATATTTGAGGAATTCCCAATTTGCGGTTCCCCTCACCATAACCAAAGGGGCACGCTCTCCGGGCGAGCGGTATCCTCTCCTTGCCTGGGCATGATGATAATAACGGGTGGAATCAGGATTAAAGTTTTGTTCACTCTCAAAAGCATTCTTAACTTCAAGACTATCCTGAACCCATGCCCAGGAGTTTTGTGCAAAAGAAGGGTGTTGCCAGATTCCTGGGCCCCATTGGTTCCAGTCATTGCCCACTTCAAGGGTATATTGTTCTTTTTGGTAACATAAAACCATGCGAAAAGCGTCATAAGTTTCCAGGGAATAATGGTCTTTTTTACTATCAGCCTTTTCTGGGGTGTTATAGGGCAATCCCCGCCAGGCTTGATAATGTTCGGCATATTGGGCCTCCAATGCCCGTTCCTGCGCAAAGGTCACAGAGCTTACAAATCCTAATTGCGAAAACAATTTGCCTTCAATATTAAGCTGAAGATGTGCCAGACCATATTGCTGTGAAACAGGAAGTGAATCCTGTGAGAAAAACATAAGGTGAAAGCTACTACTGCCAATCAGTTCCCGTTCATCTTTTTGGTAAATAAGTTTGGATATTTCTTTTCTCGAAGTTGTAAAAAATTCTCTCCGGTAATAGTGAAATTTTTCCCGTTCCCATTGATTAAGTTCAACACTTACCGATTCTATTGCCTTTAGGGCGCCCTGAATATCTTGTTTTTGTAAAGGACGTGTATTCAAATAAAAAGCAGGCAAATCGAATTTAATTGCTATACGCTGTAAATAATCATAAACAGGATGTGTTGGCTCTACCGGAGCGGAGTAAGAAAGCAATGGAAAAAGAAAAAAGAGCAGCAGGTAAAAACAAATATACTTGTGGGAGAACTTTTTCATTATAAACCACATATCAGGCACTGTCAGCAAGCAGGTTTTGGTAGAAGGCCCAAAATGTATCAGCTGAATTTTCATGAGTAAATTGCAATGCCCTTTCTCTGGCAGCCTTTTTAAAAGATTCAAGTATATCCGGTTTCTCCATTAAAAATATAATTTTCTTGAGAAAGTCACCCTCCACATTGGGATCAAAAACAAGCCCTGACTTCCCATCTTCAATAATTTCCTGTGGTCCTCCCTGATTTGATACAATACAAGGAATACCAGAAGCAAGGGCTTCCAATACGGTATTTCCAAAAGTATCCGTTGTACTGGGAAACGCCATAATATCAGCTGCAGCAAGTACACCTGCAAGTTCAGTTCCCCTTAGAAAACCAGTAAAATCAATTTTTTTTGCCTGGGATAAACACTGTTTCATTTCTTCAAGATAGGGACCTTCTCCAATTATCGTTAGATTTACATCGTAATCTTTTTTCCCTAATAGCGGATAATTTTCAATCAACATATCCAGATTCTTTTCCTGAGAAATTCGGCCCAAATAAATGATGCGAATCCCTGAATAATTAGACGTAGAGCGTTCCCAGGCACCATTTGTCTTTTTTTCGGGATTGAACATACTCAGGGCTACTCCTCTGGGAAGAATATGGATATTTTCTTGCGATACGCCCATGTGGATTATCTTTGGCTTAAATGCACGGGACGGTACAACGACCGGGCCTCCGAAACGGGTAAAGAGGGTAACCCAGGTATTAAGTGCCCAAACTCCAAGAGGATTTTTAATTAAAAACTTAAAATAAGCTATTAAATCAGTGCGATAGTGAGTGATAGTTTTTATCCCAAGAATTTTAGCCAAAACCAAAGTGGTAAACCCAACCCCTCCGGGAACTTCAATTTCAATTAAGTCTATGGGGTAACGGCGTAACAATTTAACAACCAATCCGATTTTAGGTATAGCTGTTTCGCTGCCTTCATATCCGGGCTGATCCATAGAACAACACCCCGGAACCATAAATATGGCCCCACCTTTTTCTTCCATCCGCGCGGGCTTAGTATGGAACGCAACTCCTATGAGATACACCCTTCGACCTTGTCTTCTCATGGTTCGAACAAGAGTCCTGCTACTTAATGCTATTCCATTTACCTCATCGAGATTATCCCCCACCAGAGCAACGGAGGGGTTTTCCACATTTATTGACCTATTTTTATAAAACTTCCGTAATGACCAAATTTCGAAAACATTACTGAACATTTCATAAAAAAACCATAGGATGATTTTTAAACTGCTGACAAAATTTGTTGGATAATGAGGCCGTTTATTATTTCGAGGTTGCTTCATAGGAATTTTCTGCAATAACGCAAATATAAGTTGATTTTAAACAGTAATGTGATATTTATCACATAATTTTCAGCAAAATTAAAGTCTTTTATCATTCGTCTCGATAATAATAATAAAGCGCCTGAGAGTTACTAACCGTTAAGTCAGAAATACAATTCGGAAGATTGAAAGCCCCCCATTTTCAAGTTATTCCCCTGTTGTATTCAAAGGAGTTTGTTATGACCTTTCCAGTATATAAATCAGGAAAATGGATAACGATAAAATTCAGCCTGCGAGCATGGTTTTTCTCCCAGATAAACGTTTTATTCATAGGAGAAAACTACCCCCTTGATGAAAAGTCCAATAGACAATCACCGTCTGATTCCAGACTTTATCTGGACCCTAAAGCCGGTATATATTTTTTGCCTGAAAATATTGAAAGAAGAGAATTGCTGGCCATAATAAAAGTCTGGGATAAAAAAAGAAGAAATCTGACAAGGCCCTCACAATCAAATATCTATGATTTTTTAATTAAATGGTTTTATCAAAATCGAGTAAAAGTTAACCCCAGAAAATATCTGTACATGAATTTTATTACAGATTTAAAGAACATTACAGAATTTCTCTGGGAGCGAGAACTGGATAATATGGCAAATAAAATGTCTGCTTCTATTTCAAAAGAGTTATCTGCCCACTTGCATGCCAAAAAGATTTTAATGAATTCCGAAAAGCCACAATTACAAATTCAGAAATAACTTATCGTTCTTAAGCCTCAAAAATTCATATAATTTATAGATTGAGTTCTATAAATTATGAGATTTTCTTCGATACATTTCCTTCTGATAATTATTTCAGCCCTGATTTTCTATTCTTGTTATTACCTGGATTTTCAAAAAAAGGAACAGGAACTGGTGGTTCCAATACCCCTTGAAGAAGAAGACACCATAGTATGGAACAGCATTAAGGCCTTATCTGAAATATCTCCACCATCAGAGAACAATGAGGCGTCTCGCAAGGAACTCTTTTCTTTTTTTAAAGATATGCGAACAGCTTTCCGTCCTGAATACCATCCAGACAAAGCTTATAAACAGCTTACTGCCAACCTGAACAAAGCACAAACTCTCAACATGGTTGAGGGGCTGTTTATCCTTTTTCTTGAAGCTCCTGCTTTTCTGCCCCATAACCGGACAGGGAAAAAATATTATCGTTTCTTGCAAGTCTGGGCAGAAGATGCACATAAAGAAAAAAATGATCTTGTCCGGTTCCTGTATTCAAAATATTTAAGCCACATAAAACCCAACAATACACTCTGGAGAACATTCACCCTCCAAAAATCTACTATCAGACCGGGAGAAAACTTTCATATTGCTTCCCATACCATGAGAAAAAGCCTCTATAATAAAATTCACCATACCATAGATATTGATTATTACCACAACGAGAAACAACAATACCAACCCATATTAAAAGATACCGTACGTTATGAAAATCGAGCCTTTAGATATTCAGAAAGACTGACTGAACCCGGTTTCTATCGACTTTCAATAAGCAGTAAAATATTCTTCCAACAGATATACCTGATTGTAAGCAGTCTTGAACTGATTACAAAAACAGATAACAACCTTCTCCTCGCCTGGGGAGTTTCTCTTGATACAAACATTCCCCCTCCTTACAAACTGGTGATGTATTCCAAAGACGGTATGTTGATTGATACAACTACAGATTCTTCAGGCCTCTGCGTACTTAGCCATGAAAGTATAAGTGGAAAAAAAAGCCGACCTTTCTCTCTTGTGATGCAAAAAGGAAAGCATTTTGTATTTGCCCGCGGAGCATTTTCCCAGGGATTTGTTCAGGAGGCACCTCCAAAAATATTCCTCCACACCAGTTTGAACCAATATCCCGAAGGAGGGGCGGCTCATTTCAAAGGATATTTACAGCTAACTGATTCAACAGCTCCCTGGGACTCTATTACTCTAAGACTTGCCAACCAGTTTAACAACGAACTTTATCACCAAACTCTTCCGATAGGCGAGTACGGAGCCTTTGGCGATTCAATTCCTGTAGCACTTAATTCAGGTATGTATGCGCTCATACCTGCAGGAATAAGCCATCAGGATTCCAATGTCCTTCGGCGTAAAATCATGTCGAACACCATTCTATTTAATGCCCAGCCTACTGAAAAGCCCCTGCGACCAAGTCTTATGCAAACCGGTCAGATGAGAATTACATCGAGAGAAACTCCGACATTTGTCCTGAAAGGCAACTCTTTTTCAGGATTATCAAGTGGAACGCCTGTTTGCATTCGTTTTTCAGAGTCTGCAATGATCCCCGATGTTACTCAAAAAAAAGATAGCAGTTATCAATTAAACTTTTATCCGTCTCCAGACACAAGACTCCTTAAATCAGACACTCTGGCATTTGGACCACTACTCGGTCTTAGTGTTCCTTTTACCACGAAACTGAATTATCCATTTGCATATCTGTTTGCAGATGCATCACCATTGTATTCTTCCTCCGAAGAGGCATACTATCCAGCTTATGTTCAACAAATAGACGCAAATATTTATCCTTATCTGCAAATTAAAAAACAGCATTTTTCTGCCTCTGAAGAAGTAGATATTTCTCTTATCCCTTTTTCTCTCATACAAGGAGCAGAACAAGCTGATGTCCTATTGGAAGTGATTCAAGATTCCACTACTATTTTTAAGGAGAAGCTTACACTACCCGTTTCTCAAAAAACAGAAATAGCTATCAAACCCAGAAAGGCTGGTAATTATCTCATTCGTGCAACGGTAGAGAGTTATTCAGACCAACCAGTGTCCATTTCACTACCCTTTCATGTACGCTACGAATCGGTTAAAATGCCAGATACCCTGGTCATTAGCCCTGTGCACTATTCAGAGAAAAGCGGTGATACTGCAATTATTACCATACACTCAAAGAACCCAGCCTTCACTAAAAACCTCATACTCGCAACCACAGAATCAAATACCATTAATGCGTATACTATTCTCTCCCTCGATAAAGGTCAAGCGACCTACAAATCCCCTCTCCTGGAAGGTTCCCCCCATTCTACAAGAGTTACCTTTTCTTATGCCTATGGAAATGGTATTAAACACTCCAGTATTCCGATACAATCATCGAAAAAACCACTCATACCTAAATTACGTTTTACCGGTAATAAGATTCTTAAACCAGGAGAGACGCTCACCGGTCAGCTTGTTTTGCAAGACCAGTTTTCCCGACCACTACAAGCGGCATTGTCGGTAATCATCACTCCATTGACTTCTTCTCTTGATGACCGCGTTTCCCCACCGACTATGACACCCATCAATTTACATCTATTAGCTGATTCAATTGATAACGAAAATTTCAATTGCAGATTACCCGTTAATAATTACTACCCCTCATTTTCGGGAAATCTTTATCCTCCCTATGCAAAGGCATATCATGATATCTGGTTAGCGATGTATAAAACGGGTACTCCTTTTGTGAGCGAAAACATTACAGATATCTCTCCGGGCAAGTCAAACATTCCCCATCAGCTATCACCGGAACTTCTCCGCGCTGCAAAACATTATTCCCGAAAACGGATCCCTGTAGATTCCTATATGTTACCCAAATCTCTTTCTCTGACCAATAATGACTATGTCTGGATCCCCCATATTACCACTGATGATTCAGGAAGAGCAGATATACACCTTACCATGCCTGGCACACGGGATACCTGGCTTTTTATAGTGAGGGGAGCAAGCCAAAACAACGTTTTCACTTATACGGATACACTGGTGACCGATCAGGGACTTGAGGGCCGGTTAGTCGCTCCCGGTAATGTACTTCAGTACAATACAACATCAGCTCAAGCCATGGTTCGTAATTTTTCCACTGAGCCCATATCCGTTTTTCTTGCACTCTTTACAAAACCGGCATCTGACCATTTCATAACAAGTCCGGATTCACTGATAGAGATAAACCTGGAACCCAGGGAACTCAAACGCGTTACCTGGCCAATTTGCTTCCATATACCGGGTATATACACCCTCTATCTTAGAACACAATCTTCGACCCAAATTCATACAGACAGCACTACTATTAATGTTTCTGCCCTATCCCAGGAAACGCATTACCAGAGTGGGTTTATACCCGAAATTAAAAAAGGCGGGAAAAACTTTTACCAGTTACGATTTAACCTGCCTGATACGGGCAAAGCCCTCTTACCCAAGTTTGATTTGTATACCTGGCCCACTATTAGTCATTCGTTACATGATGCGACCCTATCGCTACAAAAAACCAACCCCACTGATATTCCTGAGCTTATTGCTTCTTTCTTGCCCCGGTTATCTCTGTTTCATGCTCTGAAAGGAACCGCTCTGGAACTACTGACAACAGAAGGAGAAGAAGCACTCTATAATGCTTTTAATACTTTCGTTGATTGGCAAAATACCGACGGAGGGTGGGGTTGGCACGAAACAGATTCGTCTGATCTGCTTATGAGTGCTTTTACGCTCCAGGCACTGGGCAAAGCTTACCCCTATGTTTCCAGTAAGCTGACTTCAGATGGACAAGATATGTATCGTCAGGGGTTAAACTATGCTATCACCAAGTTGAGAGCCAGAGACTTAAATGACACCTACAAAATGTACCTGGCCAGCGCACTTTGCGTAAACAAGCGCTGTACTGAAGTCAGCAAAGATATAACATCACTCTATGAACGTAAAAAGTATCTTTCATCATTTGCTCTTGCTTTGTTGTTGGAGACGTGTAACATACTCCACTGGCCAGCGAGAAGTGACACACTCCTTCAGCTCATTGAAAGCCGTGCCCTTGAGATCGCATCAGAAGTATCCTGGAGTGGTGATTATCGGTACCCCTGGTTTAACCAACCCCTCGAAGCCACCGCCCAGGTAGTTTCAACACTCGCACAATATTACCCCAAACACCGGCTTTTACCTAAAACGATCCCTTATCTCAGCCGGAAAAAAAAAGGAGCCAAATGGGCCACAACGAAAGGCACTACCCTGGTTATCTGTGCATTATCCAAATGGGTAACGCATAATGACAATTGGTCTACTGATTATACCGGCAAAACATTTTTAAACAGAGAAAAAATCCATTCTTATACTATAAACAAAAATACAATAGGTACCCATAACGCACTTTTCCCGCTCCCTCTTGCTAAGCTCAAAAAAGATAATCAGGTCATACTTGGGTTTGAAGGTACGGGAACCATGCAGTATGCCTCTGTTTTTACCCATACTTCATCAGAACTTGCAATACCTGCCGAAAATAAAGAACTTGCCATATCCAGATTTTTCAAGAAACTAACTTATGAAAAAGATAAAACAAACGGTTGGAATCTGGTACGCTCAGTTGCAGGAGATAGCGCTCAAACTGGTGATGAATGGGAGGTAACCCTGGCCATCAAAACATATCGCGACTTTCAGTACGTCATCATTAAAAGTCATGTACCGGCAGGTTTCAATTGTATCGATAAAAACAAAAAATTACCTGGACTCACCGAGAAAAAATCAACAGTCACTCAAAGATCACTCTCCTGTTCATCTCTTAAACAAGGAGTGGGATTCCAAAATCTTGCTGCAGGAGAATACCACTTCAGTTATTATCTGGAGGCTTCAACAGCCGGTACCTATTTCACTAAACCAGCCTCCATCTCCCTGGCCCATACCCCCGGTATAAGCGGCCAGACCAAGTCACATCAAGTACATATCTTCGAATAAAGGATATACCATAATATGTCGTATAATATGATATACATGACAGTGGGAACAAAAGAAGAAGCGATAAACATCAGTAACACCCTGGTACAGGAAAAACTCGTTGCCTGTGCAAACATCATCCCGGGTATGATTTCGGTATACCGGTGGAAGGGCACTATCGAAACCGCAGAGGAATACAGTGTACTTTTGAAAACCAGGTCTGGTCTGGTCCAAAATGTAATAGAGAAAATAAAATTACTTCACAGCTACGAATGCCCTTGCATCCTGGCCATCCCCATAGAAAATGGAAATAAAAAATTTTTAGAGTGGATAAGCCAGGAAACCCAAATATAAACGGCTTTTCTCTTAAAAGGAGCTGTTGATTTTTAACTGGTAATACATCGTATCAGAAATTTTCCCGTAGTAAAAGGGAAGTTTAACGCCCATATCGAGCTTAAGTGAAGGGGCCAATTGCCAGGCCTGCAACAACATCACGTTGGTATATTTATCGAACAATACAATATCCCTTGTATATGCCGAAATCTTAATGCGATAATTTTTAATTTGCCAGGCACTGTATATTTCCAGCATGTGCGGATAAGACCCCCGGTACACCCCACTTTTATGATTGTATATTATCCCACCACTGAGGCCGTTAATTTTTAGAGAAAATCTGTGATAAAAAGCATAATACATGGAAGAATCAGTTGTAATGGAATTGAAACTGTTAAGTAACTCTGCCCGACCACGGCTGGCGGAGATTTGAAAGCCCAGTCGGCGGTATTTTTTATCCGCCTCGCGCATATGCCAGTGAATATCGGTTGTGACTTTTCCAACCGCTCTAAATCCAACACCAACATTATCTTCCACAAGGGGTACTTCTGAGTTGAGCTGAAAACCACCTTCTCCCCTACCCGGAGCTTCCATCCCCATACCAGTGGTATCAGTAAATCGTGATGAATATGCCATAAGAGGATTGGTCCAATTGGGCATGGCCTGAAAAATCTTCCCAAAGAGCGTACGTTTTACCAGACAAAAGCCGATTTCCCCATAGAAGTCTTCCCAAGACAAACCAGGCGCTGATAACGCTAAGTCATTATACCAGGAATGCCCCACTCCCAATTCCCAAATTTCCCAGATCTTTTCTTTAATCAATAGTCCATTAACTAAATTTTGTGCATTATCTTTAGATCCGTCAAAATAGGTCAGATTACTCTGCAAACTGGTTTCATAAGATCGGGAAGAATATTTAACATTACCTCCACCAGAATACACAAGCATGGTATCCATTTGGTGTTTATTTTGGGTTACGGATCCATAACTAAAAAGAGAAAGGTTTTTCTTTCTAAAACGAGCAGAAAGACCATTGGGTAAATTTCGACCGGAATAAACCAGGCCAACTTGATCGGAAATACTTTGCTGCCCGGACCAGAACGAACGTCCAACCACAAACCCAATTTTTTTATGCCTGGTAATATTTCCTGTATTAAGGGTGAAATAAGAACTGTTAAACGAAACATTCCGCTTTTTAATTTTCTTTTCTGACGAAGCATAATCCAGAGAAGTGCCAACATATCCGGCAGTCCATTTACCCTGATAATAGATACCAGAAGAAGTAGGTTTCCGCGGATAAACCCTGTTTAACAGCTGATTCTTAAAAGCAAAGTCTTTATATCTCTTATTTTTGGAGCTTTTTACTGGTTTTCGTTTTTTGGAAACGCAATATTCCTCCTTCAAATACCGGTATATTTCTTCTTTTACCTGAACTTTCTGTAATAAATTAGTGATTTCATCACAATCAGGCTCATCCTCCAATTCATCCAGTATATATCGGTATTGGGAATAAGCGATAGTGCCATCTGCCAGGGACTGTTCCAGTCTTTCTTTTAATTCAAAAATATAACGACTGTTTCCCCTTGCAGTCTGAAAAAACAGCGAAAATAGAAGAAAAAGGGAAGAAAAGACCGTCTTTTGAAAAAATTGGAATATCCGCAAAATTATTATCTTGTAATAGAAGTAATTATCTGTGAAGTTTTTAACGATTACTGTTTCTTCGTCCGCAAAATTATTATAAAATCTAACTAATTGTATAATTGAATATCAAATGAGATTCCGAAGTATTAATTTCCAGCTACAAGCTATTACAACCATTGTAACCATTGGTTCCATTCTCTTACTTGGTATGATGTTTCGTGTAACCCACGAAATATCATACCGTACCAATCAATTATTTAAATCTGCAGAATTGAATGCCCTTATTAAAGAGTGGGAAACCGAGCTGAATATTGGCATACGCTCACGTATTAAGTTTATCTCTCTCAGGCGGCCTATTTTTTTAAGCAATTACCACAATTCAATTCTCCGCATAAATGAATTAAATAATGAGATACAAGAGCATATTCAAAACTTTGCTCCAAGTGTTAAAAACGTGTTGAAAGACATTCAACAGGAGCAGGAAAAGTATAGTAGTTTGGCCAGCACTCTGGATACGAAAGCATTACACCAGAAAAAATTTAAACAACAACTTGTATTGCTTCAGCAAATGGAAGAGGAAATCAAACAGAATCTCGAAAATTTCTTTCAGATTACTATGGTGAACGTGAGGAAAAACAATCTGCATGATATGGAACTTACCCTTTCCACCTCAAAAAAACTCGTTTTATTATCTATGGTATCGTTTATCGTGATCAATATCCTTATTTGGCTGCTTCTCAAAACAAAGATTTTAGTCCCTCTTAAAATACTGGAACAAGGAGCAAAAGAAATTGGAGAAGGGGCCTTAGGCCTGCAGATAAGTGTAAAAACCAAAAACGAAATTTTCGATCTGGTTCAAGTACTCAATAAAATGTCTATACAATTAAAAAAGAACCAGGATGCCGAAGTTAAACTTCAAAAACTGGAAACCATAGGACAAGTCGTTACCAGTGTAAATCATGAAATAAATAACCCCCTCATGATTATCAGCGGCAATGCTGAATACCTTAAAAAATTACTCGGCGATAAACATGAAAAAGTGTCAAAAAAGCTCAATATCATTATAAAAGAGAGTAATCGAATATTTGAAGTTACTCAAAAGCTTAAAGAACTCAAAAACCCAATTGTTGAAAAATATGTAGGGGAAGAGTCTACAATGATAGACATCAAACGCTCCACATGACTTTTATGAAATATCTGCTACCCCTCCTTTGTCTGATTCTTTTTTTCAGCTGCTCTTCTTCCACTAAGCGAAAGAAAACCTATACCGCTTCCCGGTTTAAAATAGAAAGACCGGGTAAGGGGGTAAAACTAGATGATGATATCACCAAATTACTGAGGGAGAATAAACGCAACCAAGCTAAAAAACTGTGTAATGATATACTTTTTACCAGCAGATCTCCTAAAGACAGGGAAACTGCTAATTTCTGGAAGGCTATTATAGGGGCGTTAGAAGAAATCGATGAAAATAATTATCGAAAGGCAGCTTCTATCCTCGAAAACAGTGGGAAATGGCTAATCACCCCACACAAAGAATATCATATCTCATTGGTTATTGTACTACTGACCAAAATGGCAGCATATGAAAATCGGATCATAGATCTTGATTCAACGGTACAGCGCCTCCAAAATATTGAGCAACTCAATTTTGAACAACAAAAAGAAATTGTAGAATTACGTCTTGAAAAAGAGAAGTTGCACCAACTTTTAATAGACCTCGACCGGGTTGACCGTAATAAATCAGGGACCTTACGTCAGAATTTTGAAGAAGAACCATAAAGTAATATTTTGCTTACTTAGTTTTGCTTGTTATACAAATTCACTAATTGCATAACATTCAACTCATCATAAATGCGCGATTTATCATCACGGGTATTTTCCAACAGCTTTTTAAATACCATTTTTTTCGTTTTTGGTGTCAATAGAATGGCCTTTGAAAGGTGAATACTACTGTGATTTCGTTTAATTTGTTTCATTACGAACCTCTTTAACTCTTTTCGGGTAAAAAAGGCCTGAGCTGTGTGATCCAGCTCACATTTTAAACAACTAAGCAGAAAGATTTGAAATTAAGGTTGAGAGGGCGCTGGCGTTTTTTTCATTCATTTCCAAAAACTTAACCCCTATATATCGGGAAGATTTTCCTGGTTTAACCAATTTATCCCAAAGCCGGAGGAATTTCGATTCAAATGTTATAAGAGTTTTACCTATTTTTTTCTCTAGAACCACATTTCCATATACATCTTCAGGCAAGAAATCATTCACTATAAGGCACATCCCCCCCACACTGATATTCTCACAAATAGATGATGATAATTTTCGGCCGGCAATGCTCACTTCAACTTTTGCTTTAAACAGCAACCGGGGATATTTACGACGATTTTGTTTCAACATAGTTATCCAATACTATAAAAAGATTAATGAAGGCGTTCACGCTTTTTTTTAAGGAGTAATCCGGCTTTACCCAGTCTTTTACGAAGTTTTTGTTTTTCTTCATCTTCTCCCAAAGGCTCAATATCATCAGGTAGCAAGCGTTTAATGGTTTTAATTTCTGGATAACGCAGTTCTCCTGAAATTAAATGAACAAGCAGGCTTTTTGCGCACTCAACAGCAGCATTGGAAAAAACCAGAAAC
Source organism: Fibrobacteria bacterium (assembly GCA_015232855.1). GTDB lineage: Bacteria > Fibrobacterota > Fibrobacteria > UBA11236 > JADFYW01 > JADFYW01. The sequence continues at coordinate 159,011 of JADFYW010000001.1, forward strand.
GCTATCAATTCCTCATTCTCGATACCAGGTGGGAGCGGAGGCACACAAGAAGGACAGCCAGATTCACATTCACACTCATTAATAATGACCAGACAACGCTCCAGAGCATCAGGTAGCAATTCATATACCTTTTCGCCATAACCCACACCACCTTCTATACTGTCATATAAAAACAAGGCAGATTTAAATGCATCTGAGGCGACAGAAGTAACGGATACATCTGTTTCCACATCAGAGGCGTCTCCCATGCATACGCTGGGACCAACTTTCCTAAGGAGATGAGCAAGGCCATAGAGGGCACTGTTTGCATAACGCTTATCCTTTTCATCCTGAAAACTTTTCCAGCTATCTGAAAGTGCCAGACAAAAACCCGTAGTGTCGTATTCAAAGGGAGGTAGAGTTATCGGCCCATAACCAATATTTTCAAAGGAACGTTCTCTGATTTTCTTATAGAGTTTCGGTTGTTTATTTACATGCACAAACCCAAATTGTACCTGATGAGACTGGAGAGATTTTTCTTCTTCACATTCACTCAATTCTATACGTTTTTCCCAAACCGCCTCGGTATAGAAATCAACATTTACCAGTTCTACCCTGCAGATTTTTTTATCCAGATCAAGCTCTGTTGACATATAGCGCCGACCAAGATGTTGATAGATAGCGTCTTTATAAAGAGTCCCCCGGGCGCCTATGGGATCGAGTTCACCAATCACTTCAGTACCACAATATATCTGGATATTGTAATCCGTCATTCCTCGCAAATTAACTCCACGAGCCGGGTAGTCACTCAGACCATATCGGTAACTTTCTTTAAAGGCCCTCAGCACTTTTTGTTCCGTTAACAACTCCAGGGCTTCATGATAAACATCCGCAGAAAAGACGGTTTCATTCTTCAGAAGAGGTTGTTCATGTGCTGCGCAAGGCAAATGTTGTAAAACCACATAGGGGTTATCTGCAGAAAGCCAGGCCTGTTCGACGGGAGCACCTGTAATAAACTCGGGATGATGTACCAAATACTGATCAACCGGTGAGTCCTTAGCAATAAAAATAATGGTAGCCCGATTACCTTTTCTCCCTACACGCCCAGCCTGTTGCCAAAAACTGGAAACGGAACCCGGATGTCCTGATAAGAGACACAATTCCAAATCACCGATATCAATCCCCAATTCCAGAGCATTAGTTGAAATTATCACCTTGATATCACCTTTAAACAGCCCTTGTTCCAGTGCACGCCTTTCATTTGGGAGTAACCCTCCCCGGTAGGGTTTAACCACAGATTTTAATGCAGCATGTCCGTCACACACCCGGCGATAGAGGCGTTCTACTTCCTGCCGGGCCCGGCAGAAACAAATAGTACGTACTCCAAGCTGGGCAGCTTTCCTGATAAGATGGACGGAAATGGAGCCTGGCCCCTTGCGGTAGAGTGCCCCTCCATGACCGACCCTCTGGGAAGGATTAATAAAATACAGTGAACGCTCTGGTCGGGGTGCGCCATCACCGTTAATAACCGTAAATTCCCGGTGAAACAGGTTGGAAACATGTTCCCCAGGATTTCCGACTGTAGCTGAAGAAGCGATAAACAAAGGGTTGCTGCCATGAAAATTGCATACCCGTGTTAGACGCCTGAATACGTTCGATACATGAGATCCAAAGGCCCCACGGTAGCTATGAACCTCATCTACCACAATGTATTTAAGACGGGATAAAAAGTCCTTCCACTTCCGGGAGTGACTGGGAAGTATCCCACTATGAAGCATATCGGGGTTTGTAATGATAAAATCAGCTGACTTCTGAAGACGCTCTCGCTCTGATCTCGGGGTATCACCATCAAAAGTTCCCATATTTCTCAGCTGCATGGCAGAATCCATAAGGGCGCCAAGTACCCCCTCCTGATCCCGTGAAAGTGCCTTAGTGGGATACAACAAAAAAACGGTGAATGGGCTGGGAGAGGAAAGGTAGTCGTTTAAAATCGGTAATAAAAACGAAAGGGTTTTTCCACTTGCCGTGGGAGAAACAATTACGGTATCTTCTTTATTGGTTATAGCCCGAAAAGCTTCTGCCTGGTGAGTATAAAGACTGGAAACACCTCTATTTCTGAGTACCTTCGCCAATTTATCAGACAATCCACTTGGTAAACCCGAATATTGGGCTTCTGAAGCAGGAAGGGATATATGAGACCTAATGTCTTCCTTAAACCGGTTTTCCAGGTATGTAGCCAGTTCTGAATGCATTCTTTTTCCTATGGTACCAGCAGATGTTTTTAATACTCGAAGTAGCTCTTAATATGTCAAAATAACCTTGTTTTTTGACTTATCCAAATCATTACTCTATTTGGCACATTCTATTTACAATAAGTTCTTCTTACAAATCCCATGCAATTCTTGATTTTATTCCATTTATAGCTACTATTCGGTCATGAAGCTTTGGTTTAACAACGCAAAAGGGAGTGAGTAATGATTCATGCCTTTTATGTACTCAGCCTACTGGTAGTTATTTTCTACGGACTAACTGCCGTACAATATTGGCAGCTTTTTTTTAATGAAGAGCAACCAAAATCAAAAGGCCAAAGTTATACACTTATTGCAGCCCTTACCCTACATACTTGCCTTCTGGCGACTCTCTCGTGTCTTAATGGCCGATACCCGGTGGGCACTCCCGGTGAATGGTTACTTGTATGTACCTGGTTAGTAGCCACAGTACATTTAATTACCGAATTTTTATCTAAATCCAAACTTCTCGGGATTTTTTCACTGCTTCCTACTTTCCTGGGAGTACTTTTAGCCGTTATTATGATTGAGCCGGTTTCCTCCTTACCTGAAAAATATAAAGGTGCCATATTTTCGATGCATATTGTGGTAAGCCTTGCAGCATATGCTTGTTTTGCTATAGCCTCTATCGTCTCTTCTATGTATATACTCCTCTTTAATAAATTAAAACAGAAGCGCTTTGATGTATTTTTCCGCAAACTCCCATCTTTAGATGAACTCGAAGGTCATGCCACAACCTGGGTATACCTCGGCTGTTTATTTTTAATTATTGCTCCCTGCATTGGTTGGTTCTGGGTACAACAACACGACCCCGGAGAAGGCATGAATCCTCGAGAGCTGGGTATTTTTATTGTAGCCTTTATTTCTCTCACCGTGGCCCTGCTTCGTTCTTTTTTTAATTTTAGGGGTATGCGCTTTGCTCTCAGTGTCCTCGTCTGTTTTGTCTTACTCGCACTCACCCAGTTACTAAACGTTCACGGATTCTGATGAAAAAAGAGTCTTATTTGAATTCCATCTCCCCAGGGGAATTACACGTGGTTATATTGGGTCTGAACCATATCACGGCTCCAGTATGGCTGCGTGACAAAGCCCATTTTTCACGAGAAGACATCCGTCTCATCACCAAACAACTCCTTGCACAAGAAGACTTTCATGAAATAGTAATTCTCTCCACTTGTAACCGCTCAGAGTTATATGCGGTTACTTCGCGCCCCGACGGTAAAGAGAGTGTCATGGAAGAACTCTGGTGTAATACAAAAGGGCTTAATACGGAAGAACTCCATCAACACTCTTATTATCTCAAACATACCGAAGCCATTAATCATCTTTTCCGTGTGGTAAGTTCACTGGACAGTATGGTAGTAGGTGAAAATCAGATACTCGGCCAGGTCAAAGAAGCTTATGAATATGCAATCGAAAATAGTTCCGTTGATTATTTTTTTAATTTTCTGTTCCAGGCTGCTTTCAGAGTTGGCAAACGGGTACGCTCAGAGACAAGTTTAAATGAAGGCGCAGTAAGCATAAGTTACGCCGCAGTTGAATTAGCCAAAAAAGTATTGGGCAGAAATCTGAACGAACGAGTAGCCGGTGTTGTTGGTAGCGGAGAAATGGGAGAACTGACTGCATTTCACCTCAATAAAACAGGGGTATCAAAATTCATTTTTTTTAATCGTTCTCTCAACAGAGCAGAAAAAGTTGCTGCCCGTTTCGGAGGAGAAATTCATACGCTTCCCGCTCTGAACGAGAAGCTCTGCCTGTGTGATATTATTGTTTCTTGTACCGGCGCACTAGACCCGGTCATTTTGAAGGAGCATGTAGAAAAAGCAATAAAACTGAGGAATGGCATGCCCATGTTTTTGATTGATATTGCAGCACCCAGAGATATTGAAGAAGACGTGCAGCATATCAAAAACACCTTTTTATTTACCATAGACGATCTTAAAGAAGTAGTTGGCAATAACCTGCTCCTGCGTCAAGACGCCGCTAAAACCGCCATGACTATTGTTGAAGAAGAAACTACAGCCGTAGAAACCTGGTACCATAATCTTGAGCTTGGAGAAACTATAAAAAAACTACGTCAGAAATTTAATGATGTGGTAAACAAAGAATTATCCCGGCACTTAAAAAACCAGGCACCTGAGGTCGCAGACACACTCGAAAAACTAGCCCGCGGCCTGCTCGGAAAGTTTCTCCACACCCCCATAACCGGTCTTAAAAACTTAAGCGAAAAAGGTGGGGGCAGAAGAGCCAGTCAAATTGCTGAACAGATTTTCCTACTGAATAATGACAATACTGATTAATTAATCGGCCCCTAACATCAGACCTTCAAGCGATAACGCCCAGATGTTTGTGGTGGATAACTGAGAAACCGCCTTTGAAATATCTTTAGTCATTTCCCTTACAGGCGACGTTTGCATACGTGCAAAATATTTACCAAACAATACATCTCGTGGTTCAAGCCGGACAACCCGAATTTCCTCCCCCCGCCCTACTTTCATTTTTTGTTTGGCAAGAGTAATGGCCATTTCCAGATTACCTATTTTGTCTACCAGACCATTCTGTACAGCCTGTTCGCCGGTAAAAACCCGACCCTGAGACACCCTTTCGGTACTGTCCTGGCTCAATTTTCTACTCCGACTTACAATATTCGTAAAACGGCTATAGAAGGCATGTAAGTGCCCTTGTATGGCCTTCGCTTCTTTTTCAGTCCAATGCCGGTAATCAGAAACAGCATCAGCATGGGGCTCAGTAACCACCACTGCTTTTTTTAAACCCAGTTTTTCATATAAGCCCTTCACCACAAATTTTCCACCGAATACACCAATAGATCCTAGTATGGTATTTTTCTGTGCAATTAATACATCACCACCACAAGCGATATAATAGCCACCAGAGGCGCAGACATTCCCCATCGATACAATAACCGGTTTACCTTCTTTGCGAACCAATTCTATTTCTCTCAATATAATATCAGACGCTACAGCCGAGCCACCTGGAGAATTAATACGTAACACCACCGCACCAATATTATCATCCAGGCGTGCCTTCTGCAAAAGAGCAACCAAAGTCTCGCTACCCGTTGCGCGCATACTAAACAAGCCACCACGGTTACTGGATCCTTGCATTAAAGAGCCCTCTATCAGTATTAAGGCAACAGACCGGCCCTCATACCATCGACTATCAAGAAGTTCCTGGTATTGGGGATGTGTGGCCCTGGCATCTTTCCAGCCAGCATATTCCATAAGTTGGTCTTCAAATAAGGCGGTATCGATGAGTCCGCTGGTACGCGCATGACTGAGAGAAAGATCAGCGGTTGTAATAGAATTGGCAAGGGAATCAACGGCAATATTCCTTGATGCGGCAACATCATTTAAAAAGCGACTCCAGAGATTGCCCATTATACTACGCATATTATCTTTCCACTCAACGGATACTGAGTCACGGGTAAACATTTCGGGGAATGATTTGTATTTTCCTTCTTTGAGAAACTGCGCTTCTACACCAATTTTATCAAGCAACCCCTTAGTGAGCAGAGTCTCTGTTGAAAACCCTCTTAGATTAAAGGCACAGGAGGGCTGCACAACAACCCTATTTGCAACGGAAGCGATATAATAATCTAAACGGGAAACTGACTCCATATAGGAAATAATGGTGATTCCTTTTTTCTGCAAGGCTAATAAACCATTACGTAAATCCTCAGCAATTGCCCATCCACAACGGAGGTGTCCTGTTTTTAAGATTAATATTTCTATACCCGACATTTGATTAATACTTTTTAAGAGAGCCATTATATTCTGATGCCCGGTCCTGTCTGAACGTTCAAACCAACCTGGTTCTTTATATCCCTCAATAATGAATGTATTCAAATCAAGTAAAACCACACGCCCCGGCGTAACCGTTTTATTTGATTTGACTTTTTGATGGGACTGAAGAATAAATTCATCATTTTCTCGTCCGTCTCTCGTTTGCATCCGGTTATAAGCAATAAGACTATTGGGAGAAAGCTGAGTAAAAAGACCAAGAGAGAAATCACTTCCATCAGCGGGGTTAATCCGCCCTTGTAAATGGATCCAGTTAAACAGGTGCAAATCAGAAGCAAGGTATTGTTCTACGTTATCAAAGGATTTGAAGTCTGGCTTTGAATACACTGCTTCATAGGCAACAGTCCATATATCACTATGTTCCAGAAACAACCCCAGTGGCCTCAGGCCCACACCCATTATATGAGTTTCATCGAGAACATACTTACTGTGCAACATCTCCTTTGTATAATAACCCAATTGCACAAAAGGCAGAGGTGAGTACTGCATGCCAAAATCCAGTGACCAACTAACATCACTGTTAAAATACTGATATTTTACCAGAGCCCCCCCATGGAAATTTTTCGTATTGATGATAGGAAGATGGAGCGCATATTCATGATGGTCTGTGCCACTGGTATATCGATAACCAAGCCCAAAGTATGTCCAACTGTTGCTGATAAGAACGCTATTAAAATCAGCATTTTCTTTAAGGGATAGCCCAAGAGTACCAAATTGTCCCAAATCAGGATAACTGCCACCGGGATTACCAAATACACCGGCACTTCGGGAAAGAGGAGAGGCAAAAGGCATGAGAAAGGGATTATCTAATGAAAACGAAAGTGTTGCCAGGCCGGTCCCTGCTATAAGCAGGATGACAGCAAAAAGGCCGGTATTTTTCTGATACCGCAAGGGCATAAGTTTCATTGAAGCGGATGCTGATGCACCGCTTAATTCAGCTTTATACCGCAAGGGCATAAGTTTCATTGAAGCGGATGCTGATGCACCGCTTAATTCAGCTTTAGGCATTTTTCAATCCTGTGTAAAAAGAGTGTTCAAAAGTAAAACCCCGTTTGGTGATTTTCTTATTATCAATTTTATTTCCAACCAGAAAGTGATGGCGAGAATTTGACCGCACAAAAGAAACCGCCGGCAGTTTATGTTCCCGGGTAACCATCCCATAATATTCTTCTAAACTGAAAGGATGCCTATCAGTGATAAAAAAGAAATCTGACGGGACATTTTTATGGGAAGTAAAAATAACTGCCTTCACAACATCATCAATATGTACGAGATTCACCCACTGGCAGGGATTTTGGGTGGTTACCCGGAGCCCTTGAACCAGTTTCCTCGCAGGATTTTTTTGGGGACCATAGAGGTGGCCACACAGTAAAAAAACCGATGTAAAACAAAAACTTGCCTGCTCATTTTTCCAAAAATCAAATTGCAGAAAAGCAGGATCTGGCTGAGGATGCTGCAATTTACTAAAGGCCTGTTCATCAATAAATTTCTCAGGTGCATTAACACCAGAGGCCGGTCTGCGTAAAAGGAGCCAGGGGTCAGGGACGGCTTCAGCCGAACCAACAATTACTAATTTCCCCTTAAATTTTGTCTTTTGCAATTGATGAATAATGTTTTTTGTTCCATTTACAAAAAGACGTCTGGAAGCTGTTTTTACTTTAACATCAACCGTCACCGCAGCACATAAAATTACCAACTCATATTGATTCATAGCAAATGAAAAATCACTATTACTGATATTCCGTGCAAAAAGACCACACCCCAGATTCTCAAAGAAGGATTTCTTTTGTAAACTCCGGGTTATAACATCTACCGGAAACTCAGGCCTGAAATACATTGCTAAGGATTTCCCTAAATCCCCACCACCTATGATTAGCACTCTCATGTAACTCCAGTATTACGGATTCATGACCCGTAGTATATGCAGCTGGTCGTACAGGTCTCAGACAGTGTTACTGAAATAAGCAAAGGTAAATCCGGTTTTAATCTATCCCACACCCATCTACAAATATTTTCTGAAGTTGGATTTTCAAGGCCAGGAACATCTTTATTTAAAAACCGGTGATCCAGAGTTTCTTTTACAGGAATTATCAGTTTTTTAATCTCACCAAAATCCAAAACCCAGCCATATTCTGCGTTTACTTCACCAGAAATCTCAAGTGTGCAACGAAAAGTATGACCATGAATCCTGCCACATTTATGGTTTTTGATCACATTTGGTAAAAAATGTGCAGAATCAAACGTAAAACTCTTGGTAATATTGGCTTTCATATTGGGTAAATTTAGAAAAAATCAGTTATAATTGTACTTTCTATCAAAAATTCAGTTATGTTTCAATTTGAAACCCTAAAATCAAAGATAAGTTCAGAATTTTTGGGTGGTTTATCTGATGACACTATAAACTTATTTACTAATATATATGGAAATTATTAACACAGGTGTATATGCAGAAACCAATAGACATAAATAAAGAATGGCAAGAAAAAATAACCTCTCTACGGGATATGGTACTAGGGAACCTGGTTATGGTTTCTCAAATTACGGCCAGTACCTTTAAAGAGAGAAACCGCTCTGAGTTTGTACTTCAGCGATTTAAAGAAGTTGGCCTTTCAAAGGCTTATATTGATGAATCTGACAATGTCATTGGAGTCCTCAAAGGTCGAAATTCTTCAAGACGAGTTGTATTATCCGCAAATCTGGATACCCGATTTGAGGATGATGTAGATCATAATGTGACAATGGATTTTAACCAGGCAAAGGGAGCAGGTATTGCCAATAACTCACTGGGGGTAGCAGCACTTATTTCTCTACCTGATATCATAAAACGTCTGGATATTCAGTTTGATATGGACATTGTCTTTGCTGCAACTACCAGAGCACATGGCCGTGGTGATCTGGACGGCATGCGGCATTTTATTAATACCTATCCATTTAAAATCGATTTTGTTTTAAACATTATGGCTACCAATATTGGAAGAGTTGATCATTTTTGCCAGAGTGCCGTAAGAGGGGATGTAACTTGTGTGGTGGAGGCTCCTGAAGAATTCACCTCAACGGGGTTTGAACAAAATAATGCAATTATCGTTTTAAATGAACTCATAAACAGCCTGCTCTGTATCCCCATGTCAAACCGTCCCAAGATAAGCCTGAATATCGGAAAGACCAGGGGTGGCGAGTCCTATTCCACGCCATGTCCAGAAGCCACTTTAAATCTGTATGTACGAAGTGAAGATGACAATATGACTGAGAAGGTCATTGAATCAATCAAAGACTGCTGCATTGATATCGGCAGCAAAAACGGCGTTCGGCTAGATGTTTCATTTTTCGGAAGATACCGGGCAGCGGGTCTTCGATTTAGCCATCCCTTAGTAAAAACCGCAATTAAAATAGTACGAACCCTGGGATTCCGTCCCATGGTAGCTCCATCCAATACACAAATTGCAATTCCTTTAAGTAAAGAAATTCCCTCAATAACCATGGGTGTTACCACCGGGAAGCAGAGTTCCCTACCAAACGACTATGTTTTACTAGAAGATATTCCGGATGGCATCCTCCAATTAATTACCCTCATAAACGAAATAGATAAAGGACACTGTGATGAATAACCTAAACAAATGGTTAAATAAACGGACTTTTCATCATGCTCAGTTCAATGATATGAACGGCTTGTTGGTCCAGAAACAGGGTCTTGGCTTAAAAATCAGCCTCTGTCTTCCCACCCTCAATGAAGCGGGCACCATCGGAAAAGAAATTATTCTCTTAAAATCCGAGCTCATGGAACGCTACCCTATTCTGGATGAAATTGCAGTGATAGATTCTGGTTCCACAGACAACACGGTTGAAATTGCCAAAAAATTTGGTGCTAAAGTTTTTCTTGCTTCAGAACACTTAAAAGAAGAAGGCGAAAAACGGGGTAAAGGCGAAAACCTGTGGAAGGCACTCTATCTTTTAGAAGGTGATATCATTGTATACATTGATGCTGATATTGCAAATATCCACCCAAAATTTGTATGTGGCCTCATTGGTCCTATGTTATACAATCCCCATATCAAGTTTGTAAAGGGCTTTTATGACAGACCTTTGACTCTTTCTCAGGGAGTGAGAACCTCCGGTGGCGGACGGGTCACCGAAATTTTGATTCGGCCTTTGTTCTCACAGTTTTTCCCGGAATTAACAGGGATTATTCAACCACTTTCCGGAGAATATGCAGGATACCGTTCCATACTCGAGAAGCTCCATTTTCCTGTAGGTTATGGAGTAGAAACAGGGATGCTCATTGATATTTTCCAAAAATGGGGTCTTGATGTTATTGCCCAGACAGACCTGGATTCCCGCGTACATAGTAATAAACAAACCCGGGAGCTTGGGAAGATGTCTTTTGGCATATTGCAGACATTCTGGAATCGACTGGCCAGATATAAAAATCTTGATTCCATCGAAATAGAAAACTACCGGATGATGCAGGTAGGTATGAAAAACGATACTCCTTTTGTAGAAGATACAGAAATTAAGGAAAAGGAGAGACGGCCCATGATAGAAGTTCCAGCCTATTTGGAGAAGTTTCCTCCTCAACCGGAATGAAAGTCTTCATTGTTCACAGCCATTTGCAAACCGGGGGTGTGACTCGTGTAATACAGTCACAAATACAAGCTCTTTCCCGGTATTTTCCCGCATATCAACCCCATCTCCTTGTTGGTGCTAAACCCAATATTTTTCCCGATGGTATTGAAACAAAAAACATCACCATCTACCCGGACCTCAATTACCTGGCGCCGGACCTAACACCATCTAACCTCAAACAGATAAAAGAGAAGCTGTACCGTTTTTTGCACAAAAAAATATCTCTTCAGGATATTATTCATGTTCACAACATCAATCTCGGAAAAAATCCGATAGCCGCCCTGGCGGTGTATGAAATGGCCTTGGAAGGCTATCAGATTATTAACCATTGTCATGATTTTGCAGAAGACGGACGTTATGTAAGTTATAAATTCCTAAAACACATTATTGAGGAGGTCTTTCGGCGTCCACTTCCTGAAGTACTGTATCCCTCTCTTCCAAAGTATTTTTATGCCGTTCTCAATTCTCGTGATTATGGCATACTAAAATTCTCAGGCATCCCTGTCTCAAATATCAAATTATTATTTAACCCTGTCGTACCTGGGAATAACACAAAGCATCAACCTTATATTGAGAATGAAATTAAAGTAAACCTGGGGATTACCAACAGCCTTCCTTTATTTGTGTATCCAGTAAGAGGCATCAGGCGGAAAAATATTGGTGAGTTCCTGTTACTCGCCGCCTTATTCCAGGATTCAGCCAACTGGTTGTTGACACAACCCCCCCAAAACCCTTCTGAATTACAAAATTACCGATTTTGGGAAAAGATTACTCGTCTGTATTCACTTCCGGTAATAATGGCTGCCGGACAAAAAGTTGAGTACGTCAAACTTGTACAAGGCGCTCAGAAGCTGATTACGACCAGTATTATTGAGGGCTTTGGAATGAGTTTTTTAGAGCCTTGGCTGTATAACAAAGAAGTAGCAGGAAGAGACATACCCGAAATCACATCTGATTTTAAAGCCATGGGCATAAGGTATAATCGATTATACAACAGCATACGAATACCTGTTCGATGGGTCCCCGAATACCAGTCTTTACCGCTAGAATATCTGGAATATATCCAATCCGCTTATAAGCCATTGGGAATCAAAATACCAGACGACAGTAAATCAAAAATTAAAAAAAGATTATTCCAGTCCGGAACTATTGATTTCGCTGTACTTGACAATAAAAGACAGGCGCATATCATAAAAAAAGTCACAACCAGTCACAAAAATAGACAGAGCCTCATCAAAAGCAATAATCTACAGAATTTTGCATGCCTGGAAGCATCAAACTTTATTAAAACAAACAAACGCCTGGTTCAAAAAAAACTTCACCTCCGCCAATACGGGGCCAAATTAAACGGACTCTATAGGCAACTCAAAAAGGATATAAATCATAGTACCATTATACCCTTAAAAACTCGTAACCGGGTGGCATCATCATTTTTGGGTATAGATAACTTTTTTTTATTACGAAAATAAACTGTTTTATGTTTATTATAACTGATACTCTATTTTAGAACAAAGATGAACGAAATAATCATGGAAAAATATTTTAACCAACTACTCCCTTTAAAACCCATTCCTACTGACGAGAAATGTATTTGCCGGCTGGATAATGGAGAGCTTACTAAGCTTAAGGCGATTCTCTTTGATGTCTACGGGACAATTCTTATTTCAAGCTCCGGTGATGTGGGAGGATTGCACAATGTAGAGGACAATATTATCAAAGCCCTTCTTGAGGCAGGTATCCATTTCAAGAGTAAAGAACCGAATACTGGCCTGGGAAAAGAAATCTTCGAAGCGTATTGTAATATTATTGCACAAATGCATCAGGAGGCCAAAGAAAATAATGTTCTTTGCCCAGAAGTGGTAATTGAAGAAGTGTGGACTACTTTACTCCAGCTATTACAGCAAAACAACACAATATCTTCTGCTAGTGATATAAACATAAAAGAGCTTGCTGTTATTTTTGAATTTTTATGTAATCCGACATTTCCCATGCCAGGCTTTAAAGATACGTTAAACAAACTTACCACCCATAAATTTACCCTGGGTATTATTTCAAATGCGCAATTTTTCACTCCTATGCTTCTCCACTTCTTTCTGGGAAGCCGTCCTTTTTTGCAGGAAGAAAACCTGCCGTTTTTTGACAACCGTTTGCTAAAATATAGTTACCTGGAACGCAAGGCCAAACCAGACATAGGGATTTTCGCTGAGGTGCGGGACAGCCTGTCTAACTATCATATTCTTCCCGAAGAAGTACTCTTCGTTGGTAATGATATGCTAAAAGACATTTATCCTGCACATCAAGTAAATTTTAAGACAGCTCTATTTGCCGGAGACAAGCGCTCTTTGCGCCTTAGAAGAAGCGAACCACGGGTGATGGGACTCACCCCAGACATCACCATCACTAGTTTATCTCAAATCACCGATATCCTTAAAATTTAATTCTTCCGGAGTAAACAGCATATGGATATATCCAGGTTAAGCATAGGTATTTTACATTCACTGATTGGCAAAAATGACGGTGTATCAATCGTTATTGATCAAACAATCGAAGCCATGATACATATTATGAATATTCCTCTTGGCAATATTCATTTACTCGCAGCCCATTGCCCCCCTCGGTTTAATACCACAACCGATGAAATTTTTTGGCATAAAAGTGACCAGAACAAATATATCCTTGAAAACTACTCAGATGAGGCTCCGCTTGATCTGGATTCATTCATACTTGAAGAGGCAAAAAAAGCAAAAAAACTGATGTCAAATTTTGTAGAAAATAATGACCTTGATTTATTTATCATCCACAATTCATGCCACCCTTCAAACTTTGTGTATGCTGTAGCTGCCGGCATGTACTTTGAAGAATTACAAAAAGAAGGGCGCGCCACACCTAAATATCTTTTGTGGTGGCACGATTCCCATTTTGAACGTGAACGTTTTATGCGCCCTAATGCGGTCATTAAAAAATACCTGCAATATGTACCAGGCCGCCATGTAAATGGAGTAGTCTTTATTAATACCGAACAGGAAAAACTCGCACAACGGCGCTATTTCACAGAAGTGGGAATGAAAAATCCAGAACTTTTTTTTGAAAGAAAAACAAAAGTAATCCCCAATACCTGTGATATTCCCTGGGAATGGAAAGAGCTTAAGACCGATATTCTCAGGCCCATTGCCCCAAAAGAAGATCAGTACAATAAAACGTTTTTCCGTGACATCGGTCTGGAACATCTCCTCGAACAAAAGGGCCGCCGTTTTGAAGACACCATAATACTTTTGCAGCATACCCGTATCGTACAACGTAAACGCATTGATCATTCAATTGATTTTGCTATAAAAATGGAAAAAAAGTTCAGGGCTGAGGGGCACAAAAAGTTTTTTGTAATACTCGTATCAGGCCATTCCGGAGACGAACATGATGCCCACCGTATGTTCCTCCAGCAATATTTTAATGATATGATGAAGTCTAATCGTCGATCAAAAGAAAATATTGCCCTTATTTTTGCAGAAGAAAAAATTCTCCCCGAAAAAGAAGTTATTGTTGAGAAAAAATTCTATAAATTTGCAGATATCCCCGGAATTATCGCCCGCTCCGGGGGGATGGGTACCTATTTCAGTGAGGTTGAAGGTTTTGGCAATAACCTATTGGAGATGATAAGCCTTGGCCTCCCGGCAGTGATAAACAAGTACCCTATATATAAAAGTGATATCGAGCCCCTTGGGTTTAAATTGCCTGCGACAGAAGGCGGAGCTTTACCAGATGAACTTATTCAGGAATGCTATGAGTTGTTAGTAGATATGCCTAAACGCAATGCGCTTGTTAAACATAACCTGAAGGTACTTCACAAAAACCTGCATCATGGTATCATAGCCGACAGACTATCAGTCCTTATCCAGAATATGTTTAAATATACTTAACCGACAAACGGCTAAAAATCGAGGTATTTTTTCAAAGAAGGGCACTTGCCTTTTGGTAAAACAGCAGCAATAGCCCATTTTCTCGAATCTAAGACTTCATGAATAACATCTTGCACTTCTGTTCGAGTAACATTCTTTAGTGCTTTCAAATATCTCTGCGGCGAATTAATGATACCGCTCCTCATCTTGAGACGGGCCAAAAAGGTCATTCGACTCTGGGTTGATTCCATATCGAGCAAGAAACTGCCTGAGAGATTTTCTATAGCGAATTCCAGCTCATCTTCAGAAATTCCTTCCTGCTTGAGCGCTTTTAATTCTCCACTTATCAATTTTAGGGTCTCTACCAGATGTTTTGGTTCAGTACTAAAAGAAATCCCAAAAAGTCCTGCGTGCATCAATGCTTCAGAATAGGTGTTTATATGATAAACACAACCATAATCTTCCCGCAATTTTTGAAACAGACGTGAACTCATGCCATCACCCAGAATATTATTTAAAATAATGAGAGGAAAACATTTTTTATTATCCACAGCAAAGGAAGGACCACCCAACATCAAATTAGCCTGGTGAATGTCCTTTTTTTCTAGTATGGAACTGTGAGAATAG
Source organism: Fibrobacteria bacterium (assembly GCA_015232855.1). Taxonomy (GTDB): domain Bacteria; phylum Fibrobacterota; class Fibrobacteria; order UBA11236; family JADFYW01; genus JADFYW01. The sequence goes on from JADFYW010000001.1 coordinate 174,239, forward strand.
AGAACTTTACTACGCTTAATAATGCGCTGGGGAATAGTTTTCGTTTTTGTCCTATTCGAAACTCCGACCTTGATGTGCCGGGTCATGCGCTTAACAATGGATATTACCTCAGAATGGGAAACGTTACCCACAGCAACAATATACACCGGTACGCGTTCACGGATTTTTTTTGCATGGGCTAATAAGGTTTCCTGGCTGAGGGCCGAAACGCTTTTTACAGTACCGGCAATGGGAAATCCCAGTTTCTGGTTACTGAATAACGCTTCTCCAAAGAGATCATATACCCGTTCATCAGGATTATCATCACAACCACGAAGTTCTTCAATAATTACTTCTTTTTCTTTGCTTAATTCTTGTTTTTTCAGAGCAGGCTGAAACACCATTTCGGTCAGTATTTCCAGAGCAAGTGGGGTTTTCGGTCCCATAACTTTTGCATAAAAGCAGGTATGTTCTTTCGTCGTAAATGCGTTTATTTGTCCGCCCGCAGCCTCAAGTGTTTTAACTATTTCAAGTCCGGATCGGGTAACCGTTCCTTTAAAAGCCATATGCTCAAAAAGATGTGAAACACCATTGGTTGCAACGGTCTCATCACGTGAGCCAATATCAAGCCAAACACCGATACTACCGGAATATACACCAGGGATTTCTTCTGTGGCTACAACAACACCGTTTGATAAACAGGTTGATTTTTTGACGGTTTTAATATTTGTTACCAGAAGGCCCACCCCATGACAGTAATTAGAGAAGGATGTGAATTTAATCGTATACACCATATATGGTGTATACGACAAAAAGTTTTATTCTTTATCTGCTTGCTTTGCACTCAGACGCACTCTGCCCTGGGGATCAATGCTGATACATTTAACAGCAACTTCATCACCAAGAGAATATACATCCTCAATCTTACCGCCTCGTTCTACATCAAGTTCTGAGATGTGAACCAGTCCTTCTTTACCAGGTAGAGCCTCAACAAACACTCCAAAAGAAGTAATATTTTTAATTTTTCCCTTATACTGTTTATCAACTTCAATTTCCTGAAATAATTCGTCTATCAGGTTAAGCGCCATATTTGCGTTACCTCTTTGAGGTGCGGTAATGGTAATCTCACCATCATCGGTTACATTAAGGTCGGCTCCGGAAGTTTCCTGAATACCACGAATAACTTTTCCACCAGGACCAATAAGATCTTTAATCTTATTAGCATTTATCTGACGTTTGATAATGCAAGGTGCAGTTTTTGAGAGTTCTCTTGGTTTATCTAATGCTTCGTTCATCTTTCCAAGGATATGCAAACGCCCTTCTTTAGCCTGCTCAAGTGATTTAATCATAAGTTCAGGAGTGATGCCGTTTATTTTAATATCCATCTGAAAACCAGTAATACCGTTTTTAGTACCACAAATTTTAAAATCCATATCGCCTAGATGATCTTCGGTACCATTGATATCTGACAAAATTTGAACGCGATCATCGTTTTCATAAATAAGACCCATAGCTATCCCGGATACCGCTGTTTTCAATGGAACGCCTGTATCCAAGAGCGACAAACTTCCACCACAGACACTTGCCATAGATGAGGAGCCGTGGGATTCAAGGATTTCTGAGACCAAACGTATAGTATAGGGGAAAGACTCAGCAGTGGGTAATACGGGTTCTAAAGAGCGTTCGGCAAGGTGACCATGCCCGATTTCCCGCCTACCTGGACCAAACATACGGCCGGTCTCACCAACACTGTAGGGAGGGAAATTATAATGGAGGTAATAATTTTTATACCAGTCTCCATGCAGACTATCAACTTTCTGTTCGTCCATTTTTCCACCCAGAGTACAGACTACCAGAGCCTGTGTTTCACCCCGTTGAAACATAGCTGAGCCGTGACAATTAGGTAGTAAACTTGTTTCAATATCGATTCCTCGTACTTCATCGGTCTTACGACCATCTATACGTACTTGTTCATCAAGAATGAGATTTCTCATTTCCCGTTTTTCAATTTCTGCAATGTATTGATTAATTTCTGATTCTCTTTCAGGGAAAGATTCGTCAAGAGCTTCATGTACAGATTCTTTTATAGTATCCATTGCAGCATAATGAGCCATTTTCAGCATCGGAGTATGAAGAGCCTCTTTGAGTTGAGATAAACATGCTTCTTCAACTTTTGCAAAGAGATCAGCATCATTTTTAGGAGCTTCATATACAGGTTTCTCAACGCCAAATTTATTTATAAGGTCATTTTGAGCAACAATCAGTTTTTTAATTACTTCATGCCCTTTCATAATAGCATCTACTACTTCATTTTCTGGTGCTTCATAGGCACCGCCTTCTACCATCACAATAGAATTTGCTGAACCAGCAATAATCATTTCCATATCTGATTCAAGAATTTCATTAAATGAAGGATTGACAATAATTTCACCGTTTACCCGGCAAACACGGACTGTCGCTACCTGTTCTTCAAAAGGTATGGGAGATAATCCAAGTGCTACTGAAGCACCAACAACTGAAATACTGTCAGCATCGTTTATACCATCGGCATTAATAACCGTTGCGATAACTTGTACTTCTTTTTTAAAACCTTTAGGAAAAAGAGGTCTGATTGGCCTATCAATAATCCGACAGGTTAATATTTCTTTTTCACTTGCACGTGCTTCACGTTTGATATATCCACCAGGAAACTTACCAACAGCATATGCTTTTTCACGGTATTCAACCGTAAGCGGAAAGAAATCTCCGTCTGATTGTCTTCCTTCGCAGACAGTAACCAAAACCATGGTTTGACCGATACTTACTACAGCAGAACCAGCTGCCTGTTTTGCTAATTTACCTGTTTCTATAGTGACGACTTTACCTGGAGCGATCTCTATTTCTGTTTTTTCATATGCCATAAAATGACCATCCCTTTATTGAGGTTAAGGTGTTTTTATAAGGAGGGGGAAGAAAAAGGGTCTGAGACTCTTAACGGCGCAAACCCAACTCCTTAATGAGACTTCTGTACCCATCAAGGTTGGTCTTTTCAATGTACTTTAAAAGACGTCTTCTTTTAGAAACCATTTTTGTAAGACCGAGCCGGCTATGGAAATCTTTTTTATTAATCTTCATATGCTCAGTAAGCTCTCTTATTTTATGTGTAAGTAATGCTACCTGAACTCTGACATTTCCTGTGTCTTTATCTTCTTTACCGAAATCTGTTACTATTTTCTGTGTTATTTCTTTTGTAATTGTTGCCATTTTCGTTACCTGATATTTTAGAATGCTTTTTATTGTTTAAAATTTAAAAAATAATCGCATTTTAATCTAATTTATTGGTTCTCCAGTGATTTTTTAAATGTATTGATATCAATTTTTATTTGATTTATCAGTAGATCTTTAGATTCAAATTTATGTTCTTTTCGAATGAATGAATTTAACTCTAAGGCGATATTTTGGCCATAGATATTTTCTTTAAAATCAAGAATATGCGCTTCAATTTTAGTTTTTTGCGTTTTAAAAGTAGGGTTCTTTCCTACATTGACAATAGCAGGGTATTCTTTCCCTGAAATCTTTGCCATAGCACCATAAACACCATGCGCCAGGAGTATTTTGTCTCTGAAATTTGTTTCCAGATTAGCGGTAGGAAACCCAAGAGTTCTTCCCCTTTTGTCACCTTTTACCACCGTTCCCGTATAAAAAAACCGGTAACCCAGGAGTGTATTGGCCCGTTCAAGTTCTCCTGATAATAATAATTTCCTGATTAATGAAGAACTGATTATATCTGTCTCCCTTTTTAAGGGACAGACCATTTGTACCATTTTATCTGGATTTTGAACAATTTTTTTTAAGGAATCGATATTTCCCTCTGCAAATTGTCCGAAACGATGATCTTCACCAAGTACAAAAGCCTTAGCATTAATTTTATCTAAGAGGAGCTGCGACATAAATACATCAGGTGATAGATTTGAGAATTCACGATTGAATTTGACAAAAATCATTTCTACCGGATATTTTTTTTTAATAAGAAACTGTTTTTCTTCTGGAGAAGTTAAACTCGAAAACCCCTTTTCCTTGCCTAAAAATACTCTTGGGTGAGGGAAAAAAGTAAGAACAACGGGTTCAAGATTTAATTCTCGGCTTTTCAACATTAAAGCATCCAAAATTTTTCGATGTCCTAAATGAAAACCATCAAAATTTCCTATGGTTACAACACACGAATCTTTTCGCTGAATTTCTTTCCACAATGATAAATCAACACTGGGAATATTATTTTCAATAATACAATGAAATGTCATACAAGCTGGCATTCTCCACTAATTTGTAACATTTTTTTGGGTTGTAAAAAACCATCTGCCTTTATCTCTCCTATACCTAAAAAGTTCCCTGGGGTATTATAAATGCGAACCGAATCTCCTTCAGATAGAGAATCATCTGTCAGATAGTTTTTTGTTTGTCCTCCATTTGATACGACGGAATACTCTTCAGGAGGAACATGAACCATAGGTAAATAAGCAACAGCTACATCAGGTAAAAGAAGTTTATCTTTAACATCCTGATTAATATCATTAACCGCATTTTCCAGGTCAAAACTTCCAATAGCAGTCCTTCTAATTTCTGTAGCTATTGCTCCACACCCAAGATTTTGTCCTAAATCATGGGCAAGAGAACGTACATAAGTACCACGACTACATTTGACTTCAAGTTTCCAGGCATCAGGTAGCCATTCTAAAAGTTCCAATGAATACACTGTTGTTTTCCGCGCTTTCATGATGAGTTTTTCTCCTGCGCGCGCACGATCACAGGCTCGTTTTCCCTGAATTTTCAGGGCTGAATAAACAGGGGGGACTTGTTGTATCTCACCGATAAAACATTTTAGGGCCTCTACCACTTTATCTTGAGCTACTATACAATCTTTTTTTTCTGAGATAACTGTGCCAGCAGCATCATAACTGTCTGTTACTATTCCTGGTTTCACTGTGAACTGATATATTTTAGGCATATCTTCAACAAAACGCAGAAGTTTGGTTGCCTCACCTATGCCAAGGAGCAATAACCCACTAGCATCCGGATCTAAGGTCCCCGCAAAACCGACTTTTCTTCCTCTAAAGAGATGCTTAACAGGTCCTATCGATTTAAATGAAGAAATACCAGCGGGCTTATCTAACAATAAGAATCCCGAAACCAAATCTATAGCTCCACTCATTTTTCCTTTTGATACTTTGGTATTCATCTAAAAACCGAAAACAGAAGGTTTTATTCCAAATCAATATTCTTGAGAAGCTCGTTAATTCTTTCGCTGTGTTCACAGCCCTTATCCAGAATAAACTTAAGCCTTGGAACAGTCCTTGTTTTCATATTAAGAGATAAATGCTTGCGAAGATAGGAAGCACTACTTTGCAGGCCGGCAAGAGAATCTTGCTGTTCTTGTTCTGTTCCCAAAACAGAAACAAATACATCGGCAAAAGCGAGATCTTGAGAAACCTGAACCCTGGAAATTGTTACAAACCCAATACGAGGATCTCTAATTTCCTGTAAAATTACAGTACCAATCTCTCTCTGTATCAGATCGCCAACTCTATCGGTTCGTCTTGTCATGATTATCCGTCCGTATTGCTTAGGTAACAATTGCTTATAGAAAGAACGTTTCAGCTTGAAATGATTTTAAGTGCGAAAAGGGTAAACCTACTTTTAAGCTATTGCGGGGGAAAGCTTTTTTGCCTTCTCAACCAACTTAAAAAATGCCAGGGTATCACCTTCCTTAATATCATTTTTCATACTTTCTATGCCAATACCACATTCTAATCCGGCCTTCACACTTTTCGCATCATCTTTTAGGCGTTTAAGTGAAGTAACTTTTGCGTCAGAAACCTCAATACCATCGCGGTAAAGCCGTACCTTAGAATCCCGGTCGACCACTCCACTATTCACCTTACAACCAGCAATAAAACCAATCTTAGGAATCTTAAATAGTTGTAAGATAGTAGCGTCCCCTGTTACCTCTTCAACAACACTTGGAGATAACATACCTTCCATAGCTGCTTGTACATCGGTCACTATCTCATAAATGATACGGTAATAGTTGATTTCTACGCCTTCATTCTCAGCAAGTTGTCTCACCGATTCTGAGGGTAGAATGTGGAAAGCAATAATAAACGCGTTTGATGCAGAAGCAAGATGTATATCGGCTTCTTTAACCGCACCAACTCCCGAACTAATAATATTAACCTTAACTTCAGGAGTAGACAACCGCACCAGAGATTGTGCAATGGCTTCTACGGAACCATCTACATCGCCTTTTACAATTACTTTGAGTTCATGAAATTCACCAGACTCAATCTGCTCATGTAACTGGTCCAGGGTAATACGATGCTTTTGACGAAGTTCCCTGTCTTTAGCAGCTTCTTTTCTACGAGAGGCAACCTCTCTGGCTTCTTTTTCATCTGCCATTACTGAAAAGGTATCGCCTGATTGAGGCATACCCACAAGGCCTAATACCTGCACCGGAGTAGACGGGCCAGCTTCTTTTCTTCGATCACCCTTTTCATCAAGCAAAGAACGAACCTTACCAGAAAAAGCGCCACAAACAAAAGGATCTCCTATACGTAATGTACCTTCTCTGACAAGAATAGTGGCAACCGCCCCTTTTCCTTTGTCAAGTCGAGTTTCAATAACAGAGCCCTTCGCCATCTTATTGGGATTGACTTTCAGCTCCATCATTTCAGCTTCCACACTTACAACTTCCAGAAGCCTATCAATATTATTACCCGTTTTTGCGGAAACTTCAACACAAGAGACTGAGCCACCCCAATCATCAACCTGCACACCTTCTTCGGCAAGCAAAGTCTTTATTTTATCAACATTCGCATTGGGTAAATCACATTTATTTATTGCTACAACTATTTGAACATTAGCATTTTTTGCATGTTGTATGGCTTCTTTAGTCTGTGGCATTACCATGCTGTCTGCCGCAACTACCAGGATAACAATATCCGTTATCTGAGCACCTCTTGAACGCATAGCAGCAAAAGCTTCATGACCAGGAGTATCCAGAAAACAAATCCTTCCTTTCGGTGTATTCACGGAATATGCGCCAATATGCTGAGTGATACCACCCGATTCATTGTCAACAATATGTGACTTACGGATATAGTCAAGAATAGAGGTCTTACCATGATCAACATGACCCATAATGGTAACAACAGGAGCCCTGGGAACCAAAGCAGATTCATCCACTACTTCTTCTTCTTCCTCAACATCTTCCTGGTATTCTTCCATCAACTTAACAGTGAATCCAAATTCATCTGCAATAACCGCTATTGTCTCATGATCCAAGCGCTGATTAATCGTTACCATAATGCCCAGTTCCATACATTTGGCAATGACTTGATTAGGCATTGAATCCATCAGACCAGCAAGCTCAGCAATAGTGATAAACTCAGCAACTTCCAAATTACGTTTTTCTTCAGTATCGATTTCTTCACTTTTCTCTTTACGATATTTTATTTTTTGAGAACTGCGAGAAACAGTAGCCATTACTTTGTTTACATTACTCTTCAGTGCAGCCAGTTCTTGTTCTATCTGCTCTTTAGATTTTTTCTTTTTACCCTTGGTTTTTGGTAGTTTCTTTTTCTGGAACGTTGTTTCTTTTTTTACACCCGCAGCGGCCTTATCTCCACCATATTCCACACCAAACACAACACCCGCTTGCTGGGCACGCACTGCAAATACATCCTTAAATTTATCGCCAGAGGAATGTTCGCGTCTTTTAGGCTTAGCGGCCCCAGGAACTTTTCCAAATTTACCCGAATAGCCACTACCACTACGGTTGGCATTTCCCCGTCCTTTTCTTGCACTGTCAGCAACATACTTTTGAATACGGGCCGCAAGTTTTTCATCAGGTTTTTCTACAACTACTTTAAGCCCTTTAGTTGGCTCTTTGGATAGTTCTTCTTCACTACTCTCAGAAACTTCCGGTGCTTCTTTTACCTCTTTTTCCAGACTTATGGCTTCAACAGGCTCTTCAACCACTTCTTGAGCTATATCTTCATCGGGTTCAAGCAAAACAGGAACATCAACCTTTTCTTCAGAAACAATTTCTGGTTCAGGTTGCTTTACCTCCGTGATCTTTTCAATCTCGGGTTCAGTCTTCTCCGGAACCTCCGTAACCGTAGGTTCTTTTTGAACTTTAACTTCTTCTTTTGGAGGGACCGCCTTTATCAGCTTTGCTTTGGCTACAACTGATTTTTTAATAACGGCCTTCATGGGGATTTTAATTCCCGCTTTAGCCATTTCCATCCTGTCTAGACGCTCTTTTTCTTTTAACAGAGCTGGCTTTACGACTTGAAAGGTCTCTGCTGAAATCATGCTTGCAGCAGACTTCACTTGAACGTCTGCGTCTTTGAGCAAAGTGAGTAATACATCACTAGAGACCTCATAGGCCTTCGCTAGTGTGGAAATGCGCTTTTTTTTAGGTTTTTCTGCCATTAATTACTTGTGTTCTTTTTGAATAAAGATTCTAATTCTGAAAATTTGGTTTCTTTCTTTTCGGGTACAAAAACTGGTGAGTCATTTTCTTCAGGCTCATCATCGACTTCTATGGGCTCAAAAAGGATTTCTTTGTCATCGTCTGTCATTTTATTGAATTCCGTAAGACCATAAATATCAAGCTCTTTTTCAAGAAGCTTTGAAGCAAGCCTTACATTTTGACCACCTCTACCTATTGCCTGGGAAAGGTCTTCATCGCTCACAATAACCACTATACGACCATCGCCTATATCGTTTATCTGACGAATATCGGCAGGACTCAGTGCCCGTTTTATGTATGTATTAATATCATCTGTCCAATGAATAATATCGATTCGCTCATTAGATAGTTCACGGACAATGGCCTGAACCCGATTACCTTTCATACCAACACAGGCGCCTACGGGATCTATTCTGTCATCTTTAGAAACAACAGATATTTTTGCACGATACCCAGGATCCCTTGATACCCCTCTAATAGCAACCGTTCCATCAGAAATCTCTGGAACTTCTAATTCAAATAATTTAGCGAGGAAATTAGGATGTGCCCTGGAAAGTACAATCTGATGTCCTTTTGTTTCATTATTTACCTCGGCAATATAAGCACGAATAGTTTCGCCCTGACGGTAACGCTCTTTTCGAATTTGCTCTTTTGCAGGGAGGACGGCTTCCGCTTTTCCAAGATTAACAAAGATGGTCCCCCTGTCTATCTGTTGAACAGAACCAGATACAATATCACCGACTTTATTGCAATATTCACCATAGATAAGCTCTCTTTCAGCGTCCCTAATTTTCTGTAAAAGCATCTGTTTAGCAGTGGAAATCGCCGCTCTACCAAAATTTTCAATGGGAATTTCCATTTCTAGAAAATCTTCAGGGGCTGCTTCTGAGTTATAACTACGAGCCTCATCAAGCAGCATAAACTTTTCATCAAACAACCGAACTTCCTCAGCATCCATTTCCGGATCAACATCAGGATAGTCATCCACAACTGTGATACGTAAATATACATTTACAAGGTTTGTGGTTTCGTCTATCTCTACTTCCATGTGCTTCTGAAGTCCAAGATATTTTTTAGCAGCTATAACTAAACTTTCTTTCAAGGTATCAAGCACAACATCTTTACCAAGGTTTTTAGTCTTTGCAATTGCGGTAAGGTTTTCCAAAATATCTAAGTTCATGAATTTCTCCCAGCCTTAAAGCTGTATTTTAATCTTTGCCTCTTTGATGATATCGATGGACAAGGTAAGCGTTTGTGTATCTGATTCAATAGTAATATGATCATGATTAATCTCTTTTAATACTCCAGCTACCTTTTGAGGCTTAACTTTCTTTGTTTCAGTTTCTGGTATATAAGTAATATTAAGAACTCGCCCAATGTTTCGTTGAAAATCCTTAATTGTTTTAAGAGGCCTATCGAGTCCGGGCGATGAAACTTCCAGGACATATTGACTCTGTACAAGCCCTTCTGCCTCAATTAAATTTTCCAATTCTCTACTCACCTTAGAACATTCTACAATAGAAACGCCATTTGCTTTAGCCACGAATACCTGTATATGCTCTCGATTTTTTAATTTATTAAATCTAACTTCCACAACATCCAGATCACTGGAACCAGAAACACCTTCCGCTAATTTCGTGATTTTATCATTAATTGTATTAGTCATCATAAAAAAATTTACAAAAAATATCCCTATCGTGAAAATTCAATTTTCACATCCTTTTCAGGGGATAATTAAGTAAATTATGGTTTTAGCGGCAAGGAATGAAGCTAAATAGTATTTAAAAATAGAGAAAAAAATCAAATATGAAAATTTTAATCTTAATAATTGTCGGTTTTGTGGGTATTTTACTGGTCGTCAGAGGTTTTTTACGCAATATCAAAGAAATTAAAACGAAATCTAATCATTCTTCTTCTGACCGATTCTTCAATTATCCACTCATGGTGGTATGGTATGGATATCTGTTTGTTTTTTTTATAGGCCTTATGGTCAACAACCTCATTTTTAAATGAGATTCGCATCGGAATTTAGTTCAAAAAACAAACCATAGATCGTTCAAAGACCTTAACCCCTGTTAACCATTCTTTGCTAACAGGTTTTTTGCCTTTTCCCAATATTCGTCTAATTCTTGTAACGACAGGGATTCAAACTTCTTTTTATCAGTAGCGATAAAAGTTTCCATAAGACTATAGCGTTTAACAAATTTCCGGTTGGTTTTTTCTAAGGCATCAGAAGGAACCACGTCCAAATGACGTGCATAGTTCACCATAGAAAACAAAACATCTCCTACCTCTTCTTCAACAGCACTAGCCTTGGGATCAGGAGAAGCAAGCTCCTCTGCAAGCTCATTTAACTCTTCATAAATTTTGTTTAACGGACCGCTTGAATCCTTCCAGTCAAAGCCCTGCCTATTAACTTTTTTCTGAATTTTTTCCGCTTTTTGAATGGGAGGTAACCCTGATGGGATATCTTCTAAAACGGAAAGGGTTTTCTTAGCTTTTTGTTTTTCTTGTTTTTTTATCTTTTCCCAGTTTAAAATTACTTCTTCTGCTGAAGTTATTTTTTTATTTCCAAATATATGAGGATGTCTACGGACAAGTTTTTCACATAAGTTTTTTATCACATCAGTAATGGTAAATTCATTTTTTTCAGAAGCTATTTGTGCGTGGAAGACCACCTGCAATAATACGTCTCCAAGCTCATCTTTAATTGATTCAGAGTCATCTTCATTTATAGCATCAATTAATTCATAAGTTTCTTCAACTAAATATTTGTAAAGAGTCCTGTGAGTTTGCTTCTTATCCCAAGGGCAACCCTCAGGAGCCCGTAAAAGCTTCATAATCGATATCAATTGTCCAAAGTCGGAATCAGGTCTGCTCATATTTATCTATATATCACTTCACTAGAACGTTCGATATTTAAAATAAAAAAAGCCTGGTGAATTTCACCAGGCTTTTATTTTTATAAAATAGGCTTTTAATATTTAAAATGAGCAAAAGCTTTATTCGCTTCTGCCATTTTGTGAACCTCTACCTTTTTACGTATAGAAGAGCCTTCATTATTATAAGCTTGAACTAATTCAGATCCTAGTTTTTTAGCCATATCTTTCTCATTACGTTTTTTTGAAAAATCAACAATCCAACGTAATGCGAGAGCAGTACTTCTACGATCAGGAACTTCGATAGGAACCTGATAATTGGCACCACCAATTCTGCGAGATTTAACTTCTACATTAGGCTTAACATGATCAAGCGATGTATTAAAAACATCCAAAGCTGAATCTTCACCACCTATTTTCTGTTTGAGATGATCAATAGCATTGTATACAATTCTTTCTGCAATTGAATATTTACCTTTCTGAAGAACAACATTAATAAGCTCTGCAACTTTAACACTGCCAAATTTTACATCAGGTAACATTCTTCTTTTATCTGCACGATTTCTGCGTGACATTTCTTATTTCCTCTTATTTTTTAACTTTAGGTTTCTTGACGCCATATTTAGAACGAGACTGTTTACGATCCGCGACTCCACTTGTATCCAGTGTACCCCTTATTATGTGATAACGAACACCAGGGACATCTTTAACACGACCACCCCGAATGAGAACAATAGAGTGCTCCTGTAGATTGTGTCCTTCTCCTGGAATATAGCAGGTAACTTCCATTTTATTTGATAGCCTTACACGTGCAATTTTGCGCAAAGCCGAATTTGGTTTTTTAGGGGTAGTTGTATACACCCTTGTACAAACGCCTCTTTTTTGAGGACAGGCTTTCAAGGCAGGAGCAGAAGTATTCTTCCTGGGAACTTGTCTACCTTTACGAACTAACTGATTAATTGTTGGCACTTCTTTAAACTCCGTTTAATTAGTGGCAGGGAAAATAATAGGAATAGGCTGAGCCGTCAAGTTTTGAAACAATTCTATTGGCCCATAATTAATTTTTTTTTGAAACATATTAGACTTGAGGGGTTTCTGTATCTGAAAGAACATTTTCTTCGGTTTCAGATGAAAGTTCAGCGTTTTCTACGGCTATTTCTTCCATAGCCAGCTCATTTTCTTCTTCAGCTTCAGCATCAAGATCTTTAATCTTCATTTTACGTAAAGTGTAGTTTCCTGTACCAGAAGGTATAAGTCTACCCATGATTACATTTTCTTTCAAACCTTCAAGCGTATCGACTTTACCTTCAACAGTAGCAGCCGTTAGTACTTTTGTAGTTTCCTGGAAAGATGCAGCAGAAATAAAACTGTCTGTTCCCAGAGAAGCCTTCGTAATACCAAGAAGTAATGGAGAAAATGAAGCTGGTTTTTTACCTTCCGCAAGCACTTTATTGTTTTCACGACGTAAAATAGTCTTTGAAACATCCTGTCCCTCAAGTAATTGGGTATCACCAGGATCTTCCACTTTGACCTTCCGCATCATTTGTCTGACAATACATTCAATATGCTTATCTGCAATAGTCACACCTTGCAGTTTGTAAACAGATTGAATTTCATGCACCAGATAGCGCTGGACAGCAGCATCTCCTGCAATTCTCAATATATCATGGGGAACTATCGGTCCATCACACAATTTTTCACCTGAGCGAACTCTATCACCTGGATGAACAGTCATGTGCTTTCCGCGAGGAATAAGAAACACATCGTCCACTTTGCCATCAGTAACTTTAACCCGTTGTTGACCACGTTCGATACCATCAAAAGAAACGATACCATCAATAGAACTGATAACCGATGGACTTTTTGGTTTCCGGGCTTCAAAAAGCTCGGCAACACGAGGCAAACCACCGGTAATATCTCTGGTTTTACCAACCTGCCGAGGAAGTTTTGCGACATCATCACCCGCATGAATTTTCTCGCCGTTTTTCTGTTGAAGATATGCTCCGGCAGGAAGTGCATAACGTGCAACTTTTTCACCACTTTCATCAAGAATATTGATATGGGGGTGAAGCTTACCCTTTTTATCGTTAATAACTACAATACGCTCCAATCCGGTTTCATCGTCGTATTCATTGATATAAGTAATTCCTTTTTTCAAATCACCATAATCAACTTTACCAGAAAAACTCGCAATAACAAGAGTGTTATACGGATCCCAATCAAAGAGGGTATCTCCGGCATTAATTTTGTCACCATCGTTCACTTTAAGAACAGAACCGTAAGGTATGGTATACCGCATCTTGGTAATACCTTTTTCATCAACCAAAACAACCTCGCCTGCGCGGTTAATAACCACAATATCATTCTCTTTTGACACAACCGTTTCTATATCATGTAAATTAACGACACAGTTCCATTTAGATTTTTTGGAAGATTCTGCTGTTAATCTCGAAGCTGCACCACCTATGTGAAATGTCCGGAGTGTTAATTGTGTGCCTGGCTCACCAATAGACTGAGCCGCCATAACGCCCACTGCTTCGCCTAAATCAATGGGTCGGCCTGAAGCAAGGTTACGGCCATAACATTTTGCACAGACACCCTTAATAGATTCGCAAGTAAGGACCGAACGAATTTTTACGGTCTCAACACCGGATTTTACAATACGCTCAGTGAGAGTCTCATCAATTAAGGTGCTTGCTTCGCAAATCATAGTGTCGGTCAGAGGATCATAAATATCATCACAGGCAACCCGGCCAAGTATTTTCTCTCCAAGAGTCTGAATAATTTCTTCACCTTCAATTACCGCTGAAACTTCTATGCCCAGCACTGTTCCGCAATCAAATTCATTAACCACAACATCCTGAGAAACATCAACAAGTCGACGAGTAAGGTAACCTGCATCCGCTGTTTTCAACGCGGTATCAGCAAGACCTTTACGAGCTCCATGAGTTGAAATGAAATATTCCAATACATTAAGACCTTCACAGAAACAGGAAAGAATGGGGTTCTCAACAATTTCTTGCCCTGTAAGTTTCTTTTGAGGTTTTTGCATTAATCCACGCATACCCGATAACTGCTTGATTTGCTCCCGACTACCACGAGCTCCTGAATCGGCCATCATGAAAATTGGGTTGTGCCCCTGTTTATCCTGGGCCAATTTCTCATAAACCAAATTTGCTACATCATTAGTTGTATGTGACCAGGCATCAATTACCTGGTTATACCGTTCACCGTCTGTTATAACACCATTTCCATACAGATCTGTTATTTTATCAACAACGGCCTGAGTTTCTTTTAGTTTTTCGCCCTTCTCAGGAGGTATAATCATTTCAGAGATAGAAACACTTAACCCACCTTTGGTAGCCCAACGGAAACCGGTTTTTTTAATCTTATCCAGCAAATGACAAGTTTCTTCATTACCCTTTTGACGATAAAGTCTGTCAATAACCTTTGAAATAGCTTTTTTATCCATGTGTTCATTAATATACCCCAGAGAGTCAGGAATAATCTCATTAAATATTACCCTTCCAGCTGTAGTTTTAATGATTTCATCTTTTATTTGAACCTTGATCCAGGAATGAGTTTCAATAACTCCAGCATGGTGAGCTTGCTGTACTTCATCTACAGAAGAAAAGCTCTTACCTTCACCTCTACCACCATCTTTTGAATGTGTGAGATAATAACAACCAAGTACAATATCTTGTGAAGGAACAGCAATAGGCTGACCGGAGGCCGGATGCAAGATGTTATTAGCAGAAATCATGAGTACACGCGCTTCTAGCTGAGCCTCAAAACTGAGGGGTAAATGTACTGCCATTTGATCGCCATCAAAATCAGCATTAAAAGCTGAACAAACCAAAGGATGTAAGCGGATAGCTTTACCTTCAATCAATTTCGGATAAAAGGCCTGAATTCCAAGACGGTGAAGCGTTGGCGCCCGGTTAAGCATAACAGGATGATCATCAATAATTTCTTCCAGAATATCCCATACTTCGGAGCGTTCTTTTTCTACAAACTTTTTAGCAGCTTTAACCGTATGTACAAAGCCTTTTTCTTCTAGTTTTTGAATAATAAAAGGCTTATAGAGTTCAAGTGCCATAGACTTTGGAATACCACACTGATGAATCTTAAGATCAGGTTCTACAACAATTACAGAACGCGCTGAATAATCAACACGTTTTCCCAACAAATTCTGACGAAAACGGCCCTGTTTTCCTTTGAGTAATTCACTGAGTGATTTTAGGGGACGATGACCTTCACCTTTGACAGAAAAAGTTCTGCGTCCATTATCAAATAATACATCAACAGCTTCTTGAAGCATACGTTTTTCGTTTCGAAGAATAACTTCAGGAGCTTTGATGTCTATTAACTTTTTAAGACGATTATTACGATTAATAACCCTTCGGTACAAATCATTTAAATCAGAAGTTGCAAAACGACCACCTTCAAGAGGTACCAATGGCCTAAGATCCGGAGGTATAACCGAAATAACATCAAGAACCATCCATTCCGGATGGTTTGGTGACTTCCTAATGGCTTCAATAGTTTTAAGGCGTTTCAATAAATCAGCTTTACGCTGCATAGAAGTTTCTGTTTTTATCCGTACTCTAAAATCAACAGACATTCCATCAAGATCCAAACTAACCAGCATTTGCTTGATAGCAGGTCCCCCCATCTTAGCATCAAAATGACGACCTTCATCTTCAAGATCAATATATTCGTCTTCTGTAATCAACTGGCCTTGTTTAAGATCTGTATCTCCAGGATCAAGTACAATATATGATTCGTAATAGATTACGCGCTCAAGATTCACAACAGACATACCAAGAAGACCACCAATCATAGATGGCATTGCCTTAAAAAACCATATATGAATCACCGGAATAGCTAACTCGATATGTCCCATACGTTCTCTTCGAACCTTGGAATGAGTGACTTCAACTCCGCAACGATCACACACCACACCACGATACCGGATGCGCTTATATTTTCCGCAGTTACATTCCCAATTTTTTACCGGACCAAATATTTTTTCACAGAATAATCCGTTTGGCTCAGGTTTAAACGAACGGTAATTTATGGTCTCTGGTTTAGTTACTTCACCGTAAGACCAGCTCCGTATCGTATCAGGAGCAACAAGCTGAATTGATATCGAGCCTGAATTTTCTTCGTTTATTCCCTCATAAAAATCGTCCATAGTCTATAGACTCCTATTTTGAACAGATTAAAAGTTTCATGCAACGGGTGTTTCTTCGTTATCTTGGGTAAAGCGAATATCAAGACACAATGCCTGTATTTCTTTAATTAATACATTAAATGACTCTGGGATACCAGGTCTGGGAGCATTCTCACCTTTTACAATAGATTCATAAATTTTAGAACGACCAAGTACATCATCAGACTTCACCGTTAATAGTTCCTGCAATGTATAAGCGGCACCATAGGCTTCTAATGCCCATACTTCCATTTCACCAAATCGTTGTCCACCAAACTGCGATTTCCCACCAAGCGGCTGCTGAGTAACCAAAGAATAAGGCCCAATAGATCTTGCGTGTATTTTATCATCAACCAAATGACCCAGTTTTAAGATATACATTATTCCAACACAAATTTCTTGATCAAATCTTTCTCCGGTCTTACCATCAAACAAAACCGTCTTACCCGTTTCAGGAAGTTTCGCCTCGCTAAGAGCTTCTTTTACCTGTTCAAAACTCGCACCGTCAAAAACAGGAGTGGAAATTCTTATTCCAAGAGTCTGGGCAGCCCAACCTAAATGTGTTTCAAGTAATTGCCCAACATTCATACGTGAAGGTACACCAAGTGGATTAAGAATTATCTGTACTGGATTGCCATCTTTATCAAAAGGCATATCTTCAACAGGCACAATTTTAGCAATAACACCTTTGTTTCCGTGCCTGCCAGCCATTTTGTCCCCAACAGAAATTTTTCGTTTTTTGGCAACATATACTTTAACCAACTGCAAAACACCTGGTTTCAGTTCGCCACCCACAACAATTTTATCAATTTCTTTATCAAGGCGATCTTCAAGCCTGCGGATCATATCATTTGCAGACTGCAATACTTTTTCGCCAATTTTATTAATTTTTTCATCTGAGACGAGCCCATCAGAAAAACTGAGATCAGACCAACTTATTTTACTTAAAATAGCTTCGGTCAGTTTTTTACCTTTAGACACAATTACTTCGTCTGTAATACTATCTCTAATTTCGCATGCTTCAGCATTGAGTAACAGTTCTACCAGTTTTTTATCACGTGCCTGAATAACATTTTGAATTTTATCACTATACTGCATCTGCAGTATGTCTATTTTTTCTTTGTCCTGCTTTTTGGTTTTTTTGTCTCTTTCTTTGCGAGAAAAAACCCGTGTTTCAACAACAACCCCATGCATACCCGGAGGAGCTTTTAAAGAACTGTCCCGAACATCTCCAGCTTTCTCACCAAAAATAGCTCTGAGTAAACGCTCTTCAGGAGAAAGCTCAGTTTCCCCTTTAGGAGTAACCTTACCCACAAGGATATCTCCGGATTCTACTTCTGCACCTATCCGAATAATCCCGTTTTCGTCAAGATTTGTAAGAGATTCTTCCATAACATTTGGAATTTCTCTGGTTAATTCTTCAGGTCCCCTTTTAGTATCACGGACTTCCAAATTAAATTCTTCTATATGAATGGAGGTAAACACATCGTCTTTACACAATTCTTCAGAAAGAATTATGGCATCTTCAAAATTGTAACCGTTCCAGGGAAGGAAGGCAACCTTGATATTTTTGCCCATGGCTAATTCACCACGATCTGTACTCGGACCATCAGCAATAACATCGCCTTTATCAATTTTTTGGCCTACACTTACCAAAGGTTTCTGGTTAATACAACTATCTTGGTTTGAACGTTCGAACTTTTGAAGATGATATACA
The DNA here is from genome assembly GCA_015232855.1 of Fibrobacteria bacterium. Classification (GTDB taxonomy): domain Bacteria; phylum Fibrobacterota; class Fibrobacteria; order UBA11236; family JADFYW01; genus JADFYW01. Next base: position 192,538 of record JADFYW010000001.1, read on the forward strand.
TCAAACTCTGGCATATCAATAAAATCTTCTTCTTTCTTTTCCTGATTATCCCGTTGGATCACAATTTTCTTTGAGTCAACTTCTGATACAAAACCAGCGTTTGTTGCTTTTACCACAACACCAGAATCATAAGCAGCTTTTGCCTCCATACCTGTCCCAATAATTGGCGAATCAGTTTTAAGGAGAGGAACAGCCTGACGTTGCATATTGGAACCCATTAAAGCTCTATTTGCATCATCATGCTCTAGAAAGGGGATAAGGCTTGCTGCAACCGAAACAACCTGTTTGGGAGATACATCAATCAAATGGATTTTAGTCTTCTCTAAATTTGGGAATTCACCCTTAAAACGGGCAATTACAAATTCACTTTCTATTTCACCCGTTTCGGAGACAGCAGTTGAAGCAGGAGCGATAATAAAATCATCTTCTTTATCTGCGGTAAGAAAAATTACTTCTTCTGTAACTCTGCCATTTTCAACTTTACGATAAGGAGTTTCAATAAAACCAAATCTATTTACTCGCCCAAACGTAGCAAGAGAAGAAATAAGACCGATGTTTGGACCTTCAGGAGTTTCAATAGGACATAAGCGGCCATAGTGAGTGTAATGCACATCACGTACTTCAAAACCAGCCCGTTCTCTCGATAATCCATCCGGGCCCAGGGCACTCATACGCCTTTTGTGAGTTAACTCTGCAAGAGGATTCATCTGATCCATAAACTGGGACAACTGTGATGAACCAAAAAATGATGCTATTACGGTTGACACGGTTCTGGCATTAACCAGATCCTGAGGAGTGAGATCATCGGTATCCCTTAAACTGAGACGTTCCCGAATGGTTCGGGACATACGAGTCAGGCCTAAAGCAAATTGTTCCTGAATAAGTTCGCCTACACAACGTACACGACGGTTCCCCAGATGATCAATATCATCAAGTGTTCCTTCCTGAGCTTTAAGTGCTACCAGGTATTTCATGATAGCCAGAAAATCGTGTTCAGTCATAACCTTGATGTTTTCGTCAACATTCAATTTAAGCCTGGCATTAAGCCGATAACGCCCTAATTCGCCAAGATCATAACGTTTCTCATCAAAAAAGAGTCTTTTAAGTAACTCACGAGCAGTATTTACATTTGGTGGCTCTCCAGGGCGAATGAGATTGTAAATTTTAAATAAAGCATCCTCTTCGTTATTTGTAGGATCTTGAGACAAGGTCTGAAAAATTACAGCGTTGGATTTGATATCATCAACCACTGTAACTTTTTTTACATTTTTGTCTTGTAGCATCACCACATTAGCAGAAGTAAGTTGAGTCCCGGATTCTACAACAAGTTCACCGGTTTCCATATCTATAACATCTTCAAAAAGAATCAATTCCTGCTCATCCATCGATTCAATAAAACCTTGAGTAAGGGAAATTTCTTTTGACTGATAAAAAAGCTTAAGAATATCATGATTTGTAGAATATCCTATTGCCCGCAAAAGAATAGTTGCAGGGATTTTTCTACGCCTATCGATGTTTATATACATACAATCATTAACGTCTACGAGAAACTCTACCCATGACCCCTTGTGCGGAATGATACGGGCCTTAAACATACGCCCGCCATTAGGGTGGAAAGCCTCATCAAAACTAACACCTGGGGAACGATGTAATTGAGAAACAATAACCCGTTCTGCACCATTAACAACAAATGTTCCTCTTTCAGTAATAAGAGGTAAATCTCCTATATATACATCGTTGGTTATTTTTTCTACAAATTTCCGATCTTCTCCTTCACCTTCAAACACATTAAGACTAAGTGTAGCTTTAAGGGGCGCAGCGTATGTCATCCCTATTTTAAAGCACTCTCTTGCAGTATATTTGGGTTCCCCAACGTTATAACTATCAAATTCCAACGAGTAAAATTCTTTAATATCTTTAATGGGGAAAATATCCCCAAAGATCTTCTGGAGGCCCTCAGATTTCCTTTTGTCAGGAGGTACATCCGCTTGGAGGAAAGATTTAAATGAGCTTACCTGTACCTCCAGTAGGTACGGCATTGGATACTCAAATTTATTGGATGCATAATTTCTTCTATCGACTAATTGCTTCATGTTGCCGCCCTGATTTCAGATAAAAAAATTTTAACGCCTGCTGTATATCGCAGGCTCAAGGTTAATGTTTGGCCCGTTTTGTTCAAATAACTTACTTAAGACTTACTTTAGCACCAGCAGCCTCAAGCTCAGCTTTAACCTTCTCGGCTTCTTCTTTTGGAACACCTTCTTTAACAGGTTTAGGTGCACCATCAACAAGAGCCTTGGCTTCTGCTAACCCAAGTGCTGTAATAGCTCTTACGGTTTTGATGACATTAATTTTATTCGCACCAAACTCTTCAAGAACAACATCAAACTCAGTCTGTTCTTCAACTTGTGCATCGTCGCCACCAGCTGGTCCGGCCATAACAACAGCACCGCCTGCGGCAGCTTCAAGTCCGTGTTCATCTTTAAGATAATTTGCCAAATCTTTGGCTTGTAAAAGAGTAAGGCCCGCAATTTGATCGCCTATCGTCTTTATTTCTGCAGCAAGTTCTGCCATTTTCTCATAACCTCCGTTATAATTTGTGTCTATGTACTATTTAGTTCTCTTTTTCTTCCAGTTTTTCTACCAGAGCTTTAATTTGTCCGGCAATGATACTACCAGGTCCGTTGATAAGTTTAATCAGATTAGAACTCGGACCCTGGGATATTTGAATTACCTGAGCAATAAGTTCCTGTCTACCAGGCATACTGGCAAGTTCTTTTATTTT
>JADFYW010000200.1 GCA_015232855.1 Fibrobacteria bacterium
GAGGCGGTAATCCCTATGGTCAGATTACTGTCAAAATTACTGCTCTCCATTTTCATTACGCGTGAATCTTGTTATTAAGAGCTTTTACGGTTTTTTTTTTGCTAAGAAAAATCTTTCCAAAAGTGATAAAGAGTCATTTAAGTGCTTAATTTTTAATTTAAACCGATACAGCTTCGTTGTTACCGTTTGCAGAGATGAACTGTCCATATCGTTCAATATAGCCTTTCCTTTTTCTTTCTTTTAAAATATTTCCTATTATACCATATTCCCCGCTATAGAGCTTTATAATTGTGGCTGTTTTTGCCACAAATTTTTTTTTCGATCCCCAAACCTCTTATTTTTTGCAAACCGATTCTACGGGCAATTTTCTGCCACAAAATTGCCATAATAATATTTTACAAAAATATCTTTTTTACAAATATTCGTACAATTGCCATTAACTCCAAATGTTTTTAATGGCAATATTGCCGTTTTAGTATTTTTTGACATTAATAAGCGTTTGTTTTAAATTATTTAAAATTTTTAACGGCAATAGTATGCCACAGAGATGTAGCAATCTAAATAAACAAAAACTTAAAAAACAAAGGAGCAATAATGCCAATAACCAATTCATACGTCCAAAGCGTATATGATGTTACCAAACAGCGTAATCCCGAGCAGGCTGAATTTCTGCAAGCGGTAACCGAAGTGCTTGAATCATTACAACCCGTAATCGAAAAACACCCTGAATATCAGGAAGCTGGCATTCTCGAAAGAATCGTTGAACCTGAACGCCAGGTTATTTTCCGGGTTCCCTGGGTTGATGACCAGGGTAAAGTCCAGGTTAACCGTGGAATGAGAATCCAGTTTAATTCTGCTCTCGGCCCCTATAAAGGCGGAATCCGTTTTCATCCAACAGTATATCCCGGTATCATCAAATTCCTCGGTTTCGAGCAGATTTTTAAAAACTCACTTACCGGCCTGATGATGGGCGGCGGAAAAGGTGGAGCAGATTTTGAACCTAAAGGCAAGTCTGACGGCGAAGTAATGCGTTTCTGCCAAAGCTTTATGACAGAACTGTATCGTCATATTGGTGCGGATGCGGATGTACCTGCCGGTGATATTAATGTAGGTGGAAGAGAAATTGGTTACCTTTTTGGTCAATACAAACGGCTGACCAAGCAATTTGAAGGTATTTTAACCGGCAAAGGGCTTGATTGGGGAGGATCCTTAGTACGTACCGAAGCCACGGGTTATGGTTCTGTTTATTATTGTGATGAAATGCTGAAGGCCCGTAAAGAAAGTTTTGACGGAAAAACAATAGTTGTTTCTGGTTCTGGTAATGTAGCTATTTACACTCACCAGAAAGTTACCGAACTCGGTGGCAAAGTCGTGGCCATGTCTGACTCAAACGGGTACATTTATGACAAAGACGGCATTAATCTTGATACCGTTCAACTTCTTAAAGAAGTACAGCGCAAAAGAATCAAAGAATATTGTAATGAGCACCCCAGTGCAAAATATACAGAAGGCTGTAAAGGCATCTGGAATATTCCTTGTGATGTTGCTTTCCCAAGTGCAACCCAAAATGAGCTTGACAAAGAATCCGCACAAACTCTTGTGAAAAACGGTTGTATCGCTGTTTCAGAAGGTGCAAATATGCCTTGTACACCCGACGCCGCTGAATTTTTTGTAAAAAATAATGTAAGCTTTGGCCCGGGTAAAGCTGCTAACGCAGGTGGTGTCGCAACTTCTGGTCTTGAAATGGCCCAAAACTCTCAGCGTATGGCCTGGAGTTTTGAAGAAACCGACAAAAAACTCCAAAGCATTATGGTTAACATTCACCAACTTGGCCAAGAAGCCGCAGAAGAATACGGCACACCAGGCAACCTGATTAATGGCTCCAACATTGCTGGTTTTGTAAAAGTCGCCAATGCAATGATAGCCCAGGGAGTGGTGTAACCCTCTACTAAACGCTGTTTTCCTCTTCCACATCGTGAAGAGGAAAATATTCTTAGAATTGGGTGGTATTTATTTACCACTTTGTTCGTGATAAAGTTTTAGGCAAAGTATCATTTTTTAACGCCTTTGATATTTATGCCTCTTTGAGTCGCCCCTAAACCAGGGCGACTCTCTTTTTGTCTCCAATTATTCATTTTTGTTCCCTATCCTCCAGGAGGATTCTTTTTTCGGGTTTAAAAATACCTGGGATTCAAGTAGTTTTTGAAGCTTAAAAATGGTAATCTTTTTACCAGGAAGTATTAAACAAGGAGTAATCAATGAAGGCAATGTTCGTTTCTTTTATCGCAATACTATTTTTTCTCTCTGGATGTGAAAAAATCAAGCAAAAAGAGACCTTTTATTCTGATAAAAAACCAAAAGAAAAATACACCGTTACCAAACAAAACGGCAAAGAAATCAAAAACGGTTTATACGAAGCTTGGTTTAAAAACGGGAAAACCAAACATGTTTTCAATTACCTCGATGATGTAAAACATGGTGCCCAAAAGACATTTTACAAAAGCGGCACGTTGCAACTTAAAGAACAGCATTTATTTGGAAAATTGATGGGAAAACAGCAGAAATGGGATGAACAAGGCAATCTTATATCAGAAACCATCTTTGAAGACGGCAAAAAAAGTGGTGAAGAACTTATCTATTTTCCATCAGGCAAGGTTAACAAAAAAATCAACTATTCAAGCAATCAGAAAAATGGTATAGAAATCATCTATGACGAAGCACAATCTCTTATAAGCGCCGCCTGGTATAAAGAAGGGCAAAAAATCGAGGCCCCTGCAGATTCCGCAATAGTTGTAGAAAAAATCGTTAAGGAAGATACTACCACCGTTAAACCTAAACAACCTAAAGCCGATGAAGAGGAAAAAGGCGTTTAACATTTTTCTGTCCTCCATCCCCTGGTTCATAATTGGAATTATTTTCCTTTTACAACCAGGTTATCCGGCTGAGAAATGCCGGAAACCACCGGAGGCTTTTAGCTTTGCCGGAAACAAAGATTACGACGATATACGCACTTCTTATAGCGTAGAGCTTGACGCCGGCTCTCATGCTCTTGGCATAGGAGTTAATTTCTTTTCTCTTTATAGCTGGGAGGTTGATAAATTTCTTATGAAGAGAAAAACCGACCTTTCACAGCGCCGCCTTAACTTATCTGTAAACGCCTCATTCAAACAATACGCCAGTGGCTTAGGCATTAGGGGAAGCCGCACTGTAGGGCGCTTTATGCCTTCTCTGGGATACAGTTGGGGGAAAGTTCAAAACTGTTTTTCTTTTGGACCTTACTTCGCTGATATTGCCAGTCACAATTTTTCATACTATTACATTGCCTACCGCGCTACCGATGGTACCTCTCAGTTTTCGGGAGGCCTCAGCTACAGCTATGTACAGGGTTACAACCTGTTTCGACTCCAATACGAAAATGACTGGAACTCATTTCTATTCGCTAACCAATATCGTACGGCAGGCGCAGAAGTCCTTTATATGAGAAAATTAAAAAAACATATATGCGGTACTTCATTTGGATTTAAACTCTGGACCGGAGAGACCGAAGGCTTTCCCACTAGTGAAGACAAGCAATTCCCTGACCCAGACCAGCATGGAAGTGATTTTTCCCACGGTATTTTATACGGTAGCTTTATCTGGGACAATATGCGTGTTGAAATGGGCTGGGACTCTGAGAAAATACGAGACGTTATCCAGAATCGTTATCTTCGTTTCAGGAACATGGGAGAGATACTCCCCCTAAAATACAAAGCAGATCGCATTTACATCCAGTGCCGTATGAATGCCTTTGGCAGTTTGTATTAATCAGGGCTTCCACTTTTTTAAGGTGAAAACCATGTCACAATAGGTAACGGGTTTTATGCCCGGATTTACAACTTGCACATAGCTGTCTTCGCCCAGGTCATGTTCACCCAAATTGACCTGTACATATCCTTCTACTTCGACATACTGCACCTTTATGGTATCAGCGGATCCATCTGCCCGGTACACAATATGCAAAACCGGGTAATCGGCCCGTTCAGATTCCGCCCACCGGTACCAGGTGGTAATTTCATAAATTCCCTTCCCCAGACTGTCGACAGGAGGAACATATTTCACCCAGTTTTCAAGAGTGTCATCCGGACACCCCATACCCGGACAACCGGTGTTTCGCCAATAGTGACGCCCGGCATACCAGTGAGCCACAGTAACATTATGGCGCTGGAAAAACGGATTATCGCCAGCAAGCCCGTTGTTGGCATCCGTCTTGGGACTGGTAGTTTCCATGTCACCTGAATAATAATCGACATAGAGCAGATAACTCTCTTCCAGCATCAGCCCGGAGTCTTTTTGCCTGCAGTTTTCACCACAAACAGCACTTACCAGGTTAACATCAGAAAGTATTGCCGATGAACCTGCTTTTACCGAAACACTATCGAAATCAACAGGTAGAAAATCAACAGATGCCGCCTGGATTTTAATATTATAAACCCCTTCCGGTACACCCTGAATCTCAAAATTACCGGCAGAATCTGAAATAGAAAAATAATCAAGGCCATAGAGCATTACCGTTACAGGCCCCGTTTTTCCCGCTTCTGTTTTTGCTTCCTGAATATTACCAGCAATGGTAGATGTAAGTGTCAATAGCTGATCCCCAAGTTCACTCGTTTGGTCTTTACCGGAAGAACTCAGTTTAAGAGCTATAGCCTTATCCGTTCCATCATGTATTTCCAGCATATATTCGCCGGGACTGATACCCGGCAGCTTAAAAGTACCATCGCTCCCGGTAACCGTATCTATTTCAAAAGAAGCCTTTTTTTCCAGTACGGGACCGCTTACATAATAGGCCGGTCGCAAACGAACTTTCGCGCCCGCCACAACTTCTCCGTCATCATACACCGCGCGTCCGCTAAAGGCTTCTCCGTCTGCCGTACTACCGCCATTAACACTGGAAGTAACATTGTCGCTGCATGTCAAAAATACACAGCCAAGCAGCACAAAAACGAAAAAATGCAGGAGCTTCATTTTTCGTCCCCCGGTTTATCATCTAAAGCAGAGAGAGGAAACAGTTGTATATTCATCTGATAAACACGATCTATTTCGCTGTCCTGACGCACAATTTCGGCAACTTCCTCCCTGAAACGGTCCACCCGCTCAGCAATCTGTTTGTACCCTTCGCTGGAGAGACTCGCAGTAAGCACGGTAAACTTCCGTTTGTCCCTCGGAAACTTGTGCAACGCGTTTTTGGATATATCAAGGGTATTGAGTACAAAGCGGTCGAGATAGGCGTTATTGGCATTTTTACCCGTGGAAATATGCACATCGGTTAAGGTATATGAACCGTCTTCTGTCTTTTCGATAAGTTTTAGCTTTTTTAGCAAGGCAACGGCGCGTTTGGCCTGGGACGCGGTAATGGAAGGGTTAAGCAGCTTACCCAGCTTAACGTAATCTCCATCAAAAGAGTAATAATGCAGAGCCGCCCGTACAGCGGGATAATACCAGCAGCTGAAAAATTCAAACTTATCAGGATCAATTTGAAAAACATTCAACCGTTTAAAATTCTGAATTTTTTCGAGATAATATTCCCGTTCTTTGTGTTTGGAGGCCTGATTGTAATTTACCAGCAGCCTAAAATATTTGACTTCCCGGTTTTCAAGCTCAAACACGGGGGCAAGGCCCTTGGCCAGGCGCTCAGATAAATTACTCTTACTCTGGAGTATCTGGGTAAAAAAACCGGGGGACTTGAATCCCGCCCGGTGGGCAACATACGAATAAATAAACCAGGGATACTTCTTTTTTAGCTCCTGATATTTATCCCGCAAAAAGACGCGATAATCGTCGTAATCAAAAACATTTATCTTATCACTATCAGTCATATGTTATTTTTATTGAAACACTCCGAGCTCTTTTTATTTTAGCAAAAAGCCAGAATTAAACTCTGGTATTTTGCTTAACGTCTTTTTTTTAGAAGACGTTAAACTTTAGAATAAATTATACCATTTTTATTTTTGTAAAACAAGTTTTGTGATAAAATTTCCAGATTCAGTCTTTGCTGTAATAAAATAAGTCCCGTTTGAATATCTGTCAGTTTTCCAGGTAAACCGGCTAACAGCAGATTCTGAATGCAAACCCTGTGCCGGAGAGAAGGACCAAACCTGTCTTCCCGTAAGATTAAATACTCCCAGACTTTCCACCCTTCCCGTCACTTCAATTTCCACCCTATTTTTTAGAGGGAGACTATAGGCTTTGAGATTTTGAACTCTCAATTCATGCTGAACCTCTTTTTTTACATCAACAATCGCGTCTCCAATATGCAACACCCAATCACTGCTGGAAGGCTTGGTAAAACTTTCTGTGGATGAACCACCCATCACGCTAAAAGAGTCTTTAAACTCTCCAGTCCTGGGATCATAAAAACGTGCATTGATATTTCCAGAAACCGCAGAGAGATTTACGGTAAAACTTGCGCCACTTTCTGAATAGACCAAATAAGCCATGCCCGGCTCAGCAAGACAGATACCTGTTGAAGCAAGACTCCCCTGGGGAGACATATCACTGAAATCTATACCCGATTCATTAAAAAACCGTGCACAGGCCCCTTCAGCTTTAAGGACTTTTAAATTTTCAGACATTTTATCAGAGATAGCTGCTTTTTCGGTAAAACCCCAACTGGCATCATTTTGTACTACAAAACCAGCACCAGCCATTAAAGTCCCCCACATAAGACGCAGGTTACCATCAAACATGGCAGGATCACCCCGGTATTCAGGCACAGGCTCTGAAAAAAAGACTGGCTTTGTTGGTGTTTTACTGAAATCGGGCGCAAAATGATTAAAAGACGAGCTGGCTGGGGTAGTTGCTGACCAGTTTGGTTTATGCAGGGAAATCACATCACAATTCGACTCACCCCAAAAATCAGCTCCGGCCACATGGTCATCATTAATCATAAGCAACTTATCGGTTTTAGCCTTGGCAACTGCCAAAAAATGTACCTGGAACTTCCTGAAATTAGTCTGATTATACCATTCTCCTTCATTAAATATTTCATACATTACGTTATCGTGATGGGCTGTGGTCGCCAGAATTTTTTTGACAAATTTCTCAAGAAAATATTGATGT
>JADFYW010000201.1 GCA_015232855.1 Fibrobacteria bacterium
TAAATACTTGCAGTGGTGCCGTCCCAGGTAAAGGCAAAATGGTGCCATTCATTATAAGGAAAGCTGCCTGCAGGAGAAATAAATAACGTGTATTTTTTTATTATTTTCATTCATTGTACTTTATTTAGAAAAACGGTTTGTTATAATTTCTTCTGAAATCAGTTTCATTGAACATCATTTGTATTCCACATACATTCTGTTCAATTCAACTTCATCATTTTAGTAACCATCACCTGCGTTCCAATCATTATTCTTGCAAAATACTGACCCGCAGGCAATGGATTACCATTATCATCAAGGCCATTCCAGGATAGTGAATTCTTTCCCACTGCAAGTTTTTTTATTCCCAGAGTTCTCACAATCATTCCATCTATGCTATAAATATCAATTTTTACACTATGCGCAGATTCAAGGTTGAAAGACATTGTTACTTTTGAACGAAATGGATTTGGGTATAAGGAGAAATTGTTGATAGTAATAGCACTTTTTTCAACAGAAACAAAATTATCTGCAACCAGTGCATATTCCTTCACAACAGCATGACCATATTCATCCCTTGCAGCTATCTGCACCCTGTTCACAGAATCTGCTTGGCTGGTAAATTTTAGTCCTTTCAAAGAAAATGAAGTGGAAGTTGCCGAAGCTCCTGACCCAGAAATTTCCGACTTTGCCCATTTACTCCAGGTATCGCCGCCATCAGTGGAAACCTTATAAGAACCTGAACAAAAAGCACTGGCTACTTCACCGTCACTCATTGCATGACCGATTATTTGAAATTCATCGATATAGCCTTTATAATATCTTGACCTGTTACCTGGTCGGCCCATCATAAGAGGTTTGTATGCATAAATCAAGTAACCACCCCAGTTTTCTTCAGCTGCCAGATTACCGTCAATATACAAGCGGCCGTTCAAGCCATCAAAAGTAATAGCAACATGATGCCACTCATTATTAGAAAAACTTCCGGCTTCCGAACTGAGCGCAGGAAAAGCGTACCGGGGATTACTGAATACCTGGATTTTAATACGATTTGTTAAGGCCATTAATTCCAAAGAACCGGCAGCTTCGTGTCCACCAAGAATAATCGGTGTGTTGCTGTTTTGTGCATTTAACCAGGCAGAAATAGTAAATTCATTTGTGCGTCCCAGATAACCGTGTCCAAAATCAACGAAACTGTTCACACCATCCAAACTTAATACGGATTCTTTACCACCGGAACTCTTCCATGAATCAACTTCTTCAATCTTCGCATTGCCATAAAGTTTACCATCCTGACCATTGCCTGATGCATCTTTTGCGTCTTCGTTAAAATGATAGGACACTATTACATCATCACCATCAGGCAGATCCTGTGACCCCAGGCTTACACCCTTAGTGTCTTCTACAGATGCAGCAAAATCGTAGCTGCCGGCAGTTCCACTAGCCAGATATAAACCCGTAAATACCGGTGGCAACTGTACTTTAACCGCATATTCTTCCGTTGCAATATCATCACCTGCAGTCGATTTGATAGTTAAGCGCAGTTTGTTTACTCCTGGTTTATCTTCTTTAAAAGGGATTTCTTCTACTGTTACTATTTCTTTACCTTTAGTTCCGGCACTACCGGTAATTTTTGCCTCATGCGCAGTCCAGGTAACACCGCCATCCGTCGAAAACTCACAGGCTAATGAAGTAACATCCAGACCACTTGTAGTATCCTGAACAGTAAGCTTGAAATTTGCAATTAAACTATTTGTACTAAGACTTTTAACTTCCTGTGTTCCCTGAATTACAGACCACCTTGACGCGGTATGAGCAAAACTCTGACTTCCCTTCCAGGTACGTGGTCCCCGAAAATAATTTCCCGCGTAAACATCCTTTATTTTAAACAGTACCCTCCCAGCCGGCAGCCCTTTTGCGGTAATCGTAACCCAGTCTTTTGTACCGTTGCTTCCAGTAGCACTAACGTTGTTATGCCTGGTCCATCTATTTGTTTCTTCTGCGTAATAACACTCAACTGAGGCAGGATTCAGACCGGTTGTTGCACTTTTAACCTGAATCTGCACCTCCGTTGCACCTGTTTTTTGAAAATTACTCCAGGTTGGACGCGATTCTCCTTTTCCGGTAGTTCTGGTGATATAAGGACCTCTGTGATTCCAATCACTCCCGTATCCAACATCCGCGTTTCCTGGTCCATTTCTATCCCACTGGTACAAAGAAACATGACCGACCCCATTCCAGACCGTAGAAAACCAACTTTCAAAATATGTGTAGGAGAATTCGGTTTTCAGCCATATATAACATCCGGTAAATTTACTGGGATTAGCAGCTTTATAATTATTCATAGAAGTAAATGTTCGTGTTCCCCAATCGGGGTTATACATTTGTGAATACAAACCATCAATATTCCAGCTGGCAAAATTAGCATTACAAAAGGCATCATTAATGATAATTGGAAAATCATCAACAAGTTTTGCCGTATTCGCAATGGTTTTTAATTTCTGGTAATCAGTTTCAGTAAACGTTCCGGCCCAGGGCGCTGAACAGCCAGGTTGATAAGGCTCATCAATAACCGCGTAATCACAACCAACTCCTGCGGCAAATTCCGCAAACTGTTCCATTGTTGAATTTCCGTCCCGTGTCCACATGCCACCACAAACATATAAGCCATATTCATGAGCTTCGTTAACTTTTTCTGCTACAGTATAGTTCTTATCCCTACAATTGTAGATGGGCAAATGCACTACATTCATTCCACACTCTACCCACTCATACAAATGCTTATACCAGTTACCGGGATTCTGTTTAGCTCCCCACCATTCCATATACTGGTTAACCAGCATAACAGATTTACCAGGAGGAGTGTTGGCGTTGATGGTTCCTGCCGCTATTCCCATTATCAAAAATATGAGTGTTAGGTGTTTTTTCATTTTCATTTCCTTGTGTTGTTATTCTTAATTCTAACCAGAGTAATAAAGCATTCAGTCGTCAGTTGTCAGTATGCAGTAATCAGATTTTTTCTAGCGGCTCCGCTCCGTCACTTCGAGCGAGAATCAAAGACTCTGTATCACACTCCTCTCGAGTGAATGCCAAAAGCACCAGGTCCCATCCGTCACTTCGAGTAAAAGCTACATGCCTTGCATTCCAAACGTCACTTCGAGTAAACCCGAAGGGTTGTATCGAGAAGTCGACATCTCGATACGGCATTCTATGCCTACTCGATGTGACGGTGCTTTGTACCTTTCATTTCTGAATACTGACAACTCATAACTCATAACTGATTACTATTTCAGCATCAACACCTTGCGAACCGCCACATTACTCCCAATTCTGATTTTTACATAATACTGTCCGGCGTTCAATTCTTTTCCATTACTGCCTTTACCATCCCAGGCTATGCTATACTTCCCTGCCGGGTAGGATTTGCTTGCATAACTTTTTACCATCTCTCCATTCACATTGTAAATGGCAAGCTTCACCATTTGAGAACCGGAAATACTAAAACTCAAATTGGTATGGTTACGAAAAGGGTTAGGATAAAAACTGATGTTACCTATTTGAACGATTTGGTTTTCGACAGGAACAGCATCATTTCCAAGAAGGATAAACTCCCTGCTTCCGGTATTACCATTTGCATCTCTGGCCGCAACCTGAATCCTGTTAAGAGAATCAGTATTCTGAGCCAGAGCCACAGAGGCCATGCTTGCTTTTACTGTTTCTTTGACTCCATTTGCCTTATCAAATGTTGGCGTTTTCCATGCACTCCAGGTGGTGCCGCCGTCATTTGTGTATCGGTAAAGGCCGGAATTATGGTCATTTGCAATTTCAACATCTGATAATGCTCTGCTGATTACATGCACTTCATCCATATATCCCTTATAGAAACTCCAGCGATTGGTGTTATTACCCAGTCTGAGCGGCCGCATTTTCCATAAATTAAAGCCGCTCCAATCAGCAGTACCCTGAAGTTTGCCATCCACATAGCATTTAGCATCTGCCCCATCAAACACAAAGGCAACATGATGCCATTCATTATAAGAGAAACTGCCAGCGGCAGTACTTAACTTGTATTGTTTGCGGCTTGAATTCCAGGCTATAAATCCGACATTACCTGTTCCAAAACTCATTATCACTGTTTCGGCAGATTCATTCGATCCAAAAGTGATAGCCGGACCATTATTTTCAGCCTTTACCCAGGTAGAAACAGTAAACGCTTTTGAACGTCCAAGATAATGAAAACCGACATCTACATAATCACCTTCACCATCCAGGTACAACATCTTTTCCTGACCTGCTCCTGTTTTCCAGCTGGCGTGGTCAACAAACTGAGGATTACCTCTGAGAGTACCATCATAACCATTCCCGGAAGCATCCTTAGCATCACCATCCAGGTGCAGAAGTAAAACGGATTCTTCCCGGGCGGGTACTTCCTGAGAACCAATGGCAAGCCCTGATTCATCCTGTACATTTAAAGTGACATCAAGATTAGAACCGCTGCGCACTGGCTTCATATCTGCAAATACCGGCGCCATCATTACTTTAACCGGATATTCCGCACTCTTTAAGGTGTCAGATCCAGCCAGTATGGAAAACCTGATTTTGTTCATCCCGGCTTTATCACTGGAAAAAGGTACCGCTTTTACGGTTACGGTTTCTTTTGCTGTACTGTTGCCCTCTCCGCTGCATGCCGCATCGTGACTTTTCCAGCTTGCACCTCCGTCTGTAGAATATTCACAGACAACTGATGCGACATCAATTCCTGCGGCACTTTGAATAGTAACAGACATATCTGCCGGAACGCTGGTAACTACACCGTCATTGCTGAGATCAGTCCAGTCTAAGGTATCGATCTTAACAGTAAAATGCTTACTCCAGGTACGGGCATTTCTATGATATAAGTATGGGTACTTGTCGGTAATCTTAAACATTACCTTATTGTATTTTGAACCCACGTGGTTAAAAGGAACTCGTTTGGCAGTAATGGTGACCCATTCTTTTGTTCCATCGGTTCCGATAGCACTTACATTCTCATGTTTTATCCATTTAGTATTATTATGTATGGTTGTATCTATTGCGTAATAGCACTCCACAGTACCAGGAGCCAGTCCTCCATCCCAGTTCTGACGAACCTGAACAGATACATCCGGAGCAGACGTCTTCACCGCTTCGCCCGGTGAAAAATTTTGCCATGTGGGAACAGGATCATTCCTCTTCGCCACCGCTTTAATCGTTTTAACCCGTTCCGTCCAATTAGTACCAAACACCCAGCCCATTCCACTTGACCTTTTATTAAAAGCAAACAATTCAGTATTTCTAAAAGTGTTATAGGAGTTTGTAAACCAGGTAACAAACCGATCATCAGGAAGCCAAGGTCCATCCATACTTTCCCAACTGTTTACCTGGCGACTATAGGTAGTATCAATGCTTCCCTGTCCTATCCATACCGACATTCCATTCCATTGATTGGCATGTGCCGTTTTATAATTTACTGCCTGAGGATAATACTTAGAATATTGTTCATCAGTAAACACCTTACTTATGAGGCCGTCTACGCTTGACCAGCCTGCAAATTTACTGCTGCATTTATAATCACTAATAAGAACCGGACATTCACCTCTTGGGGAAGCCAATTTGGCTGCTGCCTGTATTTTTTTGTATTCCGTTTCGTTAAACGCCTTATCCCAGGCAGTGCAGAAATCAGCACCCGGCCAATCATTATAGGGCTCAATCATCTTTAGTGCATCCACACCCATTAACCCTAATATTTTTGCTTCATTTATCGCACTTGCTGAATTCCCCCCTGTTTCACCAATAACCCAGAGCCCATGTTCATGGGCCTCATGAACAAGTTCAGGCTGGACATAATCATGCCGTCCCTTACCAAAAGTCCCGGACCAGAAGGTTATAGAATTCATTCCAGCCCCGATGAATTCTTCAAACGTAAAACTGGAATCACTCGACGGCATTTTTGAGCTGACATTTTGCAGCACTTGTATCTTCATACTAATCATACCTTTACTCGGCAAAGCAGCCTGCAAACTGGAAAGGGTTATAACCTGAACCAGAACCATTACGACTATGAACGATTGTTTTAATTTCATTTTATTGGTCTCCCGTTAGTGAGTGTACTTCATTTCGATTTTCAGTTTATCGTAGTTCTTTTTAACTTTTTATAGATGAATGTACTGCTGAATACTTCTTTCCAATCACTATATCCGTTCTTGACTATACATATGACTATTTATTTTTTACCCAAGTGGCTTATCAGCATTTTTTGCAATGTGTATGGAAAAACTAATTACATGCCCCCTGTTTTTCAGCAGATATCACATAACGATCACTGTAAAATTTTACCGTAACCGTTCCGTGTAAACCATTTACCCACATGGGAACACCTTTACTTTTACCCCAATTCCTGGCTTGGACAGATTTTTCACCGCACCAGAGAGTTTTGGGACCAGGAACAAAACCCGCTTTCGGGGACACCATATCAAAAAACGAGTTTGGTGCATGTCCACTCGCTCCATGATGGGGCATTTTTATTAAGTCTGCTTTCATTCTTGGGTCGTTTGCCAGTGCATATCCCAGTCTCACATTTAAATCAGCGGTAAATAGTACCGTATTATCTCCTACCCACCATTTCATAACATAGGACATGTCATTAATATCCGGTGATATCATTGAACTGGTCGGGGGTTTCTGGGTATAAAGTATTTCCATTCTGGAAAAATTGGGAAGTGAAAGCGAAAATCCTGTAGGCGGATCCATAACCGTAACCCCCTTTGTTGCCGCATCAGATTTCAATTTTACTACATCATTATAAGCACATCCCCAGGGGATTTCCGCATCGCATATGTCTCTGGGAGGGATAGTCATATACAGTTTTTCGATTTTAACCCCGTCAGACCACATTTGCCATATTCCATCGTGATGATCGGGATGGGGATGGGAAAGAAAGAACTCATGTACGGTCCGAATATTTTTACTGCGCAGAAAGGGTATAAGAGCTGCTTTTGCTTCAGTGCTTTTACCCGCATCAATCATGATAACCTTATTCCCAATGGTGATAACATGGGCATCACCC
>JADFYW010000202.1 GCA_015232855.1 Fibrobacteria bacterium
TGGAATGACTGGATTTAAGCTTTTTTGTATTAAGTTGATGCGCATGGGCTTGTCCGGAATCAACTGGTTAACCAAATACTTTCAAAAAGAAAGATTCCGAACAAGTCGGAATGACTTTTTAAAGGTCTTTGGAGAACTTATAACTCTCGACTAATACATCAAAAGGCAGAAATTTGATCCTTTTTGAAGACCATAAAAGACGAAAGTATGAGCGAAGGGCTGACGGTCTGATTAAAGGAGCGGAGCCTTTTGAAATGGGTAAAGGCGATACGGCCTTACTATTTATCCACGGATGGACCTCATCACCGAGAGAACTCCGGTTTTTGGCTGAAAAACTTTCAGGCAAACATTTCTGTAAGGGGATACTGTTACAGGGGCATGGTCTCACCCCTGAAGTGCTTGAACAATACCATTGGAAAACGCATCTTTCTCAACTGACGGAAGAAATCAGGGCTCTTAAACAAACATATCAGAAAGTCTTTCTCATAGGACTGAGTTATGGCTCAACATTATCCCTGCATGCAGCTTCAAAAGAGTCAATTGACGGAGCCATACTCATGTGCCCTTTTGTGTACTCAGCAAAAAAGGTGTTTCTGGGTATCCCTGATACTTTTTTTGTTCCCTATTTGCCGAAGAAGATTACCGCTATCTGTAAACAATCACAAAGTCCTATTTTAAAAAAAGGTGAATTTGAACAGCACATCACCTATGACATCATGCCCATGGCTTCATTAAAATCACTGATTCAATCCGGGAAGTCTCTAAGGCCATTACTCTCTGATATAAGCTGCCCCATATTGTTAATGCATAGCTTGCATGACACCAGTGCGGCTTTTAAAAGTAGTGTTGTCATTTTAAAGAAACTTGGCAGCACCGACAAACGCCTGATTGCTCTGGAAAAGAGTAATCACATTCTGACACTTGATAATGACAGAGACTTTATCGAAAAAGAGACCGCCGATTGGCTAATGCAACATACTTAAAATTTGTAAAGACGGGAATATTTCTCTTTGAGATAATCAATGTAATAAGTCGCCGAAGGGGCTTCCCCGGTTGCATTTTCAATAAGTTTTTTTGCGGGATACATACGCCCATGCTGGTGAATACCCGCCCGAAGCCATTCACGTAAGGGATGAAAATTCCTCCGGGAAATTTCTTCATCAAGGTTTTCAATCTCCTGATGTACTTTGTGAAATAATTGTGCTGCATACATATTCCCAATAGAATACGTAGGAAAATATCCCATGAGCCCCACACTCCAATGTACATCCTGCATATATCCGTTACCCGCACAATCAGGAGTTATCCCTAACAATTCCTCTGATTTCGTATTCCAAACCGTTTCGATATCTTCCACCTTAATGTTTCCTGCAAACAAATCGCGTTCCAGTTCAAAACGCAAAATAATATGCAAGTTATAGGTTACCTCATCAGCTTCAACCCGTATCAAAGAGGGCTGCACAGAATTGAGTGACAGCATAAAGGTATCAAAACCTGCCGTCCCAAGCTGCGTTGGAAACAATGCTTGAAATTCAGGGAAATAATGTTTCCAAAAGGCTTCTCCTCTTCCTACATGATTTTCCCAAAGACGGGACTGTGATTCATGTACTCCAAGTGATATTGCCTCAGCCATGGGGGTCCCATAATATTCAGGTAAAAAACCCTGTTCATACAAACCATGACCGGCCTCATGAATAGTACCCATAATAGCACTCATTACATCTGTTTCACTAAACCGGGTAGTAATACGCACATCACTGGGCCAGATACCTTCAGTAAAGGGGTGAGCAGATACATCGAGCCGTCCGGTATCAAGGGAAAAGGTCATCTCTTTCAAAATGACATTATTAAAAGCCTTTTGAACCGACACAGGAAAGGGTTGAAAAAGTAGTGAAGAATCGGCCTTAACTTTTGAATCCATGATATTGTGTAATAACGGAACCGTTTCTTTTTTCAGGTCATTCAGAAAAACAGTAATTTCCCCACTGGTTGCTCCAGGCTCATACTCATCAAGCAAAGCGTCATAAGGATTGCCATCATAACCCAGGCATTCTGCCTTTTGACGGAGGAGGTCTATAATTTTTCCCAGCCAGGGATTAAAGGCGGCTTTATCATTTTTAGGTCTGGCTTCTGCCCATACTTGTTGGGCAAGAGACGTGGTATGGGCAAATTCTTCTACAAGAGTGGGAGGGATTTTAACCAGTTTGTCACGATCTTTTTTGAATTCGCTGACGATGGATTTTTGAGCCAGACTCAGGTTATTGTCTTCCAATAAATTTTGGGACAATTCCCCCATTTCGGGCGTACAATATTTTTCCTGCACAATTTTTGAAAGCGCACTGAGTGCATGGGCCCGGCCCTCACCAGCCCCTGCGGGCATCATGGTTTCCTGGTCCCATCCTAAAAGTGCCTGCGCTGAACGTAGTGCATACACTTCTTTTACAGCAGAAATAAATTTTTCATAAGGAGTGGTCATGGTCACGCCTTTTCTTGTTCTTTAATCCAGGCAATAAACTTTTTAATTCCCTGTTCTTTGGTTACCCCAGGCTTGTACCCGAGCAACTTTTTTGCTTTGGTTATATCGGCCCAGGTCCGTTGTACATCTCCCGGTTGAAAAGGTTTTTTATCAAGAACCGCCTTTTTGCCAAGTTCTTTTTCTATTAAACCTACAAGACCTGAGAGACTGATTGTATTTGATTCACCCAGGTTTATAATATCATAAGGGCACTTTTCAGCATACGTCATCGCACGAATGGTTCCAGCAACAATATCCGTTACAAAGGTATAATCGCGTTCCGAACTTCCATCACCATAAAAGGGTATGGGACATCCTTTAGCAATGAGTTTTGAAAATTTGTGAATAGCCAGATCAGGCCGTTGCCTTGGGCCATAGACCGTAAAATAGCGAATACAGATAGTGTGCATATTATACAGATGACTGAAATTATAACAGAGAAGTTCATCAGCGCGTTTAGTGGCCGCATATGCCGATATCGGTTCACCTACAAACATATCTTCTGAAAAAGGCGCAGTTTTGCAATTACCATACACCGAAGATGATGAAGCGAACACAACCTGGCTGACACCTGCTTTTCTGGCTGACTCTAAAACGCATGCAGCACCTTTGCAATTCACATCCCAATAAGACACAGGGTCATCAATTGAAGGACGAACACCTGCCTTAGCGGCCAGATGAAAGATACCATCAATTTTATATTTTTGAAACAGACTATCAAGTGTATCACTGTCTCTGATATCACCCCGTATATCATGAAAATCCAACCCACATAAAGAGGCGGTTTTTTTTATCTGTTCCAGATTTTTTTCTTTAATTTCTTTTGCATAAAAAGGATCAAAATTATCAATAGAGACAACATTATGCCCTTTATGAAGAAGCGATTCGGCAAGATGAGAGCCAATAAACCCGGCTCCCCCCGTAATTAAATATTGAGGCACATTATTTTCCTTTTTTTGTTAAAAGCATTCTCTTTACACATGCTTCCGAAACATTCATACTTTTACTAAATAGAAGCATTTGCGATGAAATTTAACTTTTTTTTCCTTTTTTGGGAAATTTTACTATTTAAACTATCAGCAGTCTCTTTTTATAAGAATTGCTCCTTTTCAATTGAAAAGGTACATTCGAAACACATAATTGTATTTAGCCAAATTATCTCATCTTTATGAAACAATACCAACACAAAGAAAACCAACTCTCACAAAATGATATTGATCATATCAAAGCTCACGGACTTACGAAGGCTGCAGTGCTCCACCAGATTCGTATCTTTGAAAAAGGTATCAAATATGTGCAACTGGCCCGCCCTTGTTTAATTGATGACGGTATTGTGCCCCTGGCGGATGATGACTTACTGCCCCTGGCAGAGGCGTTTCAACCCGCAATAGATGAGGGCAGGGTAATGAAATTTGTTCCGGCTTCCGGGGCTGCCACACGTATGTTTCAATTACTACAGTCACTTAATAACGTCTACAACAATATAGACAGGCGGATGCTGAATTCAGAAGATCCGCAAATAGATCAGAATTTAAAGTGGTTTCGTGATTTCATTTATGAAATTCATGATTTTGCATTTTTCGAAGAGCTTCAGGAGGCACTTAAACAAAAAGAAATTGATATCCAGGATCTCCTCGATAAGGGGCAGTATAAAGAAATTCTCCGAACTATACTGGACCCAGACGGATTAAATTACCCTTCGATTCCTAAGGCACTCATTAAGTTTCACTCCTATGGACGGGAATTCCGTACAGCTTTTGAAGAGCACCTTGTAGAAAGTATTGAGTACACAAAAGACACCTCGGGCATATGCCGTCTACACTTTACCGTGAACCAAAAATATCTTAAAGCCTTCGAGGCCGTAACTCAGAAACTTATCCGCAATTATGAAGCATCAGGCATTACATTTGATATTGGCCTTTCTATTCAAAAAACATCTACAGACACTATTCTTTTTGAACTTGATAACACCGTTTTTCACAACGAAAAAGGTGATTTAGTGTTTAACCCAGGAGGCCATGGCAGTTTACTGGAAAATCTGAACAATCTAAACGGTGATATCATTTTCCTCAAAAATATCGATAATATTGCTCATGGCCGGCTCCAGTCCCGCATTACTCTTTATTATAAAGCACTGGGGGGCATGCTCATTAAACTACAACAACAGTGTTTTACCTTTCTGGAAATATTAGTTCCTTTTATTGAAGGTGAAGGAAATCCAAATGGCATCCAGGCCGCCAAAATTTCTGAAATTGAGCAGTTTTGCCGTACGAAACTTGGTATAATCCTTCCTGAAGTGAGTGATATCAAAGAAAAAATAACCCTGCTCTGGAATATGCTTAACCGCCCAATCCGTGTATGCGGCATGATAAAAAACGAAGGACACCCAGGCGGCTTTCCCTTCTGGGTTAAAAACAAAGACAATACCATATCCGGCCAAATTGTAGAAACCAACCAGGTCAATCCCTATATGCCAGACCAGCATGATATTTTTAATGCATCCACCCATTTTAACCCGGTGAATATTGTATGCGGTGTAAGAGATTTTCGCGGAAAAAAATTCGACCTTAAAAAATTCGTAGACCCTGATACTTGTTTTATTTCTGTAAAAACCAAACACGGGAAACCTATCCAGATACTGGAACATCCCGGTCTCTGGAATGGTTCAATGGCCGACTGGATAACCGTTTTTGCTGAAGTTCCATCTGAAACATTCAGTCCGGTTAAGCAGGTAATGGATTTACGTAAACCTAATCATCAATAATTTTAGGACATTCACATGAGAAACATGCTGGTGACAGGTGGAGCTGGATTTATCGGATCCAATTTTATTCTTGAAGCTCTGAAAGACCAGGGTAAATATAATATCATTAATCTGGACATCCTGAGTTATGCAGGCAACCTTGAAAATCTAACTTCAGTTGAAGAGCATCCAGATTATCATTTTGAAAAAGGGGATGTATGCGACAAAGAAACAATCACAGCCCTGCTTCAGAAATATAATATTGAAAAGGTTGTTCATTTTGCAGCAGAAAGCCATGTGGACCGTAGTATTGAAACGCCCGAAATATTCTTAAAGACCAATGTATTGGGGACGTTCACCCTACTTGAATGCGCCAGGCAATACTGGTCTCAACTCCCCGAAGGGTATCAAAATAAAACTTTTCTTCATGTATCCACAGATGAAGTTTATGGTTCACTGGGAGAAATAGGGTTATTTACTGAAGAGACATCTTATAAACCCAATAGCCCTTATTCAGCTTCTAAAGCTGCAAGCGACCACTTAGCCAGAAGTTACGTCCATACCTACGGCTTCCCGGTACTGGTGACTAATTGTTCAAATAATTACGGCCCCTTCCAGTTCCCCGAAAAGCTCATTCCTCTTCTGATTAATAATATCCTTAACAATAAACCTCTACCCGTATATGGCGAGGGGAAAAACATAAGGGACTGGCTCTATGTTCGTGACCATTGCCGGGCCATTCTCTGTGTACTTGAAAACGGAAATATCGGCGAGCAATATAATATCGGAGGCCATAACGAATGGACAAACATCGATATTGTCCGGCTTATTTGCAAGTACATGGACGAACAACTAAAACTGCCGGAGAGCAAGTCCTCAAGTAACCTCATTACGTATGTAAAAGACCGGCCGGGCCATGATTTGCGCTATGCTATTGATGCCACAAAAATAAAACGGGAGCTTGGCTGGGTGCCTTCAGAGACCTTTGAAACAGGTATTCAAAAAACCATTAACTGGTATCTTGAAAATAAAGAATGGCTTTCCCATACCACAAACGGCAGCTACCAAAACTACTACAAAGAGATGTATGGAAATCGTTAAAACAGAAATTTCAGGCTTAATCGTTTTAAAACCCGATGTCTTTGGCGACACCAGAGGTTTTTTTATGGAAAGCTACAATCAAGAGCGTTATGCTGAATACGGAATTACCGAAACCTTCGTCCAGGATAATATGTCCCGCTCGACCAAAGGAGTGCTACGAGGTCTTCACTATCAAATTCCCTATACTCAAGGTAAACTGGTCTATGTAATGGAAGGTGAAGTGCTTGATGTTGCTGTAGATATTCGGAAAGGGTCCCCCACTTTTGGACAATGGAAAGGCTTCACTTTAACCGCCGAAAATAAAAAACAGCTTTATATTCCACCGGGTTTTGCCCATGGCTTTGAAGTACTGAGTGATTCAGCTCTCTTTTGCTATAAATGCACAGAGTTTTACCATCCGGAATGCGACAAAGGTATTCTTTGGAATGACCCCACTATTGCTATTGAATGGCAGACGAAAGAACCTTCACTTTCAGAAAAAGATAAACGACATTCTCTCTTGAAAGATGTTCCCGAAGAAGATCTGCCCAGATTTGGTGAATAGATTTCTTCATTTCTCTCCCCTCTCTCCTCTCTCCTCTCTCCTCTCCCCTCTCTCCTCTCCCCTCTCCCCCCTCCCCCCCCCCCTCTCCCCCCCCCCCTCTCCCCTCTCCCTCCCCCCCCCG
>JADFYW010000203.1 GCA_015232855.1 Fibrobacteria bacterium
CGACTAGAACCAGGATTATAATATATCCAACTAACAAGATTTCGTAAAAGAAATTTGTTTTTACGTACGAAATGTCATATAATATTAGAGATTTCGTATTAATATAATCAAATGGAGCTGTATTTTGGAAGAAAAAATAATTGCAAGAGAAAATGAGAAAGATATTTTAAACCGACTTTATTTATCAAAAAAACCGGAATTTTTAGCAATTTACGGCAGAAGGCGTGTTGGGAAATCCTTTCTTATTTCAGAATACTTTGAAAATAGAGGTATATTTTTTGAGCTCATTGGTTCAAAAGATTCATCAGAAGAAACTGAAATAGCCAGATTTGGTTCTGAGATATCTTATAAATTTTACCACGGCAGGCAGAAGTTTGATATAGATAACTGGGAAGCCGCATTCATTTCACTGGTACAGGCTGTTGATGAAAAAATTTCCGATAATGACTTTGATGGAAAGATAATCCTCTTTTTTGACGAATTGCCATGGATAGGAAGACCAAAAAAGACAGGAAACAGCGATACATTTATCAGCACCCTAAGTTATTACTGGAATAAATTTTTTTCAAAATCAAAATATAAACAGGTACTGCTTATCGTATGCGGCTCAGCGGCCTCATGGATGATAAACAATGTAATAAACGACAAAGGCGGACTCCACAACAGGGTAACCGAAATAATACGGCTCGAACCGTTTTCCGTCTCTGAAACATCGGCGTACCTTGAATCAATGAACGTGATCCTGGAAAAAAAACAAATTATCGATCTTTACATGGTGTTTGGCGGTGTCCCGGCCTATCTGTCCAGGATAGAAAGGGGCCGTTCAACATCCGAAACCATCAATAAACTATGCTTTGAAATAAATGGATTTTTAGCCAATGAATTCAACAGATTGTTCCAGTCACTTTTTGAAAACAGCTATAACCATATCGCCGCGATAAAAGCATTATCCGTCAGTCATAAAGGCCTCTCCAGAGCAGAACTCGCCCCGGCTGCAAATTTAAATGCAGGTGGACTACTTACAACGGTATTGAGGGAACTTGAAGAATCAGGTTTTATTATAGCCTCTCCACCATGGGGGAAGAAAAAGAAGGGGACCATATACAGTATTGCGGACGAATACATAGTCTTTTATTTAAAATGGATAGAACCCGCTTTAAAATTGAGCAGTGCAAAAAATTTACGAAACTACTGGAGCCAGCAGGGTAATTCAGCTTCCTGGCATGCCTGGGCAGGATATGCTTTTGAGAGAATCTGCATAAAGCACATAGACAAAATTAAACAGGGCTTAAACATATTAGGAGTATTGTCTCAGGAATCTGTCTGGCGCTATGCGCCTCCTAAAACCAATAAGAAAGATAAGACACAAGGGTCCCAAATTGATTTGGTTATAAACCGGGCTGACAGAACGATAAACCTCTGTGAAATTAAATATTGTGATAAGGAATATGAAATAACCGATGAAGTTAAGCGTAATCTGGAAAATAAAAAACGGTTATTCAAAGAAATCACCAAAACAAAGTCTCAGCTATTTATTACCATGATAACGCCATATGGCGTTAAAAAAGATGAACGTTATCACAGTATTGTTGACAATCAATTAACCTTTGACTGCCTGTTTAATCCATGACCTAAATACGGGGCCAACCTGTGTTCAGAGAAATGTCTTTTTTTTCACCCACAATCTTAATTTTTTGCACAAATTTCGAAGAAAAAGCGGATTTTACCTGGGCAGAAGATGCATGGTTACTTTTTTCAATTCCCCTCTTCTCTGATTCGTTAAAAGAGCGGGAGAGAAACTATAAAAAAATATATGCTATAGACTGGGCGTTGGCCAATTTTAACAGTACCGTTTGGGATGGTCATGTTTCACGTGCTTTAGAAAATATGGTGTATATACATCTACGCCGAACTTGCCATAATGTGGGATATTACCTAACCAGGAGAAAAAGACAAGAAGTGGATTTTCTCACGGCAAACAGCCAGGGTCATCCGGAAACCGCGATACAAGTATCCATGGATATAAGTCAGCCTGATACATTAAAACGCGAAATGGAACCACTTATTGCTGCAGCTAAATATTTTAATACAAAAAAAAATTATATTTTAACCTACAATCAGGAAAAAACAATTTCCGATAATGGTATCACTGTTTCTGTACTACCCATCCGAAAGTGGCTTTTAGGCAAAGAGTGATTATATATCACTTGTTTTTCCAGTTCCCGCATCCCTCCATAGTCAGCTTTCAAATAAGCCCTGGAAAGTCAAAAAAGCGGCTATTTTGGTGCTCTAAGAGGGTAGTTGGTACCAGAAACCTGGGATTTTGAATTAATTTCATAGATTTTCTCTGATTTACCTGGTCCGACCTAGGGTGCCAATCCAAACGGGCACCCACGGAACAATAACCTTCAATCGGTATTCAGTGTTCGGTGTTCAAATTCACCAATTTCAAAATAAAAAAGAGGTGAACTTTTAATTAGCCAAATAGCCAATTTTTAACAGCCCAAGTCCGACCTATTTCTTTACCTTTTTGGGTGTTGTCAGTACAACAAATCATTTACTCAAACAAACATTCTAACCCAAGGATACGATGGAAATATGCTTCTTGTTCTAAAACGGGTGTAATACCAGCGGCGGCAATAAGGACCAGTTCCAGAGTATAGTTTTTAGGAATTGATAATAATGCTACTTTGTGCTGAATCTCCGATATAATTGTTTTTCCTACAGGTTGAAGTCCAAATTTACACTCAATTAAGGTGAGTATATTTCCCCTACGATGAATAAGGATATCTATTTGCAAACCTTTTTCGCTTGGGTTATTCCTCGAACGTTGTCTAAAAAACGGACCGAATGAAATAACATCATGTAAATTTACCTCCAAAGCATTTAATATACCAGTAAGATTTTTTATACAAAACTTTTCAAAAGCATTGCCAAAATAACTCTCAATACTATTACTACATGCTTTTTGAAATAAACCGGGAGACGTATTCAATTCAATTATGCTTTGCCGCTCTTGTATATAAGTAAAATAAAAACGAAGCCACTCATCCCAAAGTACAAGCTTTTGTGTTTTATCTCCTTTACCCAATAAAGCTTTAGGAGAAAAGAGTCGAATAAAATCAGCTTGTTCCAATGATGTAATGTATGTATTAAATCCCCCACCAGAAGCTATATTCAATTCATTAGAAAGATTTATTTTTGAGACACTTTTTTTAGACAGTACAGAAACAATACGCTCATAATATCTAGTCTTTTTAAATTGTTCCTTAAATATTGTTTCAAATTCCGCCACAAAAAAACCGCTTTTTTGAAAGCACAATTTATCAACATTAATATCTAAAGATTGGGTAGGGTCTATCTGTTCCAGATATTTGGGGATGCCGCCAAAAACCATCATGAACTGAGCAATTTCCCTGTCAGAACGTAAGTTTTTAAAAAACAGTTTAGCTTCTTTGGCTGGTAGCGGGGATAATTTGATTTCAAATGTTTTTCGATTATGCAGGGCCTGAGAGTGGACCACATGCTTAATCATATATGAAGCTATTGAACCACAAAGCATCAGCGTAATACCAGGATTATTTTTCCAATGGTTATCCCAATAATATTTAAACAGTGAAACTAATTCTGTTTTGCCGGATGCCATCCAGGGAAACTCATCAAAAACAATGTAATGGCCCCCCTTAGAAATATAATAAGTCAAAATTTCAAAAGCATCCCGCCAATTATTAGCCATGCTTTGGGGAGTATTTGCCTGTTTTGAGAGCTGCTGTAAAAAATGCTCAATTTGTTTCTTTTGAGTAACCTTTTGTAACGCCTCAAAGTATATGCAATTCTTACCGGATTTTGCTTGTTTGAGTAAAGCACTTTTACCCACACGTCTACGCCCATAAACTATACCCAACTCAGGCCGTTTTGACTTTATGGCGTTTTTAAGGATTTTCAGCTCATATTCCCGACCAACAAACATATTATTATTATAGATTCGCAAACACAGAAATGCAAGCTGTTTTTGCGGATCTAACAAATAGTATATAGATTCGCAAAGATAGAAGTGAATTCATTTTTTGCGGATCTATATTTAAACATTTCGAATAAAAACGAGTGCAACTCTCATATTACGCCTTTTTTTGGCATAATTAACAGAAGTTAACCTGGTCCGACCCATTTTCGGACTGCAATACGGCATGTATGAGTTATTAAAACCAGTAGAAAAAAGAGATAACTGGATATTCATTCTTGACCATACCATTGAATTTGGAAACCAGAAATGCTTATTGATTTTGGGTATAACCTTGGAACGATTTATGGAGAACCGATGCCTTATAAAACATGAAGATATGGATGTTTTGCAGATTGAAATTACATCTAAGACCAATTCAGATCGGATTCTTAAGACCCTAAAAAAACTGGTTAAACAAACAGGTGTACCTAAACAAATTATTAGTGACTATGGTGGAGACATTAAACGGGCTGTAAGATTGTTTTGCGATAAGTATAACAAAACGACATACTCATATGATGTTACACACAAATGTGCCTTACTTCTTAAGCATATGCTTCAAAATGATGAAAGATGGGGCTCTTTTATAAAAGCCTGTCTCAAACAAAACGAAAGATTTTAAATTCCGAATTGGGATACCTATCTCCACCTAATGCAAAAGATAAATCTCGTTGGCTAAATTTTGATACATATGTAAAGTGGGCAGAAAAAGTGATTTCCTTTCGTGCTCTTACCTTAAGGAAAAAACCTCTGTCAAAAAAACGCAAAATACTGATTGAGAAATTCGACACCTATTTCTATTGGTTAAAAGACTTTGAAGAAGAATTGGCTGAATGGGCTCAAGCTTTTTCTGTTATAAATATGGCCAGATGTTAAGTAAAAAATAATGGCCTCGGGTACTTAACCGTTGCAAAGTTCCAAAAAGAAGTTACCCATGTGATAAATCCAACAAGACGTGTCCAGCATTTGATATTCCATTTGCGAATGTTTTTAAAAGAGAGTTCAATGCCGGTCCCTCATGATGAAATATGGCTAGGTACATCGGATATCATTGAATCCATTTTTGGGAAATACAAAAATTTTTCAGCGCGTAGCACGATGAAGGGGATTGGGAAAATAATTTTAACTATTCCTGTATTTACCAGTAAAATCACATCTGGAAATATTAAAACCGCATTAGAAACAACAAGCAATTATCGACTTAAAAACTGGATTCATAAAAATATTGGGACCTCATTTTTTTCAAAAAGGAAGCTGGCTTTGGGTTAAAAAATGGGTGAACTTTTTATTACGAAACAGGCTGATTTTTGACACCCCAGGTCCGACCCGTTTTTTGATTGTAATAGAAACTTCTGCGCATGAGCATCGCTAAGATCAGTCCTGGAGGCACCGACAGCTGTACCCGACATACTTGCTGCTGCGGTAATTCCGGCTCACGTCATCGTAACCAGAGTACAGGTAGCGATGCCACGCACGATCCGCATCGGCGTCCCCTGTGGTTGTCCAGAAGTAGGTGCTGGAGCCGAGATCGCCGAACATACCATCGTTTTGGCGGTGACCTGCGGGAAGGGCGGTAAAGCCAAAACCATCAGTACCATTGAATGAAACCGCTTTCATTTTTTTACCGGCAACAGACCTTCCACCCACTTCGTTTTCAAGAGTAGTCCATTCCCCATCTGCAGGCAAATGCCATCCAAGCGGGCATATGTCCTTCCCATTTCCATGATTGTCCGCCACTGCTACATTCCAGTCATAAAGACGGCCATAGGTATCACAATTTGAGGAATTACCACCATAACACCAAAAAGTACCTGACGAAGGAATATAATTGAGATTCTCTGCCATCCAGACCTGTAAACCAATCTCCACACATCTATACTGCCTATTGTCCCTCACATCTGTAAAATAAGGATTCTGAGGTGTGCAAGGAGGAGGAGGAGGAAGAGAAATAAACGACCCATTGCCCACAGCACTGTCGCCGTATAAATCCCTGCCCACAAGCTTCCAGAAATAGGTAGTGGAAGTATCAAGGTTCTGGGCAATCGCACTGTCATTCTTCCCTGAATAAATCTGTGATAAACTACCCTGTACTTTACCGAGGCAAAGAGTATAAGTCAAAGCATCCGCAACGCCATCCGGATCGCTCGCGGTAAAAGCCAGTTGAACGCTGCCTTTACCGGTACTGCTGGAAAAAGCTGCCCACTCAGCGGTATCGCCATTCGCAGGAGTTGTCATGGAAACCGAAGCAGGCTGACGGTTGAACAGAATAGAAAAGGTATCAGTACTTATCACTCCGTCATCATCCCTAGCTCCCCAGACGGCAGTTATCCCCCCGCCTTCAAGCATAGAAAAATAAAACTGCGGAACATCCGTACTGTCATCCCAGCCGTCAGCATTCCTGTCCCAGTAATACTTTTCTATAGAGCCCCCTGAATTGGTATCTACAGCGGTTACTGAAATTCTGACAGTATCAGTTTGTGAAACGATGGTATCGTTTTCTGATTTTAGAACCGGTGCACCAAGGTAAGCAGTTATTACCAAACTGTCATCTAATGAAAATACTCCATCATCATCTCGTACTTTCACCAGAACCGTATAACTACCTGAATCTGAAAATGCAGTCTTTATACTTCTCTCTGAAGTTGAATCATTGTACTCTTCACCATCTAAAGCCCAATAATATGTCTCTATTGTCCCATTCGTATCTTTACCCACTGCTGTTATCGTTACCGTATCATGTATCGAAACACCCACATCATCCATAGCTACAACCGTGGGAGGATTGGTTATTACTGTTATTCTTACTTCGTCCGATACAGAAAACACACCATCATCATCTCGGACCTTCACCAAAACCGCATACATTCCTGAATCTGAAAATGCAGTCTTTATACTTCTCTCTGAAGTTGAATCATTGTACTCTTCACCATCTAAAGCCCAATA
>JADFYW010000204.1 GCA_015232855.1 Fibrobacteria bacterium
TCGTACAAAGAGTGAAACAATACCCAAAATTTTGGAAATAAATTTTGAAGCACAGAAGCAGGCTAGGTTTTTTTTTGAGGGTGATCTTGATATTCCTGAGCTGTGTGAAAGACTGTCGGCTTATGCACGTGTACCTATTATACCTGGTGAGACACTGGTATTTTTTGATGAAGTGCAGGCCTGTCCCAATTGTTTGCGGGCGCTTCGGTTTTTTCATGAGCAAATGCCGGATTTGCATGTAATTGCCGCAGGTTCTTTATTGGAATTCGCTATATCCGAAATACCTTCCTTTGGAGTAGGACGAATTTCGTCAATATTTATGTATCCATTATCTTTCATGGAATTTCTGCGGGCAGAAGGCGGTGAAATGCTTGCCGATTACATAGAGAAAAATGGAACAGACAACCCTATGGATGCACCTTTTCATTCTAGGCTTTTAGAACGACTGAGGATCTTTTTTCTGATTGGCGGTATGCCAGCAGTGGTTGATGCCTATTGCAGGCAACATGATCTCCTGGCCTGCCAGGAAATAATAGACAATCTACTTTCTTCCATACTTGATGACTTGGGGAAATATGAAAAGAGGGCGATTCCTCACCATCTCCGAGATACGCTGCGTGCTGTTTCGCATCAGGCAGGTGGCAAGTTTATGTACACCGCTGTGGGGGAAGGACTACAGAACCGGGAAATAAAGATATATCTCGATATTCTGGAACGGGCTGGCCTCATCTACCGTGTTTTCCACACTGCAGCGCGCGGGATACCCTTGGGTGCACAGATAAATGAACGACGGTTTAAAATAATTCCGTTTGACTCGGGCATCCATCAACGTATACTCGGACTTGACCTTTCAGAACATCTGGTTATGAGCCCTGATACCATGGTTAACCGGGGCAGTTGTGCAGAAGTTTTTTCCGGTCTTGAGTTGATTGTGGGTAGCCCAAACTACCGTCGTCCAGAATTGTATTACTGGCATCGAGAGCAAGCCTCCAGCAATGCAGAAGTTGATTATGTTATCCAGAAGGGGGAACATATTTTTCCCATTGAGGTGAAGGCGGGAAAAAAAGGTTCGATGCAAAGTATGCGACTTTTTTTATCAGAACACAACCTGCCTCTGGGTGTCAGGCTTTCCCAGGAAAACGTCTCACGTTACAACAACATACTGAGTCTCCCGCTGTATATGGCAGGAATGCTGAATAACTGTACGTTTTAGCTTGAAAGTGCCTCTTAGAGAGCTATATGAGTCCCGGTTTTGACCTTCTAACACGTCAATGTTATTCAAGTAACGCCGGTTTTTTAATATTTTCGAGCATCAAAACATCTTTATACAGGTAACTGCCGGTTAACATTTTCAGCAATCCTTGTAAGGGAGTATCTATCACTTTTAGGATAAACAAAAAAAGGCTTAAAAAAGCCTTAATTTTTCTCTGAATTTTGGTGATTAAGATATAAATAAAAAGCCCTGGTTTCGTGAGAGAAACCAGGGCTTTTTGGAGCGGGTTATGAGACTCGGACTCACGACCTTCTCGTTGGCAACGAGATGCTCTACCAACTGAGCTAAACCCGCCTATGGCAAGAATTATAATAAAATTTGTAACTAAAATCCAATTAATTCTACAAAAGAAATAGCCAAATTTTTTAAAGAAAGAAGTTTTTTGACCTTTCTTTTTGAAATCAAGAGGCTTTTGTTGTTTGATGTTATGAGAACTCTTTAATGTACGTCGTATCAACCATTCCCAAGCATAGAAAGAAATTCTGTTTCGGATAGCACGGTAATCCCCAGTTTTTGAGCTTTGGCAAGTTTGCTGCCTGCGGACTCCCCGGCAATGACAAACCCTGTTTTTTTACTCACTGCTGAGGTAACCTTTCCTCCGGCGGTTTCTATCTTTTCTCGAGCTTCGTCTCTGGCCATTTTCGTAAGGGTGCCAGTAAGGACAAAGGTTTTACCTGAAAAACTTTCAATTTCATTGGTGCTTCCGGTATAAGAAAAATTTAAACCATGTGATTTTAGTTCTTCCACAAGAGAAATATTATGTGGAGTACTAAAAAATTCCACCACACTATCGGCCATTCTTTGGCCGATTTCATTAATAGCAGTGAGCGTTTCCC
The DNA here is from genome assembly GCA_015232855.1 of Fibrobacteria bacterium. GTDB lineage: Bacteria > Fibrobacterota > Fibrobacteria > UBA11236 > JADFYW01 > JADFYW01. The sequence continues at coordinate 2,110 of JADFYW010000204.1, forward strand.
CTTTTGCGTCTATTAACGCATCAAGAGTTTTAAAAGTTTTGGCCAGGGTTTTTGCGGCGGATTTACCAATATGCCTGATACCGAGACCAAGAATAAGTCTTTCTACACTTTGCTCTTTGCTCGCCTCTAGGCTGGCAATCACATTTTGTGCGCTTTTATCGGCCATTCTTTCCAGACTAGCCAATTGGTCTTCGGTGAGCGCATAAAGGCACGCAGGGGTCTTGATGAGGCCTGAAGATAGAAGTTGTCTTATGAGGGATGGGCCTATATGTTCTATGTTCATTGCATCCCTGGAAACAAAATGCTGTAACGCCCTTTGTAGTTGTGCCGGGCATTGCAGGTTTTCACACCGAAGCGCTACTTCTTCGGGGATTTTTGTGAGAACTGAATCGCATTCGGGACAATGTGTTGGGATTTCAATAGACCGGGAATCGGGCTGTCTTTTTTCAAGAATAACGCCGGTTATTTTTGGAATGATTTCACCGCCTTTTTCGACCATGACCGTGTCATTTGTTTGGATACCCAACCGTTGTATTTCATCAAAATTGTGAAGAGTTGCCCTTTGAACCGTTGATCCTGCAAGGTCTACCGGATTAAGTAAAGCAACCGGTGTTACCGTTCCGGTGCGACCTACCTGGAATGTTACCGCTTTGAGCAGAGTCTCTGCAGCTTGTGCTTTGTATTTATAGGCAATAACCCAACGGGGAGACTTCGCCGTTGCACCAAGCCTTTTCTGATGAGCAATTTTGTTTGCTTTGATAACCAACCCATCGATATTATAATCCAATGAGTTCCGCTTTTCATCCCAGATGTCGCAAATAGATATTATCTCATCCAGACTGTGCACCAGGCGCCTTTCGGGATTAACTGGGAATCCTGCTTCTTCAAGCCAGGACAGATTTTCGAAATGAGTATCTTTACTATAATCGCCTATTGCTGAATAGGCAAAGAAACTGAGCTTCCGCCGGGCAACCATTCGGGGGTCTTTTAATTTCAAACTTCCTGATGCTGTATTCCGGGGGTTTTGAAGCTCCTGCCCGTTTACTTCCAAAGTATAATTGTATAAGTCTTCGAAAACCGGGTTACTCATGTATACTTCACCACGCAGTTCAAAACGACCTTCGGGAAAGGTATCGGGTAAGACCAGAGGAATTGATGAAATGGTCTTTGCATTAGCGGTAACATCATCGCCGGTTACTCCATCTCCCCGGGTGACGGCTCTTACCAGTTTACGGTTTTTATAAATAAGACTAAGCGCAACGCCGTCAATTTTGAGTTCCACCGCATAACTTAATTCTGCAGGTGGAATTTTATTTTCAATCTGTTTAATGAAGTCCTGGAGCTCCTCTGCCGAATAGGTGTTTCCAATACTCAACATTGGATATGCATGTTGATGCTTGGGAAAACCGGGCGAGAGGTCGTTACCAACACGACGGGTAGGGGAGTCGGGGGATGCTAATTCAGGATATGTCTTTTCAAGTATTTCCAGTGTTGAGTAGAGATCGTCGTATTCCTGATCAGAAATAGAGGTATAACCAAGCTGGTAATACTGGGTATTGGCTAAAACAATTTTATTGCTTAAATCCTGAATCTGCTTTTGCACATCCGCTGTCATTTGAGAAACCTCCGGATCATCATTCACTGTATTTTACTTGCAATGATATTTCATTGCCAAACAAGGTAATAGAGTTATGCTACCAGAGCTCTTCTTCAGCTGCTTCTGCTGCTGCAATTTCGGCTAGCATGGCTTCTTTTTTAGCCTCGATATCATCCACAGCCTGGATGTACTCATCATCCCGGGGTGTTTTTGAAGCGAAATGTTCAAGAATGGTATCCACGGCGTCATCTGAGAAAGTGAGTTTCATATGCATGGCTACCCGACCGCTGTAACCCCATGATTTCATGACTTCTTCAGTAAGATCAAAGCAGTCTTCAGGATGGAAGAAATGCATATCTTCAGAATAAACTCCGAGACATTCCTTGAGATCTACGCAAACAGGTGATTCATTACCCTCGTTTTTTTCCATCCATTTACGCATATGCAGTTTGCGCATATCCAGAAACTTCTGAATTTTCATGTACCCATATAAAAAATACTTCTTTTGAAATTCATCCAATGTACCGGAATAGGATGTACCAAAGAAGAGATAACTACGTCTGTTCTTAAAAAAGGAACTGATAAGTTTTGAATTTGTACAGGCTAGAAAATTATAAGTTGATGTTTCGTAGTTAGGGTCAACCTGAAAACCTTTTTTATATTCGTTTAAGATATCACGAATAGGCAGTTCCGTTTTTTTACTAGTGTTTGTATAAATAAGGACACCCTGCCCTTTGCCACGATAATCCTGCCATTTACTGATGTTTATTTGTCTTTTTCCCACAACCACATCCTTGATTTAAAATTCTTGTTTTACCTTTAATAATCAGACAGCCATAAGTACTCAAAATTATCAAAAAAAAGTATCCGACTTGTACGGACTTCTTTATTTAATAATTCAAATAATCCGGGACTACTAAAAGCAGGCAACAGAATATGAGAACTTATGGCTGTTAGGAAAATTTATAAAATCCCCGTAAAAGGATAAAAGTAGAAAATCCAGACAAATCCGGCTATACCAAGATTTGATTTAAATTCTGGTCGGTTTATAGTTCTATTTTTTGGGCTTTTACCGGGTAACCGAGAAACATGCAGGCCAAAGAATTGAAGTTGTCCACTTGATCGGTTGTTAAAAAGGTCTTTGTTTGATTACGTGATAACTGGGTTTCAATTTCCGGATGTCGGGATAAGTAGTCTTTCCAGCTTGGGCCTACAAGGCTTCCTTGCTCTATTATTTTAATACCAGAAGGGAGACACGCCTTAATTTGGTCATATAAGATAGAATAATGGGTACAGGCTAATAGTAAAGTGTCAATATTATCGAGCTGGGAATCTGTTTGTTCCCAGTACTTTTTAATAAAATAATCACAGGCCTCATTATTCAATTCGCCATTTTCTATGAGAGGCACCAGCATGGGGCAGGCTTGTTGGACCACGAGACAATCAGGAGAAAAATTCCCTATTTCAATGAGGTAACTTTCTGATTTTACGGTACCTGGAGTGGCCCATATAGCGACCCTTTTAGTTTTACTAAAGTCGGCGATTTGCTCAGTAGAAGGCCGGATAACCCCAAGGATACGCCGGTCTGGATAATGTTGTGGAAGATATTTTTGTTGTATGGTTCGTAATGCTTTGGCTGAAGCTGTATTACAGGCTATAATAATAACCTTGCAATCCTGTTTAAAAAGGTACTCAACAGCTTCCTGGGTAAACTTTAATATGGTTTCAAAAGACCGGGTACCATAAGGAGTACGACCATTATCGCCAAGATAAAGGTAATCATAGTCATTAGTATAGTTACAAAGGGCCTTAAGGATTGTTAGGCCGCCCATTCCTGAATCAAATACACCGGTTTTCATAAAAAAAAGGAGTGAAGACATCTCCACTCCTTTATATACAAAAATTAACTGATTTTAGGAATTCTGTTTTTCTAAATCAGTTTCATCACCTATGGTTGATTTTGGAATTGGATGACTTTCCATGTATGTACGCCATTCCGCATCTTCTCTGTTTTTAAAATAGTCAACCACACTCAGAGTGAGTTTACGATTGTTCATGTCGACTTCAGTAACAACAGCAGGTAACTCGTCTTCCATTTTAAAAGCATCACTTGCTTTTTGGATATGGTCTTTTGTGAGTTTACTGTTAGGAATAAAACCTTCGATATCATCTTGAAGTTTTACCACTGCACCACGGTCTAATAAGCGAATGATTTGACCTTTTACTTCAGTGCCAACAGGTAATGTTGAAGATACTGATTCCCAGGGATCATCATGTAAGTGCTTCATAGAAAGTGAAATACGACGTTTGTCTTTATCAACTGCTAAAATAACCAGTTCAACATTATCGCCTTTTTTCAGGATTTCTGAAGGATGGTTAATTTTTTGTGTCCAGGACATATCAGAAACATGAATAAGACCATCGATACCTTCCTTGATTTCGATAAAGGCACCAAAAGCAGCAAGATTTCGGATGGTACCGGTAACCTTGGAGCCAACTGGAAGTTCTTGTTCAATGTCTTCCCAGGGGTCAGGAGTAGTTTGTTTGAGACCGAGAGAAATTTTCTGGTTGTCTTCGTCAAGCTTAAGTACCTGGGCTTCAACCTCATCACTAACTTTGAGTATCTGTGAAGGATGTTTAACATTTTGTGTCCAGGACATTTCTGAAATATGAATAAGTCCCTCAACACCTTCGCAAATCTCCATAAAAGCACCGTAATCGGTTATGGAAACGATTTTACCTTTTACTACGCTGCCTTCAGGATACAGATTGGAAACGTTTTTCCAGGGATGATCATTAAGCTGTTTTCTGCCAAGAGAAATACGCTCTTTTTTGTCGTTAAAATCAAGAACCACAACTTTAATTTTCTCACCAAGTTTGACCACTTCTGAGGGATGATTGACTCTGCCCCAAGACATATCTGTAATATGCAGAAGACCATCAACACCACCAAGATCAACAAAGGCGCCAAAATCAGTTTAAATTTGTCAATAAATTTTTTAATATTATTAGTCTAACTTAGTTTAGAACCTAATCTGATTCATTGATCAAATGAAAATAAAAATGATTACTTCTTTCTTGCTGATATTGAAATTATTAGTCTAAAATTCGTTATAATATAAACGTATTGAATCCGCAGTTCTCAGTGGCTGTGGATTTTTTGTTTTAAATAAAA
>JADFYW010000205.1 GCA_015232855.1 Fibrobacteria bacterium
GAACGCAGTGGAGGAAATGTTTTATGTTTGAGCGAAGCGAGTAAAAACATTTCTGAAACGGAGATCGTCCGCTCCAACGACTTGTTCTACCACACATCTTGCTCATTTCCATTTTAATTTTACATATATGTACATTGTTTGCAATAATTAAGTTTTTGGCATGTACTACTTAGACTGTCTAGACAACACATACTTTGTTCTTTTATGTCATCATAAAATTTTGCACCATCAAATCCTCTACACCAACAATCTGAATTATCGTCACATTTATTATTTACACCTGTTTCTTTTAATTTTGTATCTGTTATTATTTCTGTAGTATCTGTTGTTTTATTTGAACATGCAATTAGAAAAAGCATACATAAAATTAGTATGTTCATTTTTTGAGGTTGTAAAATTGATTTTTTCATTTTTTATCCTTCAAGATGTGTGGTAGAACATAATTCTTATCCAGTTTCTGCTAATATAGCAAAAATTGGATAATACTCGGTACTATTTCTTGATAACACTCCGATAAAGTGCTTTTTTAGAGAAAAATAAGAGATTATTGAATATTTAGCAGTTTCTGGATAAGTTCTATTTGTTTCCTAAATTGGTGAACAGCGGTGTAGTAATATTCATCCAATTCTTATGCAAAAAAGGGGTTGTCTGGCCGCACAAAATGTTGGACTTCATCAACAGGTTAATCCGCATACGCTTCGGCATAGTTATGTGACGCAAATATTAAAAACACTTGGGTAGGACAATTGCACGGTTCAGGTGTGGCTTCTAAATCTGAAATAAAGCGCAATGGAAGAAAATTATCAGTGGCTCATTTCCGCTCTTCTCTTCCATCAGCATATTTAGCAAATCGGCCATTTTCCCGTCCATGTACCTGGTCCGGGTTTGGCCAGGGCCAGCCGCCAAAACGGGTTTTTTCATAATCTGCAAAAGCCTGTTGGATTTCGTCATTGCTGTTCATCACGAAGGGTCCGTGTTGAGCGATGGGTTCGTTAATCGGCTTTCCCTGAAGGAGTAACAGGTAAGCGTCCGCGTCTCCGTTGGTGATTTGGACGGCGTCTGTTGCTTTGAGTTCGGCTGAATGGCCGTTGTCGATACTTCTTTTGTTTAGAGAGATGCTCTTGCCCCGGTAGAAATAGAGGGTGCGGTTAATGCCTTCTGAGGCTGTCGGTACAGTCCATTTTGCCCCTGCTTCCATATGTATCAGCCAGATACCGGTCTCGTTTTTCTCATCCGCCGCCCAGGAATCTGGTGCCGGTGGTAAGGCTTTTGTGCCGTAGACCTCGCCTGCTATAACCCGAATCTCCGTTGAGAGCCCGTTGTTGTCTTTTTCTTGTCGCACGGGGATGTCTTCTGACCAGAGCATGGTGTAATGGGGTTCACAATATTTTTTCGCTTTTGGGAGGTTCAGCCATATTTGAAAAAGTTCTAAGGGGTTTTCTTGTGTCTGGTTGAGGAGGGGGAACATCTCTGCATGTTGCAGGCCGGAGCCCGCTGTCATCCATTGTACATCTCCGTTCCCATACCTCCCTGATGCTCCATGAGAATCGCTGTGATCGACCATACCTTTTAATACTACGGTTACGGTTTCAAAGCCGCGGTGGGGGTGTGCGGGGAAGCCCGGGACTTTCTCACCATGATACATGCGCCAGCCGTCTTTTAGTGTGAAGTCCTGGCCGAGCTGCCGCCCCTGGAGGGACGCGTCGGGTCCGAGGAGTTCGTTGCCTCCCGGGTATTTGTCCAGGTGGTGGACGCAAAACAAAAATGGGTCCGCTGTTTGCCAGGTAAAACCCAGTCCTTTAATATTATTAACAATTGTGTCGCTCATGGGAAATAGTATATATAAAACTAGTGTAGTGTCCTAAATTGTATGGAATTTAATCCAGTATAGAAATCCACGTCCTCCCCGCGTCGCTGAAGCTATGCGCCGGGCAGGTTGGGTGTGGATTCTTTACTTTACATCTGTCATCGCCCTGCCTGACGGGCGATCCATCCCAGGATCGATACCTTGATGGACACACCACTAGCAGGTGAGACCTGCTGGACTGTGTGGACTAAGTCCAGTTTTCGACTTTTAGACCGGGTATTACAGAGAATTTCTTTACATTTTTAGTGATGACCGTTACACCGAGGTGCAAGGCGTGAATTCCGGTTAATAAATCAAGGGGACCGATCTTTTGATTTTTTCTTTTAAGAAAGTCCTTAATGTCACCATATAATACTGCGGCTTCATTTGGGAAGACTAATACTTCTATCGGTGCTAAAAATTCATTCAGAGCGTTCTGGTTTCTTTCCATATAACTGCTGCTCGATACCCCGTACTGTAACTCGCAATAGGTTATGGAAGAGATCCCCACATCCCCGATTTTCTGGGTACTAAGTTTTTCAAAAACCTTTTTAGGGGCCTTTTTTATAGTGTAAAGGCAGGTGCTGGCGTCCAGAAGGTACTTCATTAGTCTAAACTCTCTCTCACTTGTTCCAGACCCTGTTCTCTAAGATCCATAAAATCCTCTGAGAATTTACCGCAAGCCTCCATCAGGGGCTTCCAGGGTTGGTTTTTAGGTACAAGGACCACGCAATTTCCCAGTTTGTTTACGTATACGGATGTTGAAGGGAATCTGAACTCTTTGGGCAGTCGTACTGCCTGACTCTGCCCGTTTTTGAATATTTTTGCTTCTTTAATCATACTTATAGTATATACTATAAAATCTATATATTCAATACCAAAGGTTGTGCCAAAATTGCAACACAAGTTTCTATATTTTATGAATAATTTTTGTAGAGGACAAAAAAGTGGCGAAAATATCTCTTTTTTGCCGATATTTTACAAAAACACTTTTCTGAAAAAATGGCAATAATTTTCCAGAATTTTCAGAATATAGAACACCGCGCGAAAATGGGTCCTTATTTATTCAGTATTATCAGCCTCGAGACGCGTATTTTTTGGCTTATAAGTTCTATGCTGTACAGTCCTGGTGGCAGCGGGGCCAGGTTATAGCTTTTCTTCCCGCTTCCCTTGAATTTCAGGTTGTTTTGCAGGTCCCGAATCTGCACGGTAGCGGTTTTTCCGAACTGTCCCGGCAAAATAAGTCTGCTGTCTTGAATTTTAAATTCCCGGGAAACAGAGAACTGCTGAGGGGTGATGTCAGTGGTTTTACACTGAGCCTGATCATGCTTTTGGGCGTCCGGTGCATATTCATTATAGATGGAATCTTTACAGGCAGAAATGCACATAACATTTACAGCTACGGTAGCGCGAGGATTGTATTCCTTATACCGGGAGTCTGTACATCCGTGCATGGGAATTAGAGAATCTATGCCCTCTAACCATTTCCCGGCCATTTTAACGGCTCCGGGATCATTTGTGTGAAACTGGTCTACTAAGTCATCTTTTATAATAAAATTCGTATACTGGTCCACAAGGACAATTGGCGATTGGCCTGTCGTTTTCTCTGCCGCCAAAGCACCAATGGCAACATTCAATGCTTGTACTTCAGAAAGTGGGTCGTCGGTGTTCATGGGTATGATTTTAGCCAAAGCAATTTTCACGTTAGGGTTCACCTGTCTCAGGGTGTCTATTGCCTGTCCAAGCTCCTTAACCGTTTGTGCGACTTTATCTGCAATAGGATCATTACCAGAACGCAAATCGTTAGTACCCATATGTAAGAGTACCAGGTCCGGGTTGGTATTCCGGGCGTAATCTCCAAGGAGGGGTAACAACCAATCAACGGTCTTTCCCCAGTGGCCCTCATGGTTCAGGTCGTAATCCCAGGTAGAAGGTGCCTGGGTGTTATTCGCGTGACGGCTCATGCTCCCGACAAAATCAAACATAACGCCCCGGTTACGGAGGGAACCATCGAGATAGCGCCGCCAGGAGTTGGTGCTGCCGTAGCCTTCGGTAATGGAATTGCCAAGGGGCATAATGCGGAGGGGCTCCAGGGGGGGAGCTGCCAGCATGGCGGTAAGCAGGCTGTCCATTTCTTCTGCCCAGAGCTGGTAACCGGCGGCAGAGGGATGGAGGGCGTCATACAAAAGGGTATAGTCAATGGTGCCGTCTGACTTCACAAACTTATCTCCAAAATCGAGGAAGCGTATGGCGTCACCGTCGGCATAGTATTTAATGATGTTGTTGATTTGGTCAAGCTCGGGCATTATCTCAGTTTCGCCTGCCAAATGTATCCGTTTGAAAATCCCAAGGAGCAGAATTCTGGAAGTTGGTAGACGTCTTCGGAATAATTGCAGTACTGCGCGTATACCGTCCACCGTCTGTTCAACAGTATGGGGGTCCTCTCCCCAGCCTATGTTATTGGTCCCTATCATGGCAACGATAACTTTTGGGGCAACCCCTGCTTTAAAGTCAATGTTTCCGTTTAAGATACGGTAAATCATATTCTGGGTACGGTCGCCGCCGATACCGATATTTACGGCATATTTGTCAGCATAATATTGGTTCCAGGTGGCAAGTCCTTGTTTGCCTCCCATGGTCCATTGTTCGGTAATGGAGTTTCCAAAAAATAAAATATCAACCCGGTTGGCGTTCCTTATGGTTTGGCTGTGGGTATTTACCACACTGCTTTGAAACACCACGGGTGTAGTAGCCACATGTTCGGGGATTTCTTCCCACAGGGGAACCTGTGAAAAGGAGAGTTGAATCAAGAGGGGGAGAATGAGAAATAATTTTAGTTTCATGATAATACCTTTAATGCTTGTCTTATATTTAAAATAATGTTTTCACAACGTTCGCACAGTAATAGATAAGAAAAGTTGTTATAAAAGCTAAAGAATATAATTAGTTCATGTTTAGAAAAAAAGAATTCACCGCAAAGGCGCAGAGGACGATCCGCACGATGCGGAGAGTGTCACCGAAAGCAGGACTGCTGGAAAGGTGACCGCAGAGGTTTCGCAAAGAGGTTAATAAAGAAATTTTTCTAATTGTATACAGCACATTGTTTTACATCACATGTGCTTTTTATTCCTTCTTCTTTGCGAGTCCTTTGCGTTCTCTGCGTCTTTGCGGTGAAAAGAATCCCATTAATAAAAAGGCACTCCATTTTTCTTCTTCAGCCTTTCATAATCGTCCTCATCGTCCCAGTCCAAGAATCCCATTAAGCGCTTATCGCCTCGTTTAAGAGCCTCCTCCTTATATCTATGCTCTTTTTTCATATGTTCTTCGCCAATCTGCTTTTTGAGTTCACTCCCCGGTGGCGCCCCTATACCCCGGATCACCCAGCGGAAAAAGGACGGGCCCTTTTGAGACACGTAGCTAAGGAGTTTAATAATTGCCTCTTCTTCCTGTTCATGCATATACTTTGCAGCAAGAAGGGTCTGGCACAAAAGAGCGTAACTCTCCGGCGCATGATCACCTAAGTTTTTCTTCTCAATTTCTTTAATAAGAATATCAATATTTTCTGCTGCCTCCTCGGCGGCTTTATCTTGCCCGGCCCGGGTTTCCATGTAGTTTTCAATGGAAGTGAAAAATCCGGCGGCCTTCTCCAGACAAACGCTTATAGGTTCAAGGGTGAGAATCCGGTAAGCAATTATCTGACAAAAGGAACTGTGGGCGTCCGGTTCTAACAAATCAATAAATCGTCTTCTGCCGTTCTTTATTACTACTTGTAACAAAGAGACTGCATTTTCTACAGGAATGCTAATAGCATAACTGCCACCGGCCCCAATTTTGAGGCAGAGGAAGGCCTTTAATTTGCAGATAAACATACCGTCCTGATAACTTATTTTTGCCGCCAGGGAGACTCCAATGCCTACAGCGGCCTGACCGGACATTTCTACGTCTGCCACCTTGGTAAAGTCTTTTTCAGGGACTTCTTTTTTGAGTTTGTTGTTTTCGTTTACCGGGTCGGCATAATCCAGAGAGATAAGTGCGCTTCCTTCAACTTGCGCTCCTGCGAAAGCATTAAGTTCAACCCCTGCACTTGCCTTGAGTTTGTTAGAGGGACCTTTCTCCGGAACCTGGGCAGAAATACTGGGAGCCGATAAAAGGACTGAAGCGGACACCATTGCTTCGCCTTTTAGTTCTACGCGTAAACGCAGCCTTATTATTTCCTGTATGTTTAATCCGTCCCGGTCCGGGTAATAGAGAGAAAATTCGGCCTTACCCTGAAAGAGGTCAACCCTGGCCTGGCCGTTTATTCCCATTGACATCTTGCCGTTCTCGTCTTTTTTATTGAGACCTGCGGTCAGGCCTGATGTATATCTTAAAAAGGAGGCCTCACCAGAGCCGTTCCAACGATCGCTTCCGGACATGTTATCATCCTGAAAACGGCTGGGTACCGAAATCTTAAGACCCTTACGCTCTACCCATTCTTCATTGTTTTGCTTCCAGGACTCTAATTCGTTTTTATAAGCTGTCCGCATGGTACCAATTTTTTGGCCTTTTCGTTTTTTAATTTTCTTTTTGAAGGCACTTTTACCACTCCGCTCTAATTTATTCAGGCCTTTGAGTTTGCTTTCCAGTATAGCGTTTAAACGCTCGCCTTTTACCTTTTCCCAATCGCCTTTCATCTGTTCGAGTTTTTGACGGGGTAAATAGACAAACTCTGAGGCGTGTTTTTCCCAGTTGGTTTGTAAACGACGTAGCTCTTTTATGGGGTGTGTTACTTTTTTAGTTGTGGGCTGTAGCTTATCTAAAAAGCCATTAAATTTTTCCATGGCTTTTTTTAATTCTGTGTCAATCTTCTCCTGGACCCCCGCTTTTTTTGCCTTTAAAATCTTCTTAATATACGCGTTTGTTTTGTCGTCTTCTTGTTCCAGTTCCTCATCCTGGCCTGCTTTAACCAAAAACATTTCATTGGTTTCCATATCAAAAAACAGGCGCCGGTCATCTTCGGG
>JADFYW010000206.1 GCA_015232855.1 Fibrobacteria bacterium
TGCTCCGCTTTTTTTCCCATCTCGATGGCTCTACTGTCACACCAGATAATAGAAGGACGGAGGACTTCTTTATTTTCATCTACAAGCACCAGGCCATGCATTTGGTAAGATATGCCTATAGCTTTAATGTCAGAAACCTGGAAAGTCCCTTTTTTTTTAAGGATACCGGTAGCTTTAACTACATGTTCCCACCACATTGAAGGATCCTGTTCTGCCCAACCATTTTGAGGAGAAGTAATGGGTAACTCTTCATTCGGGGAAGTTGCAGAAGCAATGACAACTCCTGTTTCTGCTTCCAGAATACAAGCTTTTACCGAGGAGCTTCCTATATCATAACCGAGTAATAATGGCATATATCAGTCCCGCTTTTGGTTTTTTATTAAATCTTCAAACATTTTGACTTATCTAACTTCAAGGTACCTATTAAAGTATTCTATTTGTTTAAAAAATACGTGTAGCTATGCAGCAATTTTAGGTAAATAATCCGCAAGTGTACAAAAATACATTTAGACTGCAACGATACGGTGTGCACCTTGATATTCATCAATAGGCATCAAATTGAACAAAAAAGAAGGATCTGACACTCCAAAACATCCCCGTTTCCCTTTCTCTTTTTTGGTATTAATTTCTACCCTGGAAATACTGCTTACGGAAAGCCCGTGGTGAAGTACCCATAATACGCCGGAACTGTTTTGAAAAGTGACTCTGGTCAAAAAAACCCATTTTACCAGCGATTTGAGAAATACTGACACTGGTATTCATGAGTTCTTTACAGGCCGCTTTGATGCGAACCTTGATAATAAAGCCCATGGGAGACACTTTAAATATAGATTTGAATTTTCTTTCAAATTGAGATACAGACAAACAGGCCATTTTCGCCAGGGTACTCACTTCAAGGGGAGAATGAAAATTCTGGCTAATATAGTCCACAACCCCCGACATTTCGGTATAGGGTTTCGCAATGGCTCCTGACTTTTTAAGGTTCCGGGTGGTGCCCGTTGAACCCACAATGGAGCCGTCTTTTCCCATTAACGGTTCTTTAGAGGTGGAGTGCCAGTCAATGGAGCCATCTTCATTGGGCACCAGTTCAACACGATTCAGAATTCGTCTTTCATTTTCCATCACATCCACATCATCAGCTACATAGTTTTTAGCCAGATAATGGGGGAAAAAATCAAAATCGGTTTTGCCGATTACCTCAGACTCTCTGTGTACACCGCATTTTTCGGCAAAAGCCCGGTTACACATGATAAACTGCCCATTCCGGTTTTTCATCCAGAAGAATATATCAGGGAAATTATCAAGCAGAGCAGCCAGATGACTTGAAACATTATCGAGACTCTTTAAAAAAGCTGTTTTAAACTCCTCTGAATCCATTAAATCCCCCCTGGCAGGCAATGAATGTAGTACAGGAACAATATACTAATAGAGTAACTTTTGTAAAAATTCTCTCTGCTGCGAGCGTATCCGTAACACATAGATACCCCTGTTTACCAGCCCGGTTACAGAATATTCACGTGGCCCCTTTGAAGTCTTACTATAAACAACTCTACCCTGGAGATCCAGAATCTGTAGGGTATGCTCTCCTTCCAGAGTTACGTTAATTTTAGAGTCACGCATAGAAAAGCCAGATTTTTCTGTTTCCACATAGGCACCAATGGTCTTGGTTATGCAGGCGGACGAGTCATGGAAACTTACCGTTGAATCATATTCTCCATAGCGCTCATCCGTACAGCCAGTTTTTTCTGGTACGATATCTGGCGCCTGACAAGACCCCGTATAGGAAATTTTAAAAATACCCGCACATGCATCAGTTGTATACCAGGCCTTGCAAGAGTAATTCACCACATAAAGCGCACCGTCAGGTCCGGCCTGAAAATCTAAAGGTTGAGTTATAACCTGCTCATTAGAACTCTTAAGAGAAGAAAATACAAGCTCTGAACTTTCAACTTTAGTACCCTCATTATTTAGTTTGAGGGCTCTAATCCATCCTAAATTGGAATCGGTAACAAACCAGTAACGATCAAAATGAGGCGGAAGCTTAACCCCTGTAGATAAAGCGCCATTATAACGATATATTGGGCCGGTCATAGCACAGCTGTGCCGGTAGGCATGAGTGGCACCGGTATAAGGAAGCAGTCTGTCCACACCCTGCGCATGAGCGTTTTTATTTTCAGGCTTTAGCGGATCTTTTGCACCCCAAAAAGATTCATTTGGTTCATCGTAGTATTCTGCCGTATTCGGTTGGGTATAATTCCAGCCACTCCAGTATGGCCAGCCCATGAAAGAAGGTTTCGTTATAATGGTATGTTCTTCTGACATGTTAGCAGAATCATTGACATCATATTCACCTCCGGTCGAATAATCGGGGCCACAATCACCAAAAGCAGCCCACCGTCTCACCGGATCCAGACTCAATGTATAGGAGTTCCTGGTACCTTTGGCATAAATTTCTCTACGCATTTGCGCAGGGTCCCGGTACTGACTGGCTATTGTATTTTCGTTGATGGAAGAAAAATATTCCGCACCATGTTCCCACATATTTCCCTTGGGAATAGTATAAGTTGCACCTGCGCCAGGCGTTGGTGTCTGTGTATCCGGAAAAGGAATAGGGCGTATTCTCAAGATGCCGCCCCTCAAGTCCGCAGTGTTTGCCGGCCCATTCTCCATCGACTCATTATCACCTACAGATATCCATAAGTCACCGTAATCATCAAATTGCATGGCCCCACCAGTGTGCCAGCGAGCACGGCCACTTAATATTTTGAGAATGATTTTTTCTGAACCCATATTCAATGAGTCATTTATCAGGGTAAAGCGGGAAACGCGGAAGGCTTCTTCCCAGGAATAAAACAGGTACAGCCATTTATTGGTTTTAAAACCGGGATCCAGTGCAATACCGACCAGGCCATCTTCAACAACTACCGTCCCCATGTCGCCAATAAAAGGAATTTTACCCAACATTGAAACCTTATCGGTCACAGGGTTGTACAGGCTAATGGTTCCCCTGCGCTGTATAAAGTAGATGAAAACATTATTGTTCTCGTCCATATCAAAGGCCATTTTCAGCGGCTCCAAAATACCATCGTTTCTTGTTGCTAAATGCTCAAGCTTAAAATCACTGTCTGAAAGGGAGCCAGTACAACCATCAAAGGAGGGGTAGCCAAAAGCAGCCTGTCCTGTTAGAAACGCCATTAAAATAAACAGGATCCGGATAGCACCCTTTCGCAATAAGATATTTAGGAAAAAATTAGCACCCATAAAAAAGCCTTGTTAAGGTTTACACGTTATTATACCTTAATATATCCCAATATCGCCATATATGTTGTAAACTTTCAGCATACTTTTGTAAATAATCCGCATTAGATCGCACTTCTCTATGTTTTAAAAACCTATAAAAGAAGATTTCCGGCCCTATTTCAGGGTACTATGAAACAGCCCTTCCAAACAACTTTTTTTACGTCTAATTCGACTTTGCCTAATTTTTACATGAAATATTGGCGAGTTATGTAAACTGGTGAATATTTACTATCAATCGTTCTCAAATTATGAACGAATTATGCATAAATCCAATTCTAAAGCCGCCCATTTGCCCTTATATTGAGACAGAGAGAGCTATTTTACGATTAGCGAAAACTTATTATATATTAGGGGAGTCAACATGAACAAACACCAAACATACCGGAGGACCCAAATGAGAGGCATTTTTTTGTTTTTAACCTTTCTTGCAATTTCGATTTTTCCCATTTACGCTGATTACAGTCAATATCTCAACCAGCTTTCTCCGGAAGAAGAAAAAGCAGGCTATGATCTTTTATTTAACGGAAAAGATATGGATAACTGGCACATTTACAGACAAAATGAGGTAAATGACGCATGGTTTGTAACCTCAGAAGGTGTACTTGGAGAAAGAATAGAAAATACACAGGGTTCATTTGACGATGTTATCCTTTCTGACACCAAGTATATGAACTTAGATTTAAAAGTAGATATTCAATCGTACAATAAAGGCAATAGTGGGATTTTTGTGCGGTATGAGGAAGATGCTACCCGTGCCTGGACTAATCGTTCCGGTCCAGAGATGCAGATTTGCGGCCCCGGAAATAGTGATTGTATTAAACCTGAAAACCAAATGGGGGCTTGCTATGATATGTTTCCTGTAAGGGAAGAAGTTCGTGATACCTGGGAAAATCCATCTGGTGAATGGAACCAGTTCAGAATTATTGTCTTTGACAGTAACTATGTACATTACGGGAATGGCATAAAGTTATTGGAATACAAAATTGGAACTCCGGAGTTTATAGCAGCCTATAACAGAAGTAAATATGTATCAGACGGAAATAACGGTAACTATTACGATATCCATGAAGGGAGTGTATTACTCCAACATCATACCGAACCAGGCATGACATTCAGAAACATTAAAGTCAAACCGCTTATCGTTCACCCTTTTTTACAGAATTTCAAGGATGGATGGCCCGATGCATTACCTCAGTCTTTTGTATTGGGGAAACCAGGCTGTACAGACAGCTTGGCTGACAATTATGATTCAACTGCTATAGTAGATGATAGCAGTTGTGTAACTATTGGAGTATCTGATCCAAAACAATTTAAACACTTGAAAATTTCAACAAGTGGTGGTTTTGGGGGTCCGGTAAACATTTCAGTTCCTTTTGATCACACTTCAATTTCTATTTGTACGATCCAGGGTAGTAAAGTATCTTTTGAAAAACATGAAACAGGTGTTTATTCAATTGGTAATAAACATACTGCAAAGGTTTTTGTAGTGCGATTAGGTATAGCAGGCCGTTTCATTAATCGTCTTGTTGTTATCCCCTGATATTTGCTACTAAAACGTCTTTTTTTCAACCCTTAACTCTGGGAAGTTATAATATGTTAACTAAATGCAAATTGGTGTTCCTTTTAGGGCTCATCTGTTTCTCTGCGATTTTTGCAGACGAAGATACCGAAATCAAATTCAAAAAAGCGAATGTGTTCTACGAGTTTGGTAACATTGTGAATGCCGTTGAATTAGATCTTGATACAATGGAAAACCAATGGACACAGCGCTTTGGTGGTAAATTCGACCTGGAGGCCCATCGCGGAGACAACCTGAGCCTCTACTTTGGAGCGGGGACCATCTTTTGGCATGCAATACCAGAAATTGCCACACAAACCAATACCCAGGTATTTTATGGTGATGGTTTACTAACTAAAGCTTATGCCCATTACAAATTTGGGGATCCCGATGAACCAGTAGTTGATTTAAAACTCGGTGCAATCCCGGTGAGATATAGTATGTCTCGAAATCTCGGTGAATATATGTTTAGAACCGGGACCTATCCGTGTTACATTATCACTGGAAATCCATTTACGACCGTTAATGTTGCCGGTGCTATGGTTCTGGGAACCCAATTGAATCACAATATTAGCGAGATGTTTTCACATAGCCTGTTTTTTACCAGTGAAAGGTCATCTTTTCCATTACACGATTTTTCATTAACCTATATGGCAAATTTAAATACCCCTATAATTAAAGCAGGGTTCGGCTTACAGTTGAACAGACTTATTCCTGTTAAGCCCAGCAAAACAACACCAACCCTTGAAAAAAACAAGTATTTCAAATACGAGGGCGAGTGGTATACCAGCAACCTTGAATATTACCGATTCAATTCAATGGGATCCAAAACTGCTGGCGACACAGCAACCAGCCTTATGTGGGATTCAACACGGGCTTTTGTGGACAGCTTATTGGATCTCTGGGACACAAATACAGTGACGAAACCAACTATGGAAAAATTTACCTTTCAGGGAATAAAACCCGTATTAACCGCCTCCATCGACTTCGGCGCTATTATCGGAAGTGATATCATCAGAAAAGACGAGTTTGTGTTATATACTGAAGGTGTACTCATGGGTATCAAAGATTATCCTATATTTTATGAAAAAGCTTCTGAAAGAATCGCCTGGATGGCAGGAATTAATATTCCTACTTTTGGTTTATTAACCACACTTAATGCGGAAGTAGAGTATTACCCTTCCCCCTATGTAAATGGTTATCGAACAGCACGTGAAGGTAAACGCCCTCATCCAGATTTTGATTATAAGAAAATAGACGGGTACAATCCTGATGATTGGACTTCTGATGACTTGAAATGGTCAATATTTTTAGACCGTGAGATTACCAAAGGTGTAGCATTTCAAGCTCAGATAGCCTCTGATCATCTCCGTGGACGAAGAGGCAGCCGCGTAGTTTCTGAGAACTCCATTTTAGTAGATGAGAGCCATTGGTATTACATGGCAAAGATTGATATTTCTTTGTAGCATTACACCAACCTCTTTCCTTCATTTTTAACCCGGACAATTTTTAATTGTTCGGGTTTTCTTTTTAATACCTTTTCTATTATTATTCGTTTCCTGAGTTAATTAATTATGAAACGAATTTTTCTTGTTTGCCCTTCTTATCAGTGCATTTTGCACATCTTCCTGGGCCATAACAGGCCTGAACTCAGATTTTTCTCTAAATAAAGAAGAAATCAAGAACCACTATTTTGAGGGTGAGTTTGATACCGTGCGTACGGCACTGGAACATTTCAGAAAAAATATGAAGGGAGCTTCCAGAGTGGACAGTGTTTTTGTTTACAAATATCTGGCCGTAATATGTGCAGCTTACCCCGAGAGCAAACTTGAAGCCGAAAGTTATATGTACCAGCTCCTAAAATTATCACCTTCTGTTGAGCTTCTCGATATGTACATATCTGATACCATCCAGGCTATCTTCAGCAAAGTCCGCACAGAATATAAGGTGAGAGA
>JADFYW010000207.1 GCA_015232855.1 Fibrobacteria bacterium
CATGCTAAAAGCTTAGCAAAAGCAATTTTCAGCTCAATTTCGAGGTATTAATAACACGATTCTGGTGCAGGATTCATGGCACTATTGTTACAGGTTTAAACAATACGCCCTATAGCTTTACCCTATTATTTATCCTCTTAACAGACATATTTACCTAGTATTTTATCTACTTAAGCGGTATATTATAAGGTATGGAGAGAGATTTAGACAACATATTAGTAAATTGGGCTAAAAAGAAGCATCGAAAACCCATATTACTTCGTGGTGCAAGACAGACAGGTAAAACTTATGCAGTTGAAGTGTTAGCTAAAACGTTCACTAATTTCTGTTGTTTAAATTTTGAAAGGAAACCCACATTTAAAAAAATATTCGAACCAGATTTAGATCCCATAAGAATCATAAAAGAAATAGAAACCATCTTTGAAGTAAAAATAAAATCTGGTAGAACTTTATTGTTTTTTGATGAAATCCAAAATTGTCCCCCTGCCATTACAGCAATGCGGTACTTTTATGAGGAAGTTCCGGACATCCATCTTATAGGCGCCGGCTCCTTATTAGAATTTGCTTTAGATTCCATTTCTGTTCCGGTTGGCCGACTTAAATACATTCATGTTAAGCCCTTTTGTTTTAGTGAATATTTAAATGCAACGGGAAAACCTTCACTGGCAAAAGCCATAACCAACATCAATTATGAAAACCCACCTACCGAGATCATCCACCAAACCATTTTAAATGAATTACGGGATTATCTTTTTTTAGGAGGCATGCCAGGTGTACTTAAAACGTATTTGAATACAAACTCAATAATAGAAGCTTGTGAAGAACAAGATGACATTATCGCAACCTATAGAGATGATTTTAACAAATATTGTGGAAGAGCAGGCACGACACATCTTGATTCTGTCTTTGACACCATTCCCAGGTATGTAGGTAAAAGAGTAGCTTATTCAAAATTAGAACCCGATGCAAAATCCGAGCAAGTAAAAAGGGCAATCACGCTACTCGAAAAGGCCCATGTGTTATTAAAAGTAAAGGCTACTTCAGGTGGCCGGCTTCCACTTGCTTCCGGAGTTTCCCAAAAAAAATATAAACTAATCATGCTGGATACCGGTCTCATGCAAAGAATGATTGGTGCTTCTTATCAGCAATGGAAAGAAAAACAGGACTTGTTTCCCGATTACGCAGGATCCATCGCAGAACAATTCATTGGTCAGGAACTATCCTGTTTGACAGAACTCGGATATCAACAGCAACTTTTTTACTGGGAACGGAGCGCCAAAGGGTCTTCTGCTGAAATTGACTATTTATTTGCAATAAATGGGAGAGCCATCCCTATAGAAGTCAAATCAAGTGCGTTTGGTCATTTAAAAAGCCTTCAGATATTTTTAAAGACTTATCCCCATATAACTTTTGGTATTAAATTTTCTGAACAAAATTTTCAAAACCAAGGTTCTATAAAATCTATTCCCCTTTATTGCATATCACAACTAAAGCGATTAGCTTAACAACTACCGTTTTAAAGCTGCACAGTCATTGCCAGACTTAAATTGTTCATCCTTTTAAAATAGGTGGCTAATGTATTTTATACCATTTTCATTGGCCGCAGCTGCGTCAATTATCCCGTACACAACGAACACTGAATTTATAAGAAGTCGCCTGTACATCACTCGAGGCCATACCCCAGCTGATAACCCAGGGTGTTTGTGCATTAAAGGTGGGAAGATACCAGACATTCGAAGACCCGTAGTCCAGCCATATCATTGATTGCGCCCCGAGTTGGTAGAACTGTCCGTCATCCTTAACAAAGCCCGCCGGCAGGTAATTAAAACCGTAATCATCGGTGGAAGCTACGCCCGGCCAGACACCCTCTGTTCTTAGTTTAGTGCCAGCAATAGTATCATTACCGCAGGCCTGCATAAGTTCATCCCAGTCCGGCTTTGTCGGTATATGCCAGCCTGCCGGACAAACATCCTGACCATTGCCATGATTATCGGCAAGGGCTGTTCCGGAAGTGTACAACCGCCCATAGGTATCACAATTGGCTTCCTGATTATTGTAACAAGGTGCATCGTTTGCTTCTGTCTTGTACCTGAGATTTTCGGCCATCCAGGTTTGTTCACCTATTACCACTTTTTTATACTCAGTGCCGTCACGGTTGTCTGTAAAGGTACTGTCTGTTTCATTATCGGTCCTGCCCCATTGCTTTTTGATTTCCTCTTCTGTACGCGGACGGTTGGAAATTCTGAATTCATCTATAGTGCCGTGGGAATGGTAGGTCATCTTACCTCCTGCTTCATAGGCACCCAGGTACAATTTATCCCATCTTGGGACAACTTTAGTATTGTTCACAGCGAGATTTGCCAGTTTTTCACCATTGACCCAGATCCCCTGCAATTCAGGGTTCGGTGAATAATTCATTACGATATAATTCCACTGGTCAGGCTCTATTGGATACACCACTTTACCGGATGCGTCAGCGAAAAAACCCGTATGTACCGAGTCGCCCACCGCGCCAAGGCCGCTGTTCCATTGCCCCCAGCCTATCCATATTACGCCAGTGGTAGCCGGCGGGTTATCCGGTTTATACCACATTTCATATGAGCAATTATTTTCCGGTGGATTGATATTGGCGTTACCATAACCGCTAGCTCCGTCAAAGTGTACCGCTTTTCCAAACTTTCCATCAACCCATGTTACTCCATTGCCTCCAAAAAGACTCCCGTTTCCTCCCATTTCATTCTTAAAAGAACCACCTTCACCCTCATCAAAATGCCAGAGCGCAACGGTATTGGAATCAGCCTCAAAGGCCATTGATTTTACCGGTTTGTCGAGGTTCACTACGATATCGGGTAAAACCCCGATATAAGTTTCAACTTCCAGCGATGTATAAACAGAATCATCAATACTGACAATAAGACTGTCTACTCCGGCTGCTGTTTTGGCAAGATGCCCGAGAGAATGGGATTCGAATTTAACAGAACTAGTTGTAAAACTGCCGGTATGCACATATTTAGCAGTAAAAACATTCTTACCAATTTCGGCTTTAACAAGATACACTCCCTGCTCAATTATCTTTGACGTTATAGGAAACCTATGTGCGCCCTGCGCTAACCGTCCTCCATGCAGCCTGGTAAGCTTATGGCCGTTAACAGTAAAAATATCAATTGAAACATTTTTGGATTCGGAAATAGAAAATAGTAAGTATCCGTTGTTAATAACCGGCACGCCCATCCGGTTCAGGGCCTGATTATTGTGGATTTCTGTTGTATTATAATTGGAAATGGTGAACTTGCCATCGCCATCAGTTGTATCAGAAAGTCCGGCTTTTTGTAAACTCGTTACCGCGCCTGCAACAGGAACACCAGTTTTATCAACAATCTTTCCTTTGAGGAGTATTGTCTGGGAGTAGGTAATACCAAGACATGCAAGGATTGTAATCAGTGTTATTCGTTTTAAGCCCTTCATAATTTTACCTTTATTTAAAATATTAACCTCCACGAGCCGTCAGTTCGAGTAATGCCGCTTAGCGGCATGTATCGAGAACACACCCTAACAGCATACTTTAAAATCCTATTTTGACTTCTCGATACGCCATCCTCCGCTCCTTCCAGGAGCTACGGATACCTACTCGAAGTGACGTGTTCTTAGCTTTTGTATTCATATTATAATTTATCTCTGTCTTTTTCATTTCCTGCCAAAAAAGCAAATACCCCCGAAAAACCATAAAGACGAAGCCCCCCCTTTTTCTTTCCTTCCCTGCATCACAAAGTGATGTAGCGGGGAGGGATTAAAGGGTGGGGTCGACTTACTTACCGCAGCATTAACACTTTCTTAACCATCGTCTTCGTTCCTGCCTGCAGCCTGACAAAATATTGACCGGCGTTTAATTCCTGTCCGGCGTCACCTTTACCATCCCACACTATTGTATTTTTTCCGGACGCTAATCCGTTAAGAGTAAAACTTCTGACCTTTTTACCATCAGTTCCAAAGATGGTGAGGGAAGACTTTTTTCCTGAATTCATTGAGAAACCAACACTGGTTTGATGACGGAAAGGATTAGGATAAATATTCACAGCACCAATAGCTGTTACCGCAGGCATAACATCGACAACATCACCTTTCATCAGCATATATCCCCCTTCTCCTGCATTACCGTTCACATCTCTTACGGCGAACTGAACCTGGTTCATTAAGTCATCATCTCCGCTTAAAGCTGCACCAGTAGCACTCAGTGTTACACTTTCAGGATTGCCATCAGTCTTATCAAAAGTACCGGGCAGCCAGTTCGTCCAGGTGGCTCCGCCATCAGAAGTTGTTCTGTAGGAACCTGAATAATATTCACTTGCAATTTCTCTCTCGGTAAGGGCTCTGCTGACCAGATGCATATCACTAATGAATCCTTTGAAGAATCGGTTACGATTGCCTGGCATACCCAGCCTGAAAGGTTTAAACTGAAAGATATGATAACCGGTCCAGTCACCGCTTGCAGCAAGATTACCGTTAATAAACAAACGACCCTCATCACCGTCATAACTAACAGCAACATGATACCATTTATTATGAGCAAACGTTCCAGCGTCTGAATCAAGCCGGGTAACAACATTATTATTCCGGCCTCTTGCAACTATCGAGACCTTATCACTGGCAAAGTACAGCTGTAATGAACCCAAAGCTTCGATACCACCCATATTTATAGCGGCTTGCCCGTTTTCAGCCTTAACCCAGGCAGAAATGGTTAAGTGACCGGAGCGTCCCAGAGAACCATGACCAAAATCAGCGAATCCGCTCGTCCCATCAAGATATAAAGCCTGTATTTGTCCGCCGGCTGTTTTCCAACTGTCCGTACTTTTAAAAGATGCTCCGCCATGCAGGGTGCCATCAAAGCCATTACCGGATGCATCCTTTGCATCCCCACTTAGAGGATAAAGAAAAACGGTTTCTTCTTTAAGAGGAGACGCCTGAGTACCGATTGCCATGCCGCTTGCATCATTTACCTTTACAGAAAAATCAACTTTCGCCGCATCAGTACGGGAAATGGTCAAAGCAGAATAGCTCGGAGCTACCATAACCTTGACTGGAAATTCTGTGCTCTTTAATATGGTTCCACTACTAGTTTTGATACTGAAGCGTATTTTATTTATCCCTGCCTGATCTTCTACAAAGGGTATATCCTTAACCGAAACCCGTTTAACACCAGCACTATCACCATCTGTAACTGATGATGCATGTTCTGTCCAGGTTTTACCGCCATCAACAGAAAATTCGCATTCAGCGGCTGCTTCATCTATGCCATCAGCATTCTGCACATCAATAGATAAACTGCCGGGCAAACTGTTAACAACACCATCATTACTGAGGTTTTTCCAGTCCAGTGCAGTAACAGAAACCGCTTGTTCATATTTGGTGGTCCTGGCATTGCGGAAATATGAACCTGAATAGGTATCGGTTATTTTAAACCGGATCATGTTATTAAGACTCACCTGGTTAAAAGGTACACCAACGGCCTTAATGGTTACCAGCTCTCTGCCCGTACCGGTTACCACAACATTATCATGTTTTATCCATTTTTTGGTGCGGCGAATTTCGGGACCAAGATTATAAAACACCTCTACACTTGCGGGGTCCAACCCAACTTCAGCACTCTGCACCTGTACCTCTACATCGGGAGCTGATTGTATTGTTGAAGATTGTTTAAAATTATTCCACACCGGAAGTTTGGGAAGCGTAATGCCATTTGCCTGAACCACCTGTTTAATTTTTGCGGTGCGGGAATCCCAGTTGGTCCCGGGCCATACGCCATCGCCGCTGTTTTTTGGAAGATCTTCACGACGGTCCCAGATAAAAAACATTACATTTTTAAACTGGTTAAAAGTTTTTGTAAAGTACTCGTTGAATGTTGCATCAGGGAAAGCTGCTCCTGCTTCATATTCTGTTAATATCCAGTTCCAGGCACCGATGAACTTATTGGGATATTTAGCCTGGTCTGCAACCAGCTGGTTCCAATAGTTATCCATATGCATCTTCACATAAATCTCATTATGAAACCCATCCAAAGAAGCCCAGTTTGAAAAATTAGCATTACAATCCACATCAGTAACCAGCGACTGACATTTACCATGCATACATGCTTTGGCTACTGAGTTTTTTAAGGCTTTATAATTTACTTCTAAAAAAGGCTCCGGTCCATAACTCGGACATACAGCAGCGCCGGTCCATCCTTTTAAGGGTTCATCAACCCAGACAAAATCAGCACCTTCAGCAGCAGTCCAACTTCCATAATCTACCATTGCGGCATTACTCTGATGATTAACTGTCCCGCCTGCTACCCACAACCCGTGTTCATGAGCCTCGTTGACCCATTCTGAATAGGTGTAGTAAGTAGCCTTGGCCCAGGATTTATAAGCAATACCGTTGACACCGGATTCTACAAGTTCTGCAAAACTCAACCGGTCATTATTCGGTGCTCTTTTACTGGAAATTTGGTTAATTTCCTTAACTTCAACCATGACCATACCATTTTTAGGCAAATCTGCTAAAATCTGACTCTGGCATATCAATGCAAAAAACACAATTACCATAATATTGCGACAGAACTTAATCATACATTTCTCCCTTTTTAAAACCTAAACCATTATTTCCAGTAATTCTCCAGAACCTTTCCCTATAATAGTGGAAACTTTCAATTTCCGCAACGTATATTTGTTTTTTATTATCCTATAATGTATTTAATTAACTTAATATTTTTTTAACACATTATATATAAATGATTT
>JADFYW010000208.1 GCA_015232855.1 Fibrobacteria bacterium
AATTGCCCAGTGGCAGACTCTTGTTCATACCTCTGAAGGGAGACAGAGAATCAAAGCAGACATGCAAAGACTTAAATTAAAACCCATGCCCATTATTCACCAAATGGAACTACAATGGGGATTAATTGTAGCAGGCATCAAGCAAGTGGAGAGTACCAGCTAGTTGATGTTCAATATTGGTTAAGACCAATGTATGCGACACACTGTCATTCCACGGCTTGACCGGGGAATCCATAAATTCGTTGATTCTGGGATGGATCGTCCGGTCAAGCCGGACGATGACATTGAGAGTATAGACCATCAAAATAAAAATGATCAATACTGAACAGATACTAACTAATAAAGCTATCTATAGCTCCCGCCTCACCTTCAATTCATTCCATGATAAACTTTGATGCCCAGGAACGGACTTGATTCCCATTGAGAATATGGAAAGTCCTTAGTTTCCGGATGGTTTCCTGGCTATAGAGACTAAGGGGGATCCAGAGCAGTCTTTTGTTAAACTTGGAGGCAAGTTTTTTTAGCCTGATACCCGGCTTTTTAGCGGCAACATAAGCTACCTGTTTTTCATTTGAAAAGAGAAGAGCCCCATATACTAAAATTTCGGTGAGATTTTTCAAAGAAGCGGCATAAGGGAGCTGAAAAACATCGGGAATATGCCGGGGTGGAAATATCAGGCACAACCCACCATACAAAGAACGGGCTATTCCCGGCCCTATTAAATCTTTAAATGGGTCTGAAGCGAAAAAAGTGAGGGTAGACTCCTCCTGATGTTCGGCATACCAGGTTGTATGCTGGGGATATTGTTCGTCGTGGGTACTATCAAATATAACTACAACGGTATCTACCTGTTTTTGAACAGGAGGCTGTTCTTTCACATATACCGATCCGGTATGCCAGTTCCGGAGCGTCTCCCGTACATCAATACCGTCTTTAATTGAAGAGGTGAATGCCTCTGTTTTAGTCTGACTAGCTGACACAATCTGACGGCTTTTATGGCGAACGGATTTGTTAAAACCTTCAATGCGAACATCTTCAGGCACATGGGAACACATACCTCGCGGATCCCAGGCGTATTGGTATTTCTTTTTTTCTTCAGGGTCCGGTTCCTTTTTTATCTGGATAGTACGCCACTCTCTTGGCTCATCCTGAAAAATATTAACCGCCTCTACATATTCTTCATCAAACGGTGTTTGAATTCGTCCGAAACCAACTTTCATATAGGGTTGATTATCAAACAATTCAAAAAACGGGTAATACTTTGCAGCTTCAAGTATTTTTCCTGCATAATGAGGACCAAATACTCCCTTTGCCACAGTCACAATATCAAACAAATCCGGAGTCAGCCTGCCACCCAATACCGTCAGGTTTCGTAAATATTTGAGTGAAGCTTGAAGACGTACAAGATTTATCGTATGAGCTTCGCTGTCTTGCTTAAGGTAGTTGTCCCGTGTTTCCAGAAAAATTTTCTTCATCAGTTCCAGATAATCAGAAAGTGGAGCCATGGGATTAAAACGTTCTTTTTCCATTTCTGCGGCATAGAAAGGCAACTCTCCCAGCGCAAAATAGAGTTGATCAGGATTTACCGGAAAAAGTTTTGTCTGAATCAATCTCCCAACACCACTTATATGATTCAGGTATTCATTATCCTGGGGTACCGGTCTTTCCGAAAGGGTCTTCACTTTCTGCCCCAGACTACCTTTTGCCGATTGCATCGCTACCAGAATAGGGTAATCACAAATGTATAAAATATTCGAATAGCGCTCCTGCAATTCTGAAAGGCGCTCAAGTACATCTTGCGCCCTTTGCAAAATCAGTTGATCGCTTTCCACATCTTTTAAAAACTCAGCACAGGTTTCAAAATATTTTTCTGTTCCAATATGCTTAAGAAGATGGGCGTCTGGCAACACAAGATGCTCCTGATGAAATAGCAAAATATCATCTTCAACAAAATGTATAGGGATCTGCCGCTGTAAGCCTTGGCGGATACTTTCGATACAAGCATCACAAGGATCTACCGGCGCATAAGCAATCGTCTCACCATCCACTTCAACTGTTACCGCGTATATGATCGGTAGTTTTTGTACTCCCATTATCAAGTCATCACGTAGCCGCTCGGGTAAAGATATGGCAATACAATCATATGCATTATTCCACATTTGTCTTCGTAATTCAAGACAAAATGGCGCCTTACCATGTAACATGGGAAAACAGCTGATACCAGAAGCGAGTTGGATTAATTCTGAGGACATGGATAAATCGTAGCTAACATTATTGATTATAGGCTAAAAGGTCTTTCCGCAACTGAGGCTCCATTTTCTCTATTGCGTATCGGAGCCCTTCCCGTGAGAATTTAGAGTAATGTTTTTTGATAAAAGTAACCACCCTTTTTTTATCTGCCTGGCTCAATTCCCGTAGCACCCATCCCGCTCCCAACTGCACAAAACGCTCGGAACAGCTGATACTTTTTTCTGCTATAGAGATAATTTCATCATTGTGATTTCCAAATCGAGCCAATTTAACAAAAGCCACATTAGCCGCACGTGTTCGCCAGATATTTTCAGAACCTGGCCAACTGAGAAGCCCTCTAACCACCCGCTCATCTGTTTTTATCATTTCGGTAAGAAGTTTACCCGCAATACCATCACAGGTAGCCCAATCATATACATGATTGTCCAACATTTCTTCAAAAAAAGAAAGGTGAGCATAGTTTAATTTTTTAATAATTTTTGTCAGAAGCATAACTGCCAGATATTTTTCTTCTCCATAGTCTGAAGCAAGCAGTAACCGGGAGAGTGCGATGTGGGATTCCAGTTTCTGTTTATGAAATAGAGTCCCATACCAATCAGTAAACAGACTTTTGAGACCCGGTACTTTTATTCCATAAAACTTCAGTACCGATTTAAAATATTTTTCCTGTCCCTTTCTAATTACTGGGTCTCCAGTTTTTTTCAGGGCTTTGACAAGTTCAGCTCGGTTGGAAGCTATACTCATTTATTCATTTTATCTATTGGGAAATCACGGGGCGCAGGGCCATTATATATTTGCCGGGGTCTTCCTATAGGATGTTTTTGCATAAGCATTTCCCGCCAATTTGAAATCCAACCAGGCATACGTCCAATACTGAAAAGCACAGGATACATTTCTTTAGGAATGCCAATGGTACGTAACAATATGCCACTGTAAAAATCAATATTGGGATAGAGTTTACGCTCGATAAAATAATCGTCAGTGAGAGCAATTTCTTCAAGTTTTTTGGCGATCTCTAATAAAGGATCGTCAATTTGCAGGCTTTCAAACATTTTATCTACCTGTTTCTTGAGAATTCTCGCACGGGGATCAAAGTTTTTGTATACCCGGTGACCAAAGCCCATAAGGCGGTAATCGTTGTCTTTGTCTTTGGCCATCTCAATATAGTGAGAAAGCTTTTTACCGGTTTTATGAATATCAGTCAACATTTTTATAACTGCGGTATTAGCCCCGCCATGGAGGGGACCCCAAAGAGCGCATACACCCGCAGAGACCGAACTAAAAAGATAGGTATGTGAACTCCCTACCAGACGCACCGAAGAGGTGGAACAATTCTGTTCATGATCAGCATGAAGTATGAGAAACAAATTGAGTGCTTTTTCTACATCAGGATGTACCACATATTCGTTGTATGGCATGGAAAACATCATATGCAGAAAATTTTCACAATATTTTAAGAAAGGATTTGGGTGGTTGAAAGTTAAACCGTTTGCCTTTCTATAGGCCCAGGCAGCAATAGTCCGTACTTTAGAAATGAGGTGGGCTGCGGTATTATCAAATACTTTACCTTTGCTGGATGTATTCAACAACTCTTTATGCAGACACATGGTAGCATTCAGCATGGCAGACATTATCGCCATAGGCGGAGCATCCGGAGGAAAACCCTCAAAATGATTTATCAAAGAGGAATGTAAATCAGAATGTTTTTCTAACAACAATGAAAAGTTCTGAGCCTGTTTAGGCGTGGGAAGCTCGCCATAAATAATAAGATACGCAACTTCAACAAACCTGCAATTCTCAGCTAAGGCTTCAATACCATAACCCCGATGTCTCAGGATGCCCTTTTCACCATTAATAAAGGTAATATCCGAAATACAAGAACCCGTATTACAATACCCCTCATCCACCGTAATGAGTTTTGTTTTAGCACGTAACTGGCTAATATCAATACCGAGTTCCCCTTCGGTTCCTTTTAAAATATCCAGTTTGATTTTCTTTTTTCCGATTTCGAGGGTTGCTTTGCCCTCTTTCATTTTTTCTCTGTCGTACATAGATTCAACTTTATATTAAAGATTTATATGATGTTAGTATCAGTTTAGAATAACATATCATTGTTTATTTTTTATCAGTGTGAATAAGATAAAAAAAAACCAAAATTCGGACAGTAAACACCCAGTTTTACTCCGGCTTACCAGTATACCCCATCCCCTTCGGGATTCTGAACAAATTTATAGCCATTTTCCATACCCAGAAACTTCCAGATATTCACTAAGAAATTATAATCTTCTGTCTGCCAATCAGGATATTTATTCCAAAGTAGGCATACCATCTTTTCAAATTCCAAAATAAGGCTATGACTTATTTTGCTTGCTTCTGGCCAAACTTCGAGCTGAATCCCGGAGAGTTCCTCGTTATTAAGCCGACTGCCAATTAAATTGGAGTAATGCACCAAAATAACCCAAAATGCGCTAGAAGAAGCCATGGCCATTTTAAACAAATGGGCAGGTTTATCAGTATAATCTTCTTTTATTTTATCAAGTTTTTTAAATCTGCCGGCAATACCATTTACAACAGACAACATATTTTGTTGATAGAGCTCAGGAGACATGGCTCGGGCCGAAAAAAAGGATGCGGCCAGTTCCGATAAGAGTAGCTCACTATAATGCTCAAAAAGCTCATTAATATTAAACTTGTTAATTTGCTCACTCTCTTTACATGCAAGGTTCTTTCTGTTTTTATTGTCCAGGCAATGCCCCAGTTCATGGTACACAAGATATTTGAAAGACATTTCATCCACAGACAAATCTTCTGACTTTTTCTTGCCGATTGCGAGGACAGATTCAACCAGCTCTGTTCTGAATACAATAGAAGAACGAAACACGTTCTTCTCTGGTTCATGAAAACAGGTCCGGGCAAATTCAGCAATTCCTTTGGCCGGTGCATTGTTTGCCTTCGTATAGGTTTCAAGAGCCTGGTTATAATGTTCTTCATCAGTAACCACAATATCTTCAATATATTCTGTAGAAAAACCAATTTTCTTTGCATAACTATCAATGATATCAGAAAGGGCTTTTTCTTGTTCGCCAATTTTTGATTTTTTACTTTCAGATTCAGAAAGGAAGAACTTGATATTCATATTCACACCGGGTTCTTTAAGGTTAACGCATATTATCAGGATTAAGCGGGTCGTCCTCTTCAAAAAAGAAATTTCCCATTTGCATTCTTTGGAAAGAATCACCCTCCGCTTCTTTTTGCCTGGCTAATTTATCGAGATCCAGAGCCTCTTCCCCTAAAATTTGGGTAACCGCCTGATTAAAATTTGCCACCCAATCGCTTTTTGTAATTGTCCTTAAACGTTGGGAATAACGAATAATATTCAGGCCATCACGAATAGAAAAAGGAAGATCCAAATCATGGGCCTGCTGCAAATAGCCTATGCAAATATCCAATAATTCATCCGGGCACTCCGGTAAATTATATTGCAATATCTGAAGTTCATCCTCCTTATCAGGAAAGTCCAACTCAATTGCCGGCTGCAGGCGGCTCATAATATAATCGGGTATCTCATAGGTGGAACTATCGTCATTCATGGTAACCACACAGCGAAAGTCACTTGTTGCCGGAATAGTGATACCGGCAATAATACTTTCAACCATTCTGCGATCATCCAGAAGAGATGCAAGTGAAGCCCAGGATTTTTCAGACATACGGTTACCCTCATCAAGGATTACCACACCACCTTTTAGCATAGCAGAGACCAGAGGTGACGCATGATATTTAATTTTTGCGTTCTGCCCCAGAACTGGTGTAACAAGCAAGTCTTCAGGCCGGGTATCTGCGGTGCACTGCATAATATAAATTTCCTGCTCCCGTTTTTTTGCTGCAGCAATGGCAAGGGTTGTTTTGCCAAGACCAGGTACACCTATGATACGTGGTGTAAGGGGCTGATCCGTTTCACTTAAGGTAAGCCAGCAGGCCAGGAGCTGCTCTAAAGCTTCGGTCTGACCAATCCATTCCTGGAAGAGAGTGAGCGGATGAGCAAGATATAACTCAACCCCATCGATTTTTCTTTTTTCCATAATTAATAACTCTTTTTCTTAGACAAATATAGTATAACCCACAGAATGGAAAAACGGATAGTACAGGTTGCGGTTTAGACCTTAATCGGCCAGAATATCGGATAATTTTTGGTGGATTTCCCTGATGCGCAGCATTTTTGTGTCTTTAGCCAGGGTTTGGCTTGTTAATACCTGGGTATTTTCGATTTTTTCTTTGAGATCCTGGGCCATCTCACGAAATTTTAGGTCTTCATCACTAATTTTTTTAAAACGATTGGTTTCTGGCATAATTTTATTTCACAAAAGTTGGTTAAAATGCGCTTCCTTCTTATCTCGAGAGTAAGGAGTTCTCTAAATCCTGTCATTCCGGCTT
>JADFYW010000209.1 GCA_015232855.1 Fibrobacteria bacterium
TAACTAAGACTTTCTTTAGCATAAATGTTTATTTCATATTCCAATTGAGGATTATGGAGGAGTATTTGGGATTCCAACAATACGCCATAGCCGTCTTTTCCATAAAAAAGCCTATCCCCAATACAGAGAATCCTTTTCATATTATTGCCTTTATCATTATTATCTAAAAGATAATAACAGACAGGCCAAATAGTCACAAAGAGTAAGAGGGGAAAATATGGGCCCAGTAGGACTTGAACCTACGACCTAACGATTATGAGTCGTTTGCTCTAACCAACTGAGCTATGGGCCCGGTTTTTCGGGGTCAAAGGTAATCAAACGGAAAGCCTTTTGGCAAGCGGAAATGAAACTAAATTGTTATGTGATTTAAACGAAAACGAATAATTAAGTTTGGAAAAGGCCTTTTCCTTTTGGCATAATCTTCATAGATTTTAAATGAAATCAATTTTTTCGGGATACCAAATAAATACCAAGGGAGTCAATTATGAGGAAATTATTAGGATTAACTGTTATTGCCACTTTATTTTGGCTAACATCTTGTAAATCCGCGTATGAAAAACAAGGGGATGAGCATCTGAATGCCGGTCGTTACCAAAAAGCCCTGCAGCGTTATAAATACGTAACTAAAAAGGGAAATGGTTCTGAGGATTTTAATAGTAACCTTACCAAGGCCTATGTTGGCTCTTTTAATCAGACGGTTGAGCAGGGGGCAGAGATTGGTGCCATTCTCACTTTCCGGGAAAAACTCAATGAACTGCTTGCCGGTGATGTAACTCCTGAAGTAAAAACGATGTTTGGGAATGCTATAGCTAATGTTGTAGCCAAACTTATTGAAGAGGGATCGGTGGAAGCTGAAGATGTCGCTTTTAAATTGATT
This sequence comes from Fibrobacteria bacterium, assembly GCA_015232855.1. Classification (GTDB taxonomy): domain Bacteria; phylum Fibrobacterota; class Fibrobacteria; order UBA11236; family JADFYW01; genus JADFYW01. The sequence goes on from JADFYW010000209.1 coordinate 878, forward strand.
GAAGATGCAAATAGGATTAATGCACTCTCGGGTAAGGCTAAATCTGCAGTTGATGCACTTAAAGATGGGTATATCAAAAAAAGCCTTTCTGAGGCCGAGGACCATTATCAAAACTGCATGAATGGCGATGCTCAGGAAGGTATTGTAGCAGATTATATTTTAAGTAAACTCGCTATTTTTAATATAGATTCAGAAGAAATACAGGAACTCTGGTCAAAGATAAGAAAGGCCAATCTTTCCGTATATCTGATGTATGATGTAGAGGGCTTGATTACTAATCCTGATCCACGTATAAACCGCTATGGCATTTTACTTGGTATTCGGTCCATTGCCAGAAATTCTTCCAGTACTTCAATACAAGTTCAGGCTTATAACGGTTCCTCAAATAAAATGACCTTTGAGGCCAGCAAGTTTTCTTTAGAAGATAAAGCCGGTAATGTATATGAGCCCGCCTCAAGCAGAGGTGCTTTTAGCAGCAAGACCCTGATTGACAAAAATGATCAATCAAAAGTGGGTGAACTCCGGTTTACAGTTGGTGCTGATGTTGAACTCAAGTCTCTTAATTTCAAGTCTGAGACAGGATCTTCTGTTAAGTATCTTCCTTAGATTCAGCAACACTTTTTAGAAAAGAAAACCCCTGTTGCCAGGCCACAGGCCTGCCTGGCAGGGTTTGAAGCAGGAATGTTTTAATAGCCTGCAACTCTTCTTCTGTTAAATTTGATTCCAAAAACCGGAAGGGTGCTTCTGGTTTTTTTTCGAACCAAGATAGAATTTTGGGGCGGGAGATGACCCGTTCAAAATAAAATATTTTTTGATATTGCTTGCAATGAAAAGGCCAGAATGCCTGGATTGCTTCAAAAAAATCATTTGAAGGGTTAAAAGAAGTTCTCGTATCAATCTGTTCTTTTTCACTAGCTGCTATTTTTTTAAGTAGGCTTTTAGACAAGTGTGTTGTATATGACTGTTGTGTTATTTGTTTCAATAAGCCTGAGAGAGTTTGTGTAAGGCCTGTGTGAATTTGTCCAAGAGAGAGAATGCATTTTTCACCTACATTGTGCTTCACCAATTGCTTTAGAGCTTTCAGAACGGGTGCCTGGTTAGCTGGTGAAAAAAGATTATAACCGGTAAGCATATCAAAACAAAAAGGTGCACCCTTTTCCGTAAAGCTATCAGACTTCCATGCTTCCCAGGGCATATGTAAAAAAACGGGTCGTACCATGTATGCAAAGTGTTCTGCCCAGTGCTCCATTTGCTGGCAACTGTCTTCTGTCTGGCAACAAGACCATACCCCTCCGTTTGCAAATCTTACACAGGCCGCCCAGGTTAAAAAACCCAGGTCACCAGATAAATCCAGGGTCAGACGCTCTGAATTGTGACTGGAAAAAGCAAAGAGTTCTTCCCGCACTTGCCCAAGCATTTCGGAAATATTTTCCATGGAGCGGCGCAGCCAGAAATCTTCGGGGCGGGTTTGTTTTGTGGGTGTGAGCTGCCAATCAAAACCTTCCTGCTGTTTCAATGCTGCAAATTGTAATTCCCGTCTTTCTTGTACTGAGCCGGCGATTTGTTTTTCGTAGCCACATTTTCCGGGAGTATAAAATATTTTTCCTTGTAAAAAACGGGGTAGATATTGCTGGGCCACCCAATGGTCCCGATATGCATGGGGGTACAAATAACCCTGTCCATGCCCCAGCCCCTCTCCGTCTCGAGAGGCATCTTTCAGGTGATTGGGTACCTCTTCTTCTTCACTCTTTTCCACAGCCCGTAATGCATCAAAAATAGCCATGGTTGAATTGCTTTTTGCTGCAGTAGATAGATATAAACAGGCCTGTGCAAGGTGATAGCGACCTTCTGGCATACCTACATAATCGAAGGCACGGGAAGCGTTCATAACAACATCCAGGGCATGGGGATCGGCCAGACCAATATCCTCACTCGCCAGGATTATCAAGCGTCTAAAAATAAAACGGGGATCTTCTCCGGCATAGATCATTTTTGCCATCCAGAAAAGAGCTGCATCCGGGTCACTGCCCCTGACAGATTTAATAAAGGCAGAGATAGTGTCATAATGGGCATCTCCATCTTTGTCGTAGAGTACTGCTTTTTGTTGAATACTTTCTTCTGCATCAGGTAACCGAATATGGATTTCCCCGTCTTGTTTTTCCGTTGTCTCTACTGCCAGTTCCAAAGCATTAAGCACCGAACGCGCATCTCCGTTTGCCACATTTACCAGGTGTTCAAGGGCATCCTGGTCTAAAACAACATTGAGGGACCCATATCCCCGGTCTTTATCGCTCAGAGCAATACGGGCAAGCTCGAGTAGAGAGTCCTGGTTAAGCGAATAGAGCTGGAAAATGCGTGAACGTGATATGAGTGCTTTATTGACTTCAAAATAGGGGTTTTCGGTAGTGGCGCCAATAAGAGTGAGTGTGCCATTTTCAACATGAGGCAATAAGGCGTCCTGTTGGGCCTTGTTAAAGCGGTGGACCTCATCAATGAATAAAATATATCTGCGGCCGGAAAGACGTTTTTCAGCAAGGGCCTCTTTTATGGCTTCCCGTATGTCTTTTACCCCTGCAAGTACAGCGTTAATAGAATGAAATTTTGATTTGGTGGTGTTTGCAATTATCATAGCCAGTGTGGTTTTACCTGTACCGGGTGGTCCAAAAAATATCAGGGAAGATAACTGGTCTGCCTGGATAGAACGCCTTAATAAACGGCCGGGACCCAAAATATGGTCTTGCCCCAGAAATTCATCAAGGGTTCTGGGGCGCATCCTGTAGGCCAGGGGGCCTTTAAATTCATCAGGGTTTGGGTTAAATAAATCCATAACCAGAAATAGTAACTATTTTCTGAGGAGGGTAATAAGCAATTATTACGGCATGGCGTCTTTTTTTTTGTAACAAAGAGGACCTCGTGTAGCGTCCTAAATGGTATGGGATTTAAGATATGCTTGTCATCGCCCTGCTTGAACAGGGCGATCCATCTCTGTTATGCAGATGCGATTACTTTGGCTACCAGATCAAGGAGCAATTTCATTTCAAACGGCTTTTGGATAAAACCAGAAACACCTTCTTCCAGGATCGGTTCGGTTTCTTCATTCAAGCTGAAGCCCGTACACATAATGGCTTTTATGTCAGGATTTATTTTCTTCAGGGAACGAAAACATTCGGTACCCGTTTGACGTGGCAGGTTCATATCAATAATCAACAGGTCTATATCTTTGTCGTTTTGTTGATATACATCCAGGGCTTCATAACCATCAGCGGCGAGACTGACGTCATACCCAAAGTCTGTGAGTATTTCTTTAATTATTTCCCGGAAGCCATCTTCATCGTCAATCACCAGGATATGTCCCATTCCCTGGGGGATGTCCAGGGAAAAAATCTCATCGTTTGCTTTTTCCTCAGCGCTTCCGACAGGAAAAAGCAGTTGTATAGTGGTACCTTTTTGTTCTTCACTTTCCAGTCGTAGGGTGCCCTTGTGTTGAAGAACCGTTTTGAGTACACTGGGAAGGCCGAGACCTGTCCCTTTGTCTTTTTCTTTGGTTGTAAAAAATGGTTTGAAAATATTTTCACGAATTTCTGGCTTTATACCTGTACCGGTGTCAGATATTGAGATGCTTACATACATGCCTTCGTCTACAGGGGGATCATAATTACCTGGTTCTGAGGCCGTAATCAGGATATTCTCTGTAGAAAAAGAAATTTCTCCGCCATCGGGCATGGCGTCCCGTGCGTTAAGACTTATGTTAATGATTGCATTCTGAAGTAAGGTGTAGTCTCCCACAAGGGTGATGGTTTCGGCGTTCAGTGCTTTTTTGAGCTGATATCGTTTATCGATTGTATGGTAGAGTAAATCAATCACTTCTGATAACAGTATATGGATATCAATTGATTTCTTTTTCTTTTTATTGTCACTCGCAAAGGAGAGTATCATCTTGGTAAGGTCGCCTGCACGTTTTGAAAAACCTACAATAGAATCGGTGTATTTAATCAGGTCGGGTGTGCTCTTCCCAAATTTGAGTTTAGCCATTTCCGCATATCCGAGTATGCCGCCCAGTACATTATTAAAATCGTGTGCGACTCCGCTTGCAATCTGGCCCAATACGGTAAGGTTTTGGGATTGGTGTAGTTTCTCTTTAAACTGTTCCCGTTCGGCTTCCAGCTCTGCATGGGAGTGGGAAAATGAAATTGATAATTTATGGAGATAAGCTTTAATCTTGTTAATAAGAAAGCTGTATGGAACAGGCATGGCGAGGTATTCAACCCAGCCAGAGTAGTTACTTTCATAAATAGGGGCGAGTTGGCGACTATTTTTATAGAGGATGAGTACGGGGACCCTCTCAGTTAGATTATGAATGGCTATCTGGTCAAGAATTTCTTTTTCACTTGCTGTTTTCAGGTTGTAAATGATGAGAGAAGGAGGAGTCTGTCCTGATGCGTTATAAGCTTCTTCGAAGCTGCTAAAATCAAAAATTTTTACAGAGGGACCCAGTGACTCGCCCAGGTTTAAAAGGCCTTTTTTGTCATCACCAAGTAAAAATAGAATTGACTTATCATTTCCCATGATATCTAGTATACCATAACTAACAGGCTGAGGCGCAATACTTTTTTGGGGTAGAAATCCCGTTTTTTAAAAGCCTTAACAAATCAAGGACTTAGGAATTTATACCTCCAAAAAACAAGTAGTAATACTACGAAAATTGTTCCAAAAATGGATTAAACAGTAAAAATCAATTAAAAAAAGGAAAAATCAATAACTTTATTCTGCTGTCTTTGCGGAATCAGTAGCCTTTCCTGAATCTGCTTTTGCAGGCGCTGCTTCTGCTGCCAGGGTTGAATCTGCAGGTTGGTCAGTAATATTTCCATCTTTATACCATTGCGTTTTGTCGAGTTTACCTTCAGAGTCAAAAAATTTGTGAGTTCCATCTTTCAAACCGTTTTTATAACTGATTTCATGATGGATTTTCCCATTTTCCCTATATCTCTTATCCAGACCATGTTTTTTGCCATCAACATAATCCATTTCCAATTCTGGTTTACCATCAATAGTCCAGGTTTTTTTCTTACCGCTCAGTTTTCCAAACAGGTAATTTTCTTCGAGTTCTTGTTTTCCATTTTTATAGTAGCTTCGTTGTACTCCATGTTTTTTGTCATCGAGATAATTAATTTCATGATGAATTTGACCATTGTCAAACCATGCTTTATACAAACCATTTTTGATTTCCTGACCATATTCGTCTTTGGTTACTTCCCATTGTTCTTTGAGTTTTCCATTGGGATAATATTTCTTCTTTTCTGCGATTTTTTCACAACCCAAGAGGAAAACAAAGAATAGTGTTGAAAGGGTAATTATTTTAATCATGGTTTTTCCTTTTTTTAATTATGATATAAATAAAATGTAGCTTACCATTTTAAAAACTACAAAAAAAAAATCTTTTCCTGTGTATTTTGGTCACTTTTTAAAAGTAAAAATGGTTAAAACAAATTATGTTAGGTACTAACAGATACGGGATTAATGTGGGGGATGTTTTTTAATGAATTTGTATAGTAGAGTTTTTATTGTTTTTTTGGCCATTCTTTCTACGGCCCTTTGCCAGGTGTCATCAAATACAGGTGCCCTA
>JADFYW010000020.1 GCA_015232855.1 Fibrobacteria bacterium
GCTTGATTCATTATGGAAGACGATGATTGAGCAAAGCAAAAATATTGAAAATATTTACGAATGTGCAATATTTATTTGCTAATCTTCTGCTCCACAATCTTCTCTTTCTCTCCTCTCGACTACAAAACCTTTACATCAGAAGAATATATCTATTTCGTAAAACCCGACGGTATTATCGGCTATACCAAAAAATCCCGTGAGTTTCGAATGGTGGTGCTTAATGATGCACTCTCCGGGGATGTAATTCTTGATGTTGCTGAAAAAGACGGACTGCTCTGGCTGCTGACACCGGAAGGGGTTTATTCTTTTGAGATGAATACGGGGACGATTGAAAAAACGCCCTTTATAAGAGAGAATACCTGTAGTGGTAAAATAGCTGTGGATATTGATTATGTATGGCTGTCATGCTCCGACACTCTATTGCAGTATGACAAGCTCAGCAGGGAGTGGTTGCAATACCGTATGCCTGTCTCCCAAAAAAAAGCAGGTAACATAGCTGGTGTATATAGTACCGGTGATGAAGTATTGATAGCCGCCGGGGCGGTGATGAATGTCTTTTACATACTGGATGAAAAATGGAAACACTATCCGTTAACAAGCGGTAGTTTGAGCGAAAAATCCAGATATATATATGGAACCAGGGATCTTTTCTTTGTTGAAAACAACACTATTTACCGTTATCTCATAGAGAGTCGTTCCTGGGAACAGATAGCTGCTCAGAAAACTATTCAGGATATAAAAGCTGACGAAGAGCACCTCTATTACCTGACGAATGAATCTGCCTTTTCATATAATTTGTCATCATCAATTTCCAGGCGTTTTGATATACAGCCAATGGGGGCAGCGCAGAGTGTTGGGAAAGTATCAGACAGCCTGTTTCTCATCAGTACCCCTGAGAAGATGGTTTTTTATGACCCTGTACAACGGGCCTCATCCTACAGGCCTTATCCTCAGCGGTTTGCTGATGTGGATGTATCTTACAGCTATCCTCTTGGTAATGATTTGATTCTTTTTGTGAATAACAATGTCTGCTTATATGAACAGGGCACCCAACTTTGGGAAATACATAACCTCAGGCGCATAAAAGGAACGGCTAAAAGACTGACTCTTGATGAAGAAGGACTGGCCCTTAAATATAAACGGGGCTATAGTTCAACGTTAAAGGGTATCGCGGAGCAGGAAATAACCTTGCGGTCAGGAGGGTATGAAGTAGATACGGTAAAATTTAGCTACCAGAACCAAATAGTCGATGGTGTGCCAACGCCGGTTAAAATTCCTGAAGAGATTGACAGTACCCGGCTTTTTTTACTTGGCCGGCCCGCGCCTGATATTAATCTTACCCTGCATAACAGTTTCCCGGAGGGACGATATCTCGATATGGAGTTTGATAACTCTAGCGCAAACAGACCTGTGCGGAAAAACATTAAATACCGGGGTGGCCATAAAGATGTTCTGCAGGATGGGGTTGTAGGACAAAATACTTATAAGGTCCCTGCTTCCCGAACCATGCCGGAGGCAAATTATGAAGGGGTCTATTCCGTATGGGAAAGTCCTCAAAAATTAAAAAGTCGCGACCGTAAAATTGTACGGGTTTCTTCAGGTGCGGGTTATGTTACAACGAAAACCGTGAATAAAGTTTTGGCCTATCAACCCCAGGGAATATACAATCTTAGTGAAAAAGCTGATTCCCTTAACGGGAACACGGGGGCAACACGTATCCTGCCAGGGTCGGTTTCTATATGGATCGATGGAGAACGAATTGATTCCAGCTATTACACCCTGTTTTATACAACGGGCATGATGAAATTTAACCGGCGTGATATTTTAGAGCCCAAGTCAGTTATCGTCGTCTCTTACAAAGCAGAAGCGGTTCCCAATGAAGGTATTGATAAATTAGAACTGGTTCCCCAGAACCATTTTAAGAAAATGGGTTATGGGGATGTGCTGATTTCCTATACCGATTGGTTATCGACCCGGGTGGGATTTACCGGTTTAAGTACTGATTCGGTAGGGAATGGGTTGCTGTATGCCTCAGTCCCGGTGGAATTACGAAAAAAGGGCCTGTTTTTGCAGATAAATCCTGAACTCACCGTTGATGTGGCAACGGGATACTCTGCAGGTTCGGTAAATCTTTCAAGCAGGCTGGGACAAAAGACCAGTGCCAGTTTTAATGGTTTCATGGCAGGAAAAAACTTTCAAACAACTGATATGCTTTCCCGGGGATACGGGGAAATTCTCAAAGATTTTGATTATGCTCTTTCTTATGATATTGTAAAAGATCTGACTGTGGGGGTAAAGCAAAGAAACAGTTATGCCACTGAAGGAGAAGAAATGTATCTGGAATCTTTTGCGGATTTTCATTTTCATACCTTACCGTATCTAAACGTTAGTCTTTCCCGCAACACCATGGACGCTTTTGTTCAAACGGACTTGCAGTCTGTGGCAACAGATAGCAGTTCTGCTGATTCTGGTTTGGGTGAACTCTATACCCTTGAAAATACAATTGATACATTAGATAGAAATAAAGACAGGCTAAAAATCAAACTGTATGAAACCAGTTCTCCTTATCTTGAAAAGTTTCTCCATATACATAAATTGAGTTATGAATTGAGTCATGCGGAATTTCTTTCTAACGATAAAGTGATTGGAAAATCGGGTCAGGGGAGAATGTTCTATGGCCTCACTTCGATCTCGCCAATCCAGCCAGTCACATTTAATATTGTAAATGCCTATCGCACCAATCCTCCCGGATCCCTTAACAAACGGAACCTGTTTTCAAGCTGGCAAGTGCAAACTATTGACGCTCCAAAGGGGGTGGACATTGAAGGCGAATACCGTTTGGATTTCACAAGGCCTGCATCGAGAGACAGTAGCTATGTGCTTATTGACAGGACCATCCACCTGATAACCAAACCCGGATCCTGGATTAGCTGGCTTGACTGGATGTCTCCACGGTTTTTGCTTTCGCAAAATGTTTTTTGTGATTTTTCCCATGCCTGGCCTGGAAGTAATAATATGTTTTTTGGAGAAACCGATGCCGATTCATCAGAATTAACCCGGGGTATTGGTATACATCTGTTCCCAACTGAGGATCTTCTCTTCCGTAATAATAATACCTGGAAAACCGGAAACGGAAAAGAACATTTCAATACCTTTAATGACTTAAAAATATGGTTCCTGAGTAAAAGAGCCCTTTGGCAGACCCGGTTTGAATATAATACCGATTATGACAGAGAATACCATTACTCGGCCTATTCCCGATTTGATAATATCTGGTTTCCCTGGTTAACAACCAAACAGGGATTGAGAAATGTATTTGATGAGGATGCCTTTAAGCAGGAAATTAAATTCGGGCCGGAATTTTCAGCTTCACTAAGTGTTTTTGACTTTTTTATTGTTAAAAAACTGATTAATAATCATGATTTGTTTGTTGGCTGGAAATCAGTGGATGCCGAATTTACAGATGAATATACAGAGATATCCTACAACACTTCCCTGAATGTGTTTATTAAACCAAATATTATGATTTCAACCAGTAATGGGTTTGTGCTGACTGCCTGGGCAGGCGGCAGCCACTGGCAGCTTGAAGATTATAATGGAAAATTCACTCTACAGGCGTTTTTTTAGATTTTTACCAAAAAACACTGTTTTGTTCAGTAGAAGTGAACAGTTTATGACTTGCAGCACTTACGAGACAGAGCTTGATCTTTTAAATTCAGGTTTAACAGCTGTTCGTTATGGCTAATGGTTTTATATTGTAGATATGGCTTTCCTTTTGAACTTTGGTTATGGAGTAGATAGTTCTATGCAAAAACTTAGCCTTTCTTTTCTCATCATTATGACTTTGCTGTCCAGTGGCTGTAAAATTGTGAAAGATGAAGAAAAAACGGTTTCCCTCAAAGATTTTCGGGTACAAAGTGAAATTTCAGGATGGACAGAAGAAGACGGTTCCTATCAGTTATACGATTTGGTATTGCTACGCGCCGGAGCAATGAATGGTGATGCGGACCAGTATGGGGATAAGGGTATGATAGAGGGTATTGAACAAAAACTTGTCCAAGATAAGCCGTATCTTCAATTATTTATAATGGATTTTGGAACCGCTGCTGCCGCTGCCAGTATGTTTGATGTCAAGGCTCAACAGATTGCCGCAAAGCAGACTATTGGCGCCTACGAACAGACCGTGGCAGTAAGTACAAAGTATTCCAGGGGTGGCATTATTACTTATGCTCATTTTGATAAATATTATATCGAACTGCAATTCGAGACTTATGCAGAAGCGGATTTTGCTTATGCTGATGCGGCACTATTTTTGGCTTTTTATGAAGAGAAACTGTAAATCTGATGAAGCCTATAATATTTAAAATCCGAAACCCTAAATCCGAAATCCTAAACAAAATTAAAATCCTAAGCCGCATAAAGCAGAAATCCTAAATTCTAAATCCTAAATAAAGTATGACTTCGTATAAACAAAAATTACAGGGGCTTTACTACCTGCGAAGCCACTTTTTATTTAGAAATTAGGATTTAGATATTAGTGCTTAACCATAATTGCTTAAATAAAAAATAATTGAGGTACAACATGACTGATTATCCATGCAAACATAGTCGCCGGGCTTTTTTAAAGACCTCTGCTGCTGCTGGTGCGGCAGGAGTGTTAGCAACTAACATTAGCTCCCGGGCAAACGCTGCGGGTACTCTGGTAAACGCAAAAAGTGCCTGGAGTGATGGCATGCAGGTTAATCCAAATATTGATAATCTCCGGGTTGCCTTAATGCGTGACCTTGAAATGGTAACTGACCAGGAACCCATTGACTGGAGCTTTTCCAATATTAACAGCGTTGTAAACAGGGATACGGTTCACGCAAATATGGATACCATGGCGCAGTGGCTTGCTCAAAAGTCAACTGCTGATGAAGCCTGGAGTACCATTTTTCAAAAGCCCGATTCTAAAAGCTGGGCATTGGTAAAAGTAGCTCTGAAAGTTAATTGTATTGAGCCGAAACAGATGCCCAAGCTTAGTATTGTTGAAAAAATTTGTATAGAACTCAATCGCCTTGGTGTGCCCTATGCTAACATGATAGTATGGGACGGTGTACATAATGCTGATGGAACAGATAAATATACCCCTTATAAGGGTGATGGTCTTCCGGAAGGGGTGATCGTCAGCAAAGGTAACAATTCACTGGGTGGGAGAGAAGAAACCCAGGTACCTGCTCCCTGGAGCGGCACAGCTAATTGTACCAAGCATATTGCGGACGGTACTATTGATATACTGGTAAATTTTGCGGTAAATAAAGGACATAGTGACTCCCGGGGACGGACTACACTTTCCATGAAAAACCATTTTGGTACTTTTGATCCTTCCCATGGTCATGAAAATGATTCAGCTACTCAGTTTGATTATCTCATCAGCATCAACAAAAGCGACGCTATCCTGGGTGGAGAGGTTCCCCGCCAACAACTTGTCGTTATGGATTCTATTTATGCCATGACTCATGGGCCAACAGGAAAAGCACCGAATTTTACTCCCGGAGTACTCTTGATGGGGACTTTTGGCCCTGCAGTTGATTATGCCACGGTAAAGCTTATCCGGGAAGAAGAGATGGACTACAATCATTCGGCTTTTGCTGAGACTTTTATCACGTCTTTTGGGTATTCCCAAACGGTGCAGGATGATTTTATCAACAAATCTCCCTTAGACAATAATGGATTGGGCGTAATGGAACTGTCGCCGGGCATGACTTTCAGTAAAAAGCCTGTCCTCCAAAATACGAATACGGTTTATCTGCATGTTATTGCCGGAAAATACTATTCTGCAGCGGTTCCAATAGCCTTCTCTTCATCAGACAGGGTTCGGTCTGCGGCCATTTATTCTGTTGGCGGTAAGAAGGTCCGTGAGCTTGATTCTTCTTTGATAGGAGACAGAGGGCTGAGTTGGGATGGAAAAAATGATAGCGGTTCCTGGGTGGAACCGGGTGCTTATTTTGTTCGGGTGCAGGGGACAAATCGGACCGCGTCAGCGCGGTTTAGTCTTCGGTAGGCTTTTAAAAAGATATCAGATTTCAGATTGAAGCTTTTTGAAGTTTCTTTGACATTGGATTGGGTAAATATCTTTTGTCGAATGAGAGAATCTTTGGTTCAATAAAGCCTGGAGTTGGAACAATGCTCCCTAATCTTCAATCTTCAATCTTCAATCTTCAATCTTCAATCAATTCAGTTAATATTTATCTAATTTACACCAGACCGTAAAAACCAGTTTTAAGAAAAAACCTCTGGATACAATTTCTTACTGACAAAAATTGGGTGGATGGAAATAAAAGTTGAAAACTAAGATATGAATCTTTGAAATTATAATATCTAAATCCTAAACAACTGAAAGTTCTCGAATCAGATACTCACCGAGCTTCGCAGAAATTATAATAGGAGTAAAAATATTAAAACAAAATAATTAAACACTCATTTTGCTCTATATAACCATGTATTACAAGGATAAATCTTTGAATAAGCGTTTTTTGTTTTATCTTTTTAAAAATTCCTAACTGTTAGGATTTGTTTAGGATTTAGGATTTAGAAATTAGAATTTACTAATTGAGGACAATACTGATTTAGCCTATAATCCTCAATTATGAAGTTGGGGTTTTAAACAATGGGGGATAAAATGAAAAGACTTCTTTATTTTTTAGTATTGGCTATTGCAGGTGTTTTTCCTGCTTATTCCCAAACCTACTATTTTGTTGATTCCGAAAATGGAAATGACAACAATAGCGGGACTCCCGGCAACAAGCCCTGGAAGACCATCGCCAAAGTAAATGAGCAGACTTTTTCTGCAGGTGACAGAGTTATGTTCAGACGGGGCAGGGTATGGGTAGGGGAGCAACTCAAGGTACATAATGTTCCCGGTACAGACCCGAGCCCGGTTACTTATGGAGCGTTTCCTCAAACTGAAGAACCACTACCTGTTATTACCACCATTACCGTACATCAACATACCTGGACCAATGAGGGCGGTAATATTTGGAAAGCAGTCAATCCTCCCGCATATCATCCCGAGAGGATGCTGGTGGATGATACTGAGCTACTACGCGCAAATAAAAAGGAAGAACTGGATGGCGTTAACTTTTTCTGGCTCTATGACGGTGAATCCAACGCAGACCTTTACCTCTATTCCCTAACCGATCCCTCTGCTAAAGAAATCAGTTATTCCAATGGTCTTGCACCGGTATCCATAGAGAATTCCAGCGGTATAGTATTTACTAACCTCAATATTCAGGGCGGATGGACATGTGCTCATGTAAAAAACACCTGTAGTTACATTCATTTTATCGGAGTTACTATCGGTAAATACGCCAGGAATGGTGTTTATATTACATCAGACACAGGGCCTGGGGCAGACCATGTGCATATAAAGAACAGTACCTTTGATGCGGTATTTGATTTTGATTACTCAATGGCTGGTGTTTATGATGGAAGCGCACGCAGGGGCTCAGCGGACGCTGTTTTTATTGCCCAAATTAAAAACTGTGAAATTGATAGTAATACGTTTAAGAACTGGGGACATGCAAGTATCCATATTAACGGTAATCCCGGAAGTGAAGACAGTGTAAAAACGTCTCATATGACTATTCATGACAATCTTCTCTCATCGCCGGATATAAGTTCTGGCGGAGGATTAGTGGTCTCTGATGCTTTTAGCGTGGAAGTGTATAATAACCGGATATTGAATACCTCAGCTCCCAGTCAGTTGAGTGGGTATAACAACCATATCCATCATAATATTTTTGATGGAACAAAGGCTTCACCTTTTACCCTTAACGCAGGTATTGAAGTGAATAGTAATGCTCATACCGAAGTTAAGAGTAATGTGTACGAACATAATCTTATTTTAAACTCTGCAGGTCCGGGTATTCTCATTTCAACCGCTGGCAAAAATGCGATACTTTCTAATACATTCAGAAATAACATCTTGTATAACTGTGGAACAGCTTCAGCAACAAAGGGATTAGGTATAAAAATTAACAACAATACGGATAAATGCGAAATCACAAAAAATGTATTTACCAATAATTTGGTTTACAATGAAACCGTTATAAATACTATAGACTTTCAGGGAACGCAAACGACCATAATCGGGTTTAATGAGTTAACCGGCACCGCGGAACATCAAATAGAGAATAATATCCTGGCAAAACCACTTTTTGTTGATGAGGAGAATGGTGATTATCATCTAAACCAGGGCTCTGCTTGTGTGAACATGGGGATAACCCCGAAAGCAGAAATAGATTATGAGGGTAATACAATTCCCTTTGCTGCCACCAAGCCGGATATAGGACTGTATGAGAGTGAATATACGACTTCAGTGAAGAGTTTGTTTATGCCTGGTGATATTTTGGTTTATCCCAATCCTGCGAAAAGTATTATAAATATTTCTGGTCCTCATGGGTTCGTTCCTGAGCGTATTTCCCTGTTTAACATAAAAAACGAAGAAGTCCCCATTAACCAAATTAAAAGAGGGTTTTTGGATGTTTCCCCGGTCCCCACTGGTATGTATTTCTTGCAGATTTTATCGGCAGGGGAGATGTATACTAAGCGAGTGGTTAAGATAGAGTAGGGGGCTGTTTAAAGTAAGATGAAAAAGATATCAGATTGAAGATTGATGATTTTCGATTTTTGAAGTTTCGCTGACATTGGATACTTTCTTTTGTGACAGTTCACTTTTTATGAGTTAAGTCTTTCTCCAATTTGTAAATCATATTTTTATATTAGAGGGCATGAGTAAATATCGAATATATGTTGATGAGGTAGGCAACTCTGATATTAATAGTGCAAACAATCCTAACCATCGCTTTCTAAGCCTTACAGGCATTATCTGCTCACTTGACTATATAGCTGAAGTTATTCATCCTCAAGTTGAGGAGCTGAAAGTAAAGTATTTCGGCATGCATCCAGATGAACCAATAATTTTACACAGAAAAGAGTTGGTTAACAAAAAGCCACCTTTTTCGGTCCTCCGGGACTTGAAGATAGAATCTTCTTTTAATCGAGAGTTACTGGATTACTTAAAAGAATGGGAATACACTGTTGTTACAGTAGTTATTGATAAATTAATGCACAATGATACATACAAGACATGGAAATTTGACCCATATCACTATTGTTTAACAGTGTTGCTTGAACGATATGCCTTCTTTTTAGAATCGATAGGTGAAAAAGGTGACGTTATGGCTGAATCTAGAGGTGGAAAAGAGGATATGCGTCTAAAAAGATCATTCAGTCGATTGTATAATGAGGGAACATCATATATAGAACCAAGTAGATTTATTGAATGCTTCACAAGTAAACAGCTAAAAGTGAAATTGAAATCAAATAATATTGCAGGTCTCCAGATAGCAGACCTCGTAGCTCATCCAAGCAGAAGAGAAATTTTATTAGAAAATGCCTTAATTACAGATGACCGGAAGATTTTTGGTGATGAAATCGTGAAAATCCTTGCAGATAAATATTACCAAGGTGGCGGTAAAATATTTGGCAAGAAGCTTTTGCCATAAAAAAAGGGTCCGTAGACCCCGATGGCTATGCCATCCACCTCCAAATAAATTGGATTACTTATAATTTACAGGAAATAGGCTTTAAAGTCAATAACAAACTGCACTACTTGCATCTAGTAGGCTAAAAATGTGAAATTTCCCAGGAAAGGAAGCTTTTTTCTTTTTAGCTACATAGACAAATAGCTTCAAATAGCACCATCCTTTAACATTATTCCCAACCTTCGCCGCAAACAATCCCTATGGGGAAAAACTATAGCGAAATTTTCAGAACAATGAACATGAATGTGCTAAGGCACTTTGATTGGAGTGTGAACAAAGCTCCCAAATCTTCAATCTTCAATCGTTTATCTTAACACCAGAAGTTTTTGCTGCACTGTTTTGTTACCGGTTTTCAAGCGAATAAAGTAAAGACCAGAATTACAATTATCAGGTAAATCCCAACGGTGTGTATGTGGCCCTTTTTGCTGTCGTTTGTTTTCAAGTACCGTTACTTTTTTCCCAAACTGGTTATAAATTACCAACTGCACTATGACATCCTGATGTAACCGGTAACTGATTGACGCTTGCCGAATTGAGGGACTGTATCCTGATTCAATGGCATAAAAGGGTAATGCTGTGAGAGAATCAGTGGTGTCTGCGACAGTAGTATCCACAATAGTCGTATCGACCACAGTAGTATCAACGACAGTGGTATCCACAACAGTCGTATCGACCACAGTGGTATCTACTCCAGTAGTGTCTATAACAACGGTATCCACAGGCCCGTTATCATAACTGACCTGAGAAAGGGTTCCGCGGCCTGTGCGTGTAATGTAATACAGATAGCCATTATCTCCTATTTTTACATCCAGGTAATTTCCGCGCTCTATTCTGGGAAAAAATTCCGTCAGGTTATCAGGGCTTTCCGGATCCAAATATCGGATCCAGCTTTCATAGTCATAATCGACTACAAAATATTTCCCCACATATTCAGCTGGAAAATTTTGTGTCTTTGGATTATAAAATTCGCCACCGGTGAGATCTGTTCCCACGTCCCGACCATAGGCATGAATAGGTTTAATATATTCTGGGTATTCACCCAGATCAAAAGAGCCTTCGGTTCCGGGCCAGCCATAATTTTTACCTGCGAAACCTTCATTAATTTCCTCAGCTTTATCTGTACCAACATCATTGATAAACATTCGGCCGGTTCCCGGTTGAAAAGTGAAACTCCAGGGGTTACGCAGTCCATATGCCCAGATAAGGCGATACTTTCCACTGTTTTCGTTGTAAAAAGGATTGTCAGCCGGGATTTGTGATTCCTGATCTGCGACCGGATTCATACGGAGTATTTTCCCTCTCAGGCTGCTCATAGATTGGGCGTTTTCACCCCAGGATGCATCTCCGGTACTCACATACAGTTTTCGGTCCGGACCGAATTTTATTTCCCCTCCGCAGTGACAATTACCATTGTCAATATCAAGGAGTATGGTCTCACCCGTATTATCAGCGACATCTCCTGTAGCGGTAAAGCGGCTTACTCGCTGGTGAATGGGGCTCATTACTGTGTAATTCACATATACAAATGGTGTATCGGGGAAATCAGGATGAAGGGCTATACCCAGTAATCCGGTTTCACCGTTACTGATAATATTCTGGTCGGTCTGTACGGTGGCAAACGGAGTAACATTCAGTTCACCGTTTTTGAAAATACGGATGGCCCCCGCTTGTTCCAAAATAAATATGCGTCCATCCGGCGAAAGTGTTATACGTGTGGGCCAGGCAAGGTCTTCAACAAGGACGGTATTAGTGAAACCTTCGGGGAGAGCTGAAGCGAAACGGAGGAAGGGTATGGTGATTATGGTTATGATTAAGATTAGATATGATGATTTATTCATTGATTACCTGAATTGAAAAATGATTTATGAATTTCGATTAACGATTTTTGATTTGCGAAGTTTTAGCGGTTGAGCAATAACTTTCAAGTGTATGTTAGAGTTTAATGTTGGTTAATACATAATTTGATTATGTTAACGAATAATTATCATTCTATTGTTGATGATGCTGCCTGAGGCATTTACCTGGCTGGTATAGATGCCGGGTATTACCCTTCTGGCATTATAGTCAGTTCCGTCCCATAGGGTACTGCAATGGCCTGAAGTGCAATCCGGAAGCAGTTTACGAATGAGTTGTCCATTGCTGTTAAATAGGCTTATCAAGTATGATTCCTGTATTGCAGATGTATTAAATGCTGTGACAGGGATAGAAAATGAAATTGTTGTTGAACTATAAAATGGGTTTGGTGAAACTTTGAGTTCTGTATGCTGCTCAGATAAAAGCTGCTTTTTGCTGTGAACAATCTTTCCGTCCCAGGTAGTGGGGGCGTTAACCCGTAAAAGCACATTAAATGTGGACGGGGAACCTGGTCTGGTAAGTTCAATTTTCCAGCCGTCACCCGGATCCTGGTTCCAGTTTGATATATTTATTTCAACATTATCGTCCCGCGGGGCAATAACGAGTTTGCCAGCAATAATAGAGTCGCCGTCTACCACGGGTTCTACGGGGGTGTTTAACTGCCAGGTTGCAGTTATGCCGGACTCAATATCGAAGGTATCTTTAACCGAAAGTGTGTTTTTGGCGCGGTTGAATAGGATGTTTCTCGTCCAGGACTTTACCTGTTCGCTTCTGGAGTATATTTTACTGAGGTCTGCCCTGGCTATGAGCACATTACTGCTGTCATAAAAAATCATTTCAGATGCATCGGTTTCACTCCTTCTTTGTGGTATAACCTCTCCTCCGTTATTGAACCGGATAACATTGTGGACATCGGTTGATTGGTGGATGCCACTGTGGGTGTGGATGTTTTCGGTAACTGCCTGCCAGGAAGCGTTATAGATGGAAAAAGAACCCTGGTCCTGGTGGGCGTGGGACTCATAAAAATATCCTGCCTTGAAATGGACCCAGGTTGCGTTTGTGTCCCAAGAAGTGCGTGCAAACAAATCTCCCATTCTTTCTGAGAAATAATGGAGAGTTTGTGGTTTAGTTGCTGTTTCCGGAAGTTTGTAAATATTTTCTTTAAGATTATAGCTTTGTTGTACCTCATCAATAGATATATTGTTCAGCCACCACATGCCTCGTTTGGCTTGCTCTGTTTCCTCATTCAGAAGAACGGCATTTACCATAAGCGTTCTGTGATAATCGAACAAAATGGCGCCAGAGACCCTTGACTGGTCGCCTATGGGGGCAAAACGTTCAAGGGTGGGGACTGTGGCATGAACCCAGTAATCAATAGAATTAAGACAGTGGGATGATGAATCTGACAGGTCTTCTTCAGTTGTGTTTTTCCAAAAATGATAAAGGTGAAAGAGGTGCATGTGGGACGTTCCGTATCCGGTACCTTCCATGCTGCCACCGCCAGAGAGGTCTTTAAAATAATTGGTTAACAGGGGAATTCTATCTGTTTTTAGGAAGTTAAGCCATTCCTGGTTATCGCTGGCGACCGCCCAATACATGGTTGCAGTCATGAAGCTGTAGTAGTAGTTATTCCCTGGATTGTTGTTGGACCAGCCAGACCAGGAATGTGAAGTTTCTCCCCATTTGGCATCCTCATGGTTCCATATGTTGTATATAGCCTGATCGGCAAAGGCTTTCCAGCGCTGTTTCTGGTTTTCGGACAGTCTGTCGGCTGCCCAGTCATAGGTCAGGGCAAGCGCTTGTATATTCCGGCCTACATAGAGATAAGAATCACCTGAAATGGATGGCCGCTGACCGGAAGCAATAGAGGCTTCCGCTGCGGTTACCATTTCTTCAACCATGGTAATTGCCAATTCTGCATAAGCCGAATTCTCTGAAGCACTGTACATCAGCATGGCATCAACAGCAGAAAAATCATAACCCGGGCTACCTCCTACCGCCCGATCCACAAAGGCTTTGAGTCGCGAAAATTCGTTGGAAGTTGTATCGATAGCAAAATAGGGGATTTGGGCCCCAAAGGCGGCGAAACGAAGAACAAAAAGGCCTAATGCCAGGAACAGAATTGCGGTTTTCATAAAACCACTCAAAGGTGAATGCGAGTATTTCATAGTGGTCCTCATGGTGTCAGGGTGACAGGGATTGATGTTCTAAATTTATCGTTTGAAATAATTGCCGAATACCTACCTGATTGAAAAAGGTGAACCGGAATGACAACATTCATTTCACCTGCAGGCATTGCATTGTAATTGATGTCATAAATGTTTCTGCCGGTAAGCGTTAGCAGTTGTACGGTTACATTTGATTTTTTTGTCGTCGTTATTTTAAGTATTTGACCCTGAAAACGGGCCTCGATTTCCGAAAGCCCAACAACCGTTTGGAACGGGGCAATAACGATTGCTCCCGGTTCTTGTTCAAGTAACCATGATAAGCTACCCGAGGTCCGGTATTCCCAGTTATACTTACGCCAGGGAGAAACACGGTAGGCCGTCCTTCCCGTTTCCGGGCCTGAGGGTCTAATCCACTCATGCACCTGTGTGCCATACGCTTCAAACAATCCCTGGGCCTTTGTCTTCATAGAATCATCGGGTTGTTCCAGAAGACAAGAAAAGTAATATCCCCAGGCGACTCCGGCGGCAACTTCAAGAGCGTGTTGTATATCACTCCATTCATCGCTTTGTCCATCTTCCCCGTTATATAAAACAGCGTATCGGGGATAATCATGCCCGGAAGAGCTCTTTGCACAGGAATGACTTAGAAAGTTTCCCATGCGACGCAGAAAATGTGCTACGGTATCTTTGTCTTCTGCCTGATATACACGGAGCATCGCATCAACAATAATCTGTCCGGTCATCCAGGGGGAGGCTCCCAGTGTGGATGATTCCCAGTCATCATCATGCTGGCCCCCGAAGTGATACAGACCGCCATCAACTCTTGCTTCAGGAATAAGGCCGCCTGCTCCGTTTTGCAGCCAGATAAAGTCACCGCTTATTTCCAAAACCCCTGTTTTATATTCTTGTTTTCCTGTTACTTCCCAGGCTACTGCGGTTGCCAGCAGTTTAAAACCGCTGTGTCTTTCCGTCCAGAACCCCATATCAATCGTCCACCTGGTCCGCACACCTGAGAACGCTTCAACTACGGTTTCTATCTTAGGTAAAAGTTCATTGTCCCCGGTTAACCAGTAGGTGTAAGCCATGCATTCGTTATAACTGTATTTGGGATCATCATAGGAACTTTTAAGATCAAGAATACCGTTTGCTTTTATATGGCTGGTGTAGAATTGTGTACTGCGCACTGCTTCACGTAAGGACTTTAATGTTCCACTGCGGAAATACAAGACGAACATGGCGGAGGACCTATCAAAGAGCCAGGCTTCAACGCCGGAAGTGGTTTTGTAATCACATCTGTATCCGGCTGTCACTCTGGCATCATCTTCATTTATAAGACTGAAAAAAAAGTTTTTTCGTGCATATTGCTCTAAAAGTTCTATTGGTATGTCTTCATTGCCATCTATATTCGCAGGGTTATCCCGTTCTGCACTTACGGTATCATCAAACACTGACATTTTACCTGGTTTAAGGATACCTGCGCTAAGCAGTGTTTTGGGAAGAACGACGTAAACATCCGGTTCCTGAATATTGTCTGCAGACTCAAATGTTCCGGTGGTTACCTGGTGCCATGCTGTGCGCGGGTCGGTAAGAGACTCAATGATTTCTGCACGGTCGTTTTGTCCCCATTCCACGGTTATGGTTTCTGCTTCCGGGTAACTCACGTTGAATGTATAATTGATTTGAATGCGGGCAACCCGTACAGACTTTCCGTCAACGTCAGTGTTTGAAAGATGTCGCCAGGGAGAGAGCATTTCTACAAAGGCTGGAATTTCAGTGTCACCTTTGAGAACTCGTACCTGGGAAAGTGCCTCTGGTAAAACAGATCCTCGGGGAAAAGGAAATCCCAATGTGACAAGTACAGGAGTACCGGTAGTTACATTTTCCATGGGATAGAGTTTGATTTCTGTACTGCCGGTAGGGCGTGGAGAGGCTAAAAACGGGTCCAGAGCAAGGGTGAGCTTTGGGAAAAGGCATAGCAATACAACTAACATCAAAAAGATGAAATTTTTCATAATGGGTTCTCCGTTTGTTTTAAGTGCGAATTCTGGTCTTTATTATTCGATAAGCGGTATCGGCTCCTAATTATTGATTCGTTATTTTTTTTCTATGTCATCGCCCGGCTTGACCGGGCGATCCATTCAGGAATTAAAAATTTTATGGATTACCCGGTCAAGCCGGGTAATGACCTATTTCTATCATAAACATATACCAATTAACAATTCTATTTTATCTCCTTATTTGATTTGTAAAAGGATTTGATTTTGTTTTTGATTCTCATAACATAATTTTACCCAGTGGGGTGAACGGGTGGTGGAGGATACACGTAATTCGTCCATCCATCCTTTAAAAAACAGTGAGGAACCGTTGCGACTGCCTATATTAATGGGACCGGCCCCATCGCTTATAGAGGAAGCAAGTGCTTTGGTGATCATATGTTTCCCGTCAAAATAAAAGGCTGCTGTGTCTCCCGGGTCATCAAAGGTGAGTACCAGTTGATGCCATTGGTTATCGCTAAACTGTGGAAGGGTTTTTGTCAGGGTTTCGCCGCCTGCTTCGGGAAAATCAAAGGTGACATGCTGGTCTGTCAGAGCGCTCAATTGATAATTACCTGACTCGCCCCATATGCCATGTTCAAAAATAATTCCCTCTGCAGTAAGCCCTCCGGGAGTTTTTACCCATAATGAAATAGACAGGCTGCCATTTTCTCTGTTCAGAGAATTGGACGAGGGTATGCTAATAGTACTGCTAATGCCATCGAAATATCTTGCACGACCTGTTACCCCCATATTATCCTGGGTACCTGTATTAGTACCCTGACTGGTATTCGCTGAAGCATCATTGAGGGAAGAATCGAGATGCCAGACCGCTGCGAATTGAGAAGAAGACGGAAATACTGCCTGGCCATTGCTTCTGCTCATAGCAGAACTGTTTCCCCAGTGCATACGGAAAAACTCTGAGGCACGGTGTCCATAGATAGTGTCAACTTTAACCCATATTGCAGCAGATTTTGTTGCAGCATTCCACTCTTCTATTTCGTAAGACATTGGTATACCGTTAATTTTTGCGAAGCGTATATCTGAGCCGTTTGAGTTTGCTACTGAAAAATCAAAATTGGTACTGTCCAGATGAATAAAGAGTGGGAAGTCGTTAACCATCCCTTCAACATTAGCGCCGGTGGCGGATGTATTGATATAAATCTCTGAAAAGCCATCCCAGGCGGCATAGGCAGAGGCCACTACAGCACCCGAGGAGGCGATAAATACACCTTCATAAATAATACTCCTGCTATTTTCCCCCGTTCCCGTTTGCATGATTTCAGGCAAGGACCCTTGTGGGATATTTTCTATAACCACACTACCAGCAGTTAAATCTTCTGTGGTTATCTGGACATAAGAATTGGTCCCCTGAACATAAACATATTCCCCTGGTTTCCCGACATCTGCCGAGAGGGGGATTGTTAGTGTAGCAGGCTGTTTCAAAATGCATGTTACCATTTCAATCGTACTGTCTTCCGGAACAACAATATTGGTTACCAGTACTCTGGCCTTGCCTTCGGCCTGAACTGCCTCCACATTATAGGTGTTTGCATGGACGCCGGTAAATTTATAATTCCCGTCTTTATTGGTAAGGGCTGTGTATTTAATCGTGTCTTTAACCGGATCGAAATCAGTTGGGAGTAGCCGGGCTGAAGCTTTCCACAGAGGGGTGCCAACGGAGTCTGTTAAATGCCCCAGTACGATGGCGTTCCCGGTTTCGCCGGCACTACCGCCTGAGTCTGCAACATTCGTTGAACAACTGAGGATAAGAAAAAAGACCCAAATTACGAAACTAAGAAAAAGTGATTTAATGTTTATGAGGTTAGCAAAAGATACTTTTCTTCTCTTTACCAGGCTGCATTGTTGACTTCCCGATACGTCCTCCTTTACTCCGGTCCGGAGTTTTGGAGTACTACGATAAGTGACGGTCATTGGGTTATTGCGATACATATTGATATTATTTTTTCTTAATTGGTGTAAGGGGGAATAACTGAAAATTCATTTGATAGACGTTATCGGGGTCTTTATCCATTTTAATATGTTCCATTAGCCGTTTACGAAATTCCTGGGTCTCTTTTTTGATAAGCTCAAAACAATTATCAGAAATGCTCATGGTTAGGCTGGAGACGTCCCGGGTTTCTTTGGGATGACGATCCTGAGCCTCCTCAGCAAGTTTTATCATAGTTTGATGAAAGGTGCGCACCATGAAGCTTTGCACCTCATCGCCTGTGGAAATGAATTTTTGAGATTGTACAATGAAACCATTGGAATCTGTTTTTAGTAACCCTAATTTAAGCATCTGTTTAATAGCACTTCTCGCCTGTTTTTCTGAGATGGCAGGGCAAAGCTGCTTTCCCAGTTTCCGATATGCCCATTTTTCATTGGGATTAAATTGATAATGGTTCAATAATTCTCTAATAGCTTCGTTATACCATGCACTGTAATGTTCTAATTGCATCTCTTCCAGGGGAGGAATCTTCATTACTTTTCGTATATTTACCAATTGTTCAAAGTATTTTTTCTTTGCATCAACCGTTTTGGACTGATTGAAAAGTACCAGAAGTTTGAAATATTCCCCATCTGAAGGGGATAATTCCAGAGCGGAAATAACTCCGGGAATAGTTTTGTTTGCAAGGTTTCGTTTGCCTTCAATTAACCATTGGAGAAAATTTGGAGCTTTAACACCTGCAAGCGTTGCAAAATCACGAAAAGAAACCGGATTATCGGAGTTTTTAGCCGTATTATAGTAGTCAGAAAGATATTTTCTGTAATCTAAATACTGGTAAATGATTGGTTTCTGTGTCGACATACGATTAATATATCTATAAATACAGGTTTGTCAAGAGGAATAGTGTAATCTAAATAAGAGTGTAAAAATACTGTATTTCTTTTTTGAGCCAAAAGTTAGATATGAGCAGGATTTTGGCTGGATATCAGGATTATACTGTTTCTGCAGAGTTCCATTTTGGATATCCCGGTTCATAAGAAGCATAATTGAATTTGCAGAAAAACGTCTAAAAGGGCTTTCAGATTAAGATTCTTCTCATACCAGTGCGACACTAAATTGAATTGTTTTTTCAAAAATTGGTAGGAGAAGATTATGATGCTAACTGCAGAAAAAAGCTAAAAGTATTGCATGGCCTGACTCCCGGCGATTTTAAAACGGTTTACAACCGGTTTTTCTTTCAGGAATCAACTAAATTGACCTATAGCCTACTTATTAAGGAGTTAGAGGATGAAGTTAATAACAAGGACATATAAAAACCTGCAAAAAATGGGGTTTTGAATAATCAGAGGTTTATATATTAGAAAAACAAGTCCTTAATCATGACATCATTTACCCAAAGGTCTGCTGAAAAAATTTAACAATCATATTTAATTACTTAAGCCGATTAACGGTTTATGATTTGAGATTTTTAATTTGGAGAATAGTACAATTGAGTGAACGTAAAGCATATAGCCAGACCAAAAGGATAATCACCCTTTTTCGTATTCTCTGCCGCTCCCGGGCAGCAAAGACTCTTTCCCAAATAAAAGACGAACTCGAACTTGCGGGCATTGACGATGCCGGTGATATTTCCGACCGAAGCCTTCAAAGAGATCTTAAATTTATACGGGAAGAAATGGGCTACATGGTAATGTCTGTGCCGGGCGAAGGGTACCTCCTGGACAACCGGGATAAAAAGGGGAATGAGCTGCTGCCTCTTTTCTTTGAACCGGAAGAGATACAAGCTCTGTGCATGGGTCGGGAACTGTTTACCCCATTCGAAAACACCCATCTGGCAGATTCCATTGAATCCATGTATGATAAAATTGCCAAAGTGTATATGGGGAAAGAGGGGAGATCGAAAAATACAGAGACCATGCTGGGCATGGAAGAAATATTCATGATACAACCCCGGAAGCACCGTGTTTATAAAAACCACAGAGTCCTCATTAAGACCATAACCGATTGTATTAGCTCACGAAATATTATTGAAATAAAATACGGCTATCCTGGCAGTTCCGAATACACTTTTTGCATCCGTCCTTATAGGCTTATTATTTATGATGACACTTTCTATCTCATTGCTACTCCTGAAAACTACGACGTCAGAGATTTTCGTTTGTACATGATAGCCCGCATGAAATCAGTAGCTACCACTAAGAGGACCTTCAAACGGGTTTCTATGAAGGTCATGGAAAAGAAAATGGACCAGGCCTGGGGTATATTCACCAAAGGCGAAGCCACAGATATCACTATCACTTTTGAGAAAAATCTGGGCGGTTATTTACAAGAACGAATTTGGCATCCTTCTCAGAAATTCCGGGAAACCAAAAAGGGCCTGGAAATGCAGCTGAATGTATTACTGAACCAGGAAATAGTTCATTGGATTCTGGGGTTCGGAAACAAAGTGTTAAGCGTAAAACCAAAGAAGCTGGTTACTCTGATGAAAGAAGATCAGTAGTTTGTATTTTTTGCTTTCCCGATGCGGGAGTGGCTTGGTTTAAGCAACTCCGAATCATACTCTTGAAATTCCCCCATATTCCTGGGGTGGCAAATGCCCCCATCTCCTCCCGTCTCCGCCTCAGGCTATTCCGGGCAGGCAATCCTCTTCCCCCATATTCATCAGGACTCTTAGGGGAAGGGAATGTTTAAATATGTGGGGAACCATACTCATTTCCGATGCGACACCCGTTGTCATTCTGGTGTTGTACTTTTAAGTATCAACTATGATGCTTTAATAAGAAGGAAATAAGATTAAGAATAATATGAATATAAAAATACACCGCGGCACTGACGAAATCGGGGGCAGCTGTATTGAACTACAGTCAGGGAATTCCCGGCTCTTGCTTGACCTGGGCATGCCCCTGGTAGACGACAACCGTCTGCCCTTTGACAAGCGGACAATGAATGGGAAAACTATCCCGGAACTGATTAAGGAAAAACTGCTTCCGGATGTTCCCGGGCTTTATGATAAAAGCCAAAAAGGTCCCGAAGCTATTCTCATATCCCATCCCCACCAGGATCACTACGGATTACTGCAGTATGCCAGGGAAGATATTCCGGTTTACCTGAGCCGGGGATGCCATGCCCTCATGGAAAGCTCCCGGTATTTCGGACAGACCGATTACCAACTGGCGAATATTACCCCTGTTGTGCCCTGGGAACCGTTTCAAGTAGCTGACTTTACGGTTACGCCATATCTCATGGACCACTCGGGATTTGATGCTTTTGCCTGGCTGGTAGAGGCGGGCGGGAAACGGGTCTTTTATTCAGGAGACTTCAGGAGCCATGGGCGAAAGCACGTCTTGTTTGAAAATATTCTTTCCCGGCCGCCGGAAAATATCGACTACCTTATCCTGGAAGGGACCATGGTTGAACGGCAGGAAAAAGGCTGCCTCTCAGAAACTGATGTTGAGAATGAGCTGGTAAAGCGCTTTCGCCCGCTGGATGAACTTTTCTTTTTCGCCTGTTCTTCCCAGAATATCGACCGGATTGTATCAGTTTATCGCGCCTGTGTTAAAAGTGGGAGGATGTTTATCATCGACCCTTACACTGCCAGGGTACTGGATAGTGTTAAAGAAATATCCGGAAATATCCCACAGGCAGACTGGGGAAATAACATCGGTATCTTTTTTATACCCGGAACCCATACCGAAAAAATGGCAAACGATAAAAGCCTGTATAAATTCAAACAGGCAAAGATAACCTATGAATACATCGCTGCTAACCGCAACCGCATGGTAATAAAAGACTCGTACGTTATGCGTGACATCTTTAAAAACAAGCAGAACCTGCGCAATTCCCGCCTGATATATTCCTTGTGGAACGGTTACCTGGAAAAAGACCGGAAGTTCTGGGAACATTATAAAGTACCCATAGAAGAAATTCATACCAGTGGCCATGCTTTTGTGAAAGATCTGCAGGAACTGGTCAAGGCCATAAAACCCGCCCATGTGATACCGAATCATACCTTTGCCCCGGATAAGTTTCCCGGCCTATTCCCGGATTCAGATGTTATCCAGCTTGATAAGGGGGTCACGATTTAAACAAAACCAGAAAGCACATCAGGAAAGCAGGGCTGTTACATTGGTTATTTTAAAATACTATGAAAAGCATCCCAGGGATAAACAGAAACATCCTTTCGCTGTTGTCGGGAATCCCCGGCATAAATAACAAAACCCCGCCCGCATCCGGAAAGGGACTGATAATGGGAAATTCCTTTAAAAAATTTATTCTGGATAGTCTTCCCTGATTTTATTTCAATCGGAATCAGGCTGCCTTCATTATCAATTAAACAGTCCACTTCATGGCCGGTTTTGTCCCGCCAGAAATATATTGGCGGTCTTACCATGCTGTTATAATATTTTTTTGCAATTTCACTGATAATCGCAGTCTCAAAGAAAGCCCCGCGCAGGGGATGATATTCAAGTGTTTCACCTGTTTTAATATTAAGTAAATTACACGCCAGACCGGTATCATAGAAATAGAGCTTTGGCATTTTAACTAACCGCTTTGAATAGTTAACAAAATGCGGTCTTAGTAGAAATATTACATAAGACGCTTCCAGTATTGATATCCAGGCTTTAGCTGTATTGAGGCTAATCCCAGACTCCTCCGCCAGGTTTGTAAAATTGAGCATCTGGCCGGTACGGGCTGCGCATAATTGTAAAAAAGTCTGGAAGCGAGACATGTTTTCAATATTTTTAATTGCACGAACATCCCGCTCCAGGTAAGTATTAATATAACCGCTGTAAAACTGATCCGGTTTTATTTTTGCATCATAGATACGCGGATAATTCCCTGTTACAAGCCAGTCATTTACCGAAAAATTCTCGAGGTGATACCGTTTTAATTCCATAAGACTAAAGGGAAGGAGTGAAAACACAGCAACCCTTCCTGCAAGTGTTTGGGAAATAGACTCACCAACCAACAGATTCTGGGATCCGGACAATAAAAACCTGCCTGGTTTACCTGTTTCATCTACAATAACCTGTATATAGGACAGTAGTTCGGGGACCCGCTGGATTTCATCAATAATTACCGGTGTTGACGCTGATGTTAAAAATCCTTTTGGATCTTCGCTGGCATATGCCCGGGTCTCGGGGTCTTCAAGGTTAAAATAAGGAAGCCTGGGAAAGGCCTTTTTGAGCAGGGTTGATTTACCCGACTGCCTTGGACCGGTTACCGATACCACCGGAAATTTTTTAACACATTCTTTCAGTACAGCCTGAATATCCCGTTTTATATACTGCATAAATAATAGTATAATATTATCTGGACAAATATGCAATAGGATTGCAGATTTGTCCAGATAATATATACCTAGTGTAGTGTCCTAAACTGTATGGAATTTAATTTGCATCTGTCATCGCCCTGCTTGACAGGGCGATCCATCCCAGGATCGATAAATTGATGGATTGCCCTGTCAAGCAGGGCAATGACAACATGAGGAATAAATCCTATGCAATTTAGGACACACCACTAGCCTGCCTGATGTTCAAGAATCCTGGAAAAATTTCTTGAAAGTTTATCACGGTGTTTATCGACAACTGTTTTAAACTCAGCAAAATTAATAATCCCAGGTCTGTTTCCCTGCGGTTGAAGATATATGACCTTTGTGTTTTTTATCCTGGAAACAATTTCTATCGAATCTGCAGTAACCTTTAATCCCGTTTTATTTTTTCTCGCCATTATTTCTTTCATGTTGTCTGGAATCCGGATCTGCTCCAGTTCCTCAAGCAGCTTTAACAATTCGAAATATTTTACCCGCCCATCAGCATCAGCATGTTTAAAACTTTCTATGACGCCTTTTAATAAATGCTTAAATTCTTTTTTTTGAGCTGCCTGTAAATAAGTATCCTGTGTTTTGTTTCTGGACTTATTGGTTGTTTTTAATTCAAGGAGAATGGCTGTTTCGCCATAAGTATCAAGCGCCAGATAATCAATACGGAAAGACTGATAATTCTTGATTTTTTTATCCGCTAATTTTTTTAAAAAGGGAAATTCAGGAACCAGCAGTGACGAAAAAGACTTTCCCAGTTTTTGTTCAAGGGCCTCAGGTATATATAATGAAAAAAAGATATCTATCCGCCGTTCAAGCTGGTATGAGGGTAATTGGCCCCAAGCTTCCAGCCTGTTAAAGACCTGTTGTATATTGTCCATAAAATAACCCTATATATTCAAACAAAGAGAAAGTAAAATGATTCACTTCTTTAATTTAGTAATGAAGTCCCGGCCCCATGCATTTGTTTTTGCAGGACCGTTTATATGAGGTATAGGCTTCGCTGTTGTTTTAATAGGACTTCCAGATTTTATTTCAGGGGTATTATAGTGTGATTCTATAAAAATACCGAGAACACCATCCGGCCGGGAAAATTGATTTGGAATACCTGAAATTTGTGGGGTACTCCTGGTGGACAAGAGAAACACCCTTTTCCACAAGCCGTTCAGACCCGCCTGAGCACATATCATTTAAAAGGGAAGAATGGATATCTGCTTCAGTAAAATAATAAAACGGGTGTTCCCTGAACCGATTTATGGTCTTCCGGATTCCGTCAAAAACAAAGTCATCAATAGTCTTTTTTTGTCTTCATGTATTCCCCTTATAGGTTATTGTATGCCTGGATTTTAGAAAAAGTACCAGCATTGTTATTCCAAGGCAAGTCTTTTTATAATATTAAACTAATAATGCCATCTGGTGTCGCTATAAACCCGACACCAGCCGTCAGTTTGCCGTCGTATCTTTCCTTTTAGTGATACTTTTTTAAAACAGGAAACTTTATGCCAGGCGATTTTGTCCATCTGCAGGTTCAGTCGGAATTCTCCATGCTGCAAAGTATGGTGCGTATTAGTGAGCTTCTTTCCCGTGCTGCAGAGCTGGGACAAACAGCCATAGCCCTTACCGATAAGGGCAACATGTTCGGTGCATTGGAATTTTACAAAACCGCTAAAGAAACCGGCCTTTCGCCAATAATTGGGTGCAACCTTAATATACACCCCATAACTATCACCAAAAAACAGTATAGCGGAGAGCAGCCTGATTTTTTCAACCTGAGTTTGCTGGCCAGGGATAATACCGGATATAAAAATCTTATGGATATCTGTTCTTCCGGTTACCTTAACATGAAAAATGATACACCCCTGGTTGATATACATACTCTGGAAAAAAGTAAGGGCGGACTTATCTGTCTTGCCGGTAACTACCAGGGGGAACCAGGCCACCTTCTCCTTAATGGGAAAAAGGATCTTGCTGAAGAGCTCCTCCTTCGCTATGCAGAGCTTTTTTCATTAGATAATCTTTATCTCTGTCTGCAGGACCACGGTCTTCCTGAAGAGAAAAAACTGAACGAACAATACCTGTTACTCCACCAGGAGCACGGGTATAAGCTGGTGGCAGTAAATGATGTACGCTATGTAAACCGCGAAGACAGCCAGATACATGATGCCTTAACGTGCATCGCCGGCAACTATAAGGTGAATGATAAAACCAGGCCCCGGCTTTCTTCGGACCGTTATTATCTTCGGACCACAGAAGATATGAAAGACTTGTTTGGACGTTTTCCCGGTGCCCTTGAAAATACGGTGAGTATCGCTGAAAGCTGTAACGCAGAAATAGAGTTTGGCAAACTCTATTGGCCCTCCTTTCCCATTCCCCCGGAATTTGCGGACAATGACAGCTATCTTGCCCACCTGAGCTATGCAGGTGCGCGAGAAAAGTACCCGGAACTAAGTCCTGAAATTGAGGCCCGTCTGCAAAGTGAACTTGCAATCATGAAGCAGATGAACGTGGCCGGCTATATGCTGATTGTTTGGGATTTTATAGCGGTGGCCAGAAAGATGAATATCCCGGTAGGCCCTGGCCGGGGGTCTGCTGTTGGTTCTCTGGTTTCCTATTGTCTGGAAATCACTGATGTGGAGCCCCTTCGTTTCAACCTGCTGTTTGAGCGATTCCTTAACCCGGAACGTAAAAGCATGCCGGATATCGATACCGATTTCTCTGACCTGGACCGGGGCCGGATAATTGAGTATGTCGTCCAAAAATACGGAAAGGAGTCTGTTGCCCAGATGGTTACTTATGGCAGAATGAAAGCCAGGATGGTTATCAGGGATGTGGGGCGTGTTCTCGGATTTCCGGCAGACTTTATGAACCGATTGTGCAAGACCATGCCCGGGGATAGTGATATAAGTAACCTGGGGAAAAAACGGAAAGCAAAAAAGCTCCCGAAACTATCCGGTTTGCAGGCGGCTCTTGAACTCTCCCCGGAATTTAGCAAAGCACTGGACCAAAATCCGGACTTGCAGCGCCTTAAGGAGATATCCTTAAAACTGGAAGGACTAACCCGCCAGGCGGGTATGCACGCCGCTGCGGTTATCATAGCCCCGACGCCACTGGTTAATTTTGCTCCCCTCTTTCGACAGCCCGCTTCCGACCAGGTTATGATACAGTATGACAAGAAACATGCGGAGTCGGTGGGGTTGTTGAAAATGGATTTTCTGGGACTGAGGACGCTCTCTGTTATTCAAAATTGTCTGGAACAGGTAAAACAAAATTTTGGTAAAGCTCTGGACCTGCGGACCCTGGAAGAAACGGATGAAAAAACACTCGCCCTGCTTGGTAGGGGTGAGACCGTGGGAGTATTCCAGTTTGAGTCTGATGGTATGCAGGATTACCTGCGCAAACTCATGCCCACCGGCTTAGAAGACCTCATAGCCATGAACGCATTGTATCGGCCTGGCCCCATAAAAATGATCCCCACCTATATTGCCCGGAAAAACGGTGCGGAGCCTATTGATTATTATCATGCTGATTTTAAGCCCGTTTTAGAAGACACCTACGGTGTTATTGTCTACCAGGAACAGGTAATGCTTCTGGCACAATTGCTGGCAGGTTTCAGCCTGGGAGCAGCCGACAACCTCCGGCGTGCCATGTCAAAAAAAGATCTCGGCAAGATGGAGTCCCTGCGTCCCATGTTTATTAATGGTGCTGTGGAACGGGGCTATCCTGAAGCTTTGGCGGTGAGCCTGTGGAATGACCTGGTACCTTTTTCTGAGTACGCATTTAATAAATCTCATGCTGCGGCATATGCTACCATAGCCTTTCAGACTGCATACCTGAAGACTCATTATCCAGCAGCGTTTATGGCCGCCATTATGACTTCAGAAATCGATAAAACAGATCGCCTGGTCATTCTTCTGGATGACTGCCGGAAATCAGGAATTACTGTTCTGGGCCCGGACGTAAATCAGAGCTATGCTGGTTTTCAGAGTAACAAAGATGTTATTCACTATGGACTGGCCGGCATAAAGAACGTGGGTAAAAGCGCAGCAAAAAAAATAAGAGAGGAATATGAACATAACGGCACCTTTCGTTCTGTGGAAGACTTCTGTGACCGCCTGACCTCAAACATCAGCAGGAAAGCTTTTGAATCGCTTATTATGGCCGGTGCACTGGATAGTCTTCCCGGCAACCGGGCATCCCAACTGGCCGCTCTTGAACCCGCTTTATTAAACAGCGCCCGCAAGCAACGGGAAATTGAAATGGGACAGATATCTCTTTTTGAAAAGGGGAGTCCTGGTGATGAAACCGATACAGCGAATCCCTCACCGGTTGAGGCCTGGGGTTTCATTGAAATGCTGGGAAAAGAAAAAAAGGTGATGGGGCTCTACTTTTCGGGGCACCCCCTGGATGAGTATAAAATGGAAATGCAGGCTTTCGCGAAACCACTTCCTGATGCAGAAAGTCATAATGAAATGAATTTTCAACAAAGTATTACCCTGGGCGGTATCATCAGCCGCATCAAACCGGGAATAAGTAAAAAAGACAGCCGGCAGTTTGCTCAATGTGTGTTAGAAGGATACACGGCTAAACCGGAGATCATGTTCTGGCCTGATATGTATGAAACTTACCGGGAATACCTGGAGCCTGATGCCAGGCTCCTCATACATTGTGAACTCCGTATCGACCGGTTTGATCCCGGGAAATTCCGGATTACAGGCAAAAGAGTATTACCCTTAGCTGAGGCCCGGGACAAACTGACACAAAGCATTCACATAAAGCTAAAAACAGAAGGGCTGCACAATAAAATGATTGACCGGGTCTATAAGCTCTGTACCAAACATAAGGGAGACTGCCAGTTACTATTGCATATCAGTTCAAAAAAGACCGGAGACTGCACTATTCTCAGTCAGAAAATACATGTAGGTGCAACCAGGACTTTTTTAAAAAGTCTGGCAAAGATTGTGGGGGAGGAGAATGTGTGGTTGTCCAGGAAACAATATTAATAAAACTTTCTACACAGTTTAATCTATCCTCTACCGTTCCTCCACCAGAAACGACGACTCCAGGTCTGCTGTGTGCAGTGCTGCAACAGCTGGGCTAATCGCCATGGCATCATGCATCTTGTTCCAATGGTCTTTGGGCTCGGTAAAACCCATGTGCCATCTTATAGCCAGGGCCTCAATATCCGTCAGGGCTATATACCGCTGAATAAGGTACACACTTTTTTCGCTATGACCGAAGGGTAACTTGTCCTTCGCTGAATAGCCTTCTTTCTGTACCCACTTGCCATTCTCTTTTACGTTTCTCATAGCAGTGTAATAAAAGTCCGTCTTACATAAATCGTGAAGAATGGCACAAATGGCCGCAGAATCATCACTGACATCAAGATTAAAATAACGGATTTTTTCCTTAAACAAGACATATACATTCCAGGAATGTTCTGCCAGGCCGCCGGGATAAGCACAGTGGTATTTGGTTGAAGCCGGTGCTGTAAAAAAGTCACCACTTTCCAGGAATTCAAGCAGCTTGTCCATTCCTTCACGTTTAACAGACTTAAGTACCTCCAGAATCTGTTCTTTTATTTTTGTTACCTTATCATTCATCCTTACACTCCCTGATAGATTTTTATTCCTACAGCCGGGTTATTCTGCCCTGATCAGACGCAAAGACGCAGAGGCGCAAAGGAATCGCAAAGAAGAAGGTAAATAGAATTAATTCATAACGCTTTGTTTTTTTATTCAAATTAATTTTAATCCTCTTTGCATCTAAATTGTGCTGTTTTGAACAAGAACTACTTAGA
The DNA here is from genome assembly GCA_015232855.1 of Fibrobacteria bacterium. Lineage (GTDB taxonomy): Bacteria > Fibrobacterota > Fibrobacteria > UBA11236 > JADFYW01 > JADFYW01. The sequence goes on from JADFYW010000020.1 coordinate 28,711, forward strand.
TTATCCAAATTATGATTTGCCCATGCAATGGCAGAACAGTTTTTTTCAACCATTCAGCCTTGCCTGTATAAAATTTACTCTACTGATACTTTCAGGTTATTTCCCTTTAAAAGAACTGCGTAACACTCCAGTTTTTCTCTGTTCCCGGAACAGATAACTGCTCTGCCTGAAGTATGGGCCTCCAGCATCACTGTTTTTGCCTGTTCAGGGGAATGAAGGACTCTGCATAAGGCTTTTGTTACGTGAAAAGTGTAATTGACGTTATCATTATGTAATGTGAGTTTGCATTGAGGTCCGAGAGAGAACCGGGTATCAGGCTTATCGTTTGTGTTTTGCCTGACTGCAGTATCTAAATTAATAGCTTTTATTTTTTGTTCGTTATTTTTACTCGTGTCCATTTATTACCTCCATTTCTATTATTATATCATAGAGAAACGACATTTGGTGTCATTCTAAAACGGTGGGGTTTCATCAAAAGGTTCTTCCGGCTCCAGTAGTATGATATAGTCTTCTGGCTCGCCATTTACTAATTTTTCCAGGGCCATCTCTAGCCTGCAGTCTTTACACAGGTATTCTTCCATTCCGCACATAATCTAATCCTCTGATGTTAATAGTTATAAGTATACCAACTGGTAATGACAGCTGGAGTCAATCTGTAACATTTCAGACTGATTTTATAGTTTTGTAAATAGAAATATTTATGTAGTTGTTATGCGGTCAGGTATCTTTCTTTTTCCTTAGTGAGTTTTTAGTATTAACTTTGTGGGGTTGCCCTGTCCTCCGTACCGTAGGTACTACGGGAAGGCGGGCCGCCCCACACCCCGGTCCGCCTTCGTTAAAACTACGGCAAAACAGGCCATCTTTTTGCCAGCAGCTGCGAAAAGATGGACAAAAAAAGCTGCCTCGCGGGGGCGTGTTCAAATATCTTTGCACAAAGGGAAAAATACCGAACGGCGTTAACTCGGGCTGAACCCTTCACTAATTTAGGCACAGGACAGTATTGCTATACCGTCCGGGTTCTTCCCTCAGACAGGCCCGACTTCGTACCATTTGATGGTACTATGTCGGGTAAAAACGCCGTAGTTTTACGGGATTTTTCTTCACTGATATTTAAAATGGGGAGTAATCTCAGTGCAGGTGAATAGAGGAAAATGCACTTCCTTTTGTCTTATATAAAATAACCACATTGTTAATATATGTTGAACATACTGGTTATTTATATTAAAATATATACAGATAGTTCTTGTTTTTTAAGCTTTATGGTTACTCATGGACACCATTATTCAGAATTTGCCTGATTACTTTGATTTTAACTGGCTTACCATCCAGCTAAAAGACTATGCTTCACCCCGGGTTAAAATTAATTCTCTTTTAAAAACCAAGGAGATTATCAGGATAAAGAAAGGGTTGTATATTCCAGGGCCTAAATATAACCGGACTATTTCAAAAGGAGCCCTTGCCAACCTGATTTTTGGACCGTCATACGTTTCATTTGAATATGCTCTCAGCCGGCACGGGCTTATTCCTGAACGGGTTTACCCGGTTACTTGTGCCTGTTCAAAAAGGAACAAAAGTTTTAACACTCCGCTAGGTGTGTTTAGTTATCGGAACATACCTGAACGGGCATACCCGCAGGGAGTTGATTTAGTCAGGGAAGCAGATTACCAGTTCCTGATGGCGTCACCTGAAAAAGCACTTGCTGATATGCTGGCAAAGTCCGGAAAGCTACACAATTTGAGTGAACTTGAAACATTGTTATTCGAAGACAAACGGATGGAACCACATCTTATCAGGATGCTCGATAAAAAAAAGATGGATGTTATAGCCCGTACCTATAAAAAACATAATGTCTTTTTGATCCTTGACTACCTGCAACTGAGGTTTGCCGATGAATGATGCTATAAGACAAATGTTAAGCCGTTATAACACCAGTACAACAGACGGATACAAAAATGCCCTGAAAGAAATCATACAGGAAATTGCCCTGCTCGGGCTATCACGGGCAAAGTTTTTTGAATACGCCGCCTTTTACGGAGGAACGGCCCTGCGTATATTTTACCAAAACGACCGTTTTTCCGAAGACCTTGATTTTTCGCTGCTTAAACCAAATTCTGAATTTGATATCAGTCCGTACTGTAAATTTATACGGGATGAACTAACGTCCTATGGTTTTAATACTAAGGTAGAAAAAAAGGCAAAAGTAAAAACAGGAAAAATTGAATCAGCCTTTATAAAAGCAAACACCCTGCAGCACCTTATTAAAATTGAAAGCATAAAAAACGCTAAGTCGGGAACCCACAGCAACGAACTGTTGAAAGTAAAATTTGAAGTGGATACAGACCCGCCGGACGGCGCCGATTACGAAGCAAGATTCTGCAGTCAGCCTATTCCTTTCAGTGTAAAGATGTATGATACACCTTCCCTTCTGGCAGGGAAAATTCACGCTTTTCTTTTTCGTAATTACGGCAGCGGAAGAATAAAAGGAAGAGATCTTTACGATTTTATCCGGCTGGCTTTTCAGAAGTCCCCGCTAAACCTTTATCATCTGGAAATGCGCATGCGCCAGACCGGTGACTGGAATAAAACAAGCGGGTTAACACCTGCGGTGCTTAGAACATTAATCAATAATCATGCTAACCGTATTAATCTGGAAGAAGCAAGGAAAGATGTGTATCCATTTATAGAACGCCCGGAATCGATGAATGCCTGGTCTCCGGAGCTTATAATGCATGCTTATGATTCAATTCAGATTTTGGAATTATAAGAAATAATTTAGAAAGTTTTCCAGCTGACCCAACCAACCTGTGGCCGGATGACTTACGTATGTTTTAGAGGAACCTGATTAAAACCTATTTAGATACAGGCCACTGTCCTTGTTTATACAACGCCATAGTCTCAAACGGTGTCCCATAGTCATTCTTTTTAGGAGACAGTGAGGAGAAAAGGCTGGTATTTATGCTTTGTTCCAGTCCTGGTAAATCCTCTGGAAAACCTTCCATATACCATGTCCTTTTTTTTATCTCATTAATACTACCGCTTAGACGCCGATCACCATTTTTCCCAATAACACACTGTCCCACATACCGGTACCAGGGGCAGCAGCACCGAATTTCTTCAATAACCTGTTTCAAATTTTTAAAATCTTTCTTCATCCTTACCAGGGTAAACAGGGTATACTCATGTATAATAAGCAATATTGGAAACCGTCCTACCATAACGATATCAATCTTCCAGAAGTCACCCTGCTGTTCAGGTAAGCCACTCCATTTCACCTTGAATCGATCCGCTGCTTTTTTACTGAAGTTTATCATGTTCTTTAATTTGTGCCAAAGCAGTTTTAACCTGTTCTACCATATAGAGCGGAAGCGAGAGCAGGATACAGCCTACAGAATGGTTGGTGTTTCCATGTCTTACGATAACGGTCACCTTCTGTATAGACGGAGGATTAACATCAAATCTCACCGCATAAGTAAATCCTTTTTGAAAACAAATTTGATGAAGTGATTTTAAGGTACCGGATTTACCGGCCTTCACTTCCACCGGTATAACCTGTTCCTCATGTGTTAATAAAAAATCGATTTCTGCATTCCGATTATTCCCGCTGTTATACCAGTAGTATGTTGACGGTTTCTGCGCGAATCCCCGGATAAAATGAAAATGCTGACATATAAATTGTTCAGCCATTATACCCCTGGTACCGGAAGCGGCGGTTACCAGTTCATCTTTGCTCAATTTCTCAATGCCGGAAAGATTTCGTAAAAGCCCAATGTCCACCAAAAAGGGCCTGTATCCTTTCTCATGTATATGCGCATTAATGGGATAGACGGCTTTACAGTTTTTCACCTTGATGATTACCTGTGCCATCGATAAAAGTTGAAAGGCTTCTTCCAGTTGTTTGCTTTTATATTCACTGGAAACATTAATGTATTTTATTTTTTTCCCTGCTCCGGTACCCATAAAGTCAAACACGGTCTGCAAACGGCCAAATGCAGTATCTTTTGCATATTTACCAAAGTCGTCCATATACGTTTGAATTATTTGATGTAAAACCGAATCCACCGATTTAGGACTGCCCGTATCAACATACCTTTTCACGGCTTCCGGCATGCCGCCGATATAGAAATAATCTCTAAGACGCGCTATCAGTTCCTCATGTACTGTTTGAGAAATATATGTTTGTGACAACGGAGAGATATCTCCCGTAACACTATACGGTGCAAATACAATTTCACTTAAATATTTGGTTAAATGTTCCTTCCCAATTGCAACCAGGTATTCCTGAAAAGTCATGGGACCCAGCCAACAATAATCAACACGACCGACCGGCATGGAAAATGATTCCCTTGCCAGAGCAAACTCAATAAGAGAGCCGGCGGCAATAACCGGCAAAGATGGCTTTTCCTCAAAAAAATAACGCAGGCACTGAATAGCCGCCGGACTGGATTGGATTTCATCTATGAATAACAATACGTTTTTATCGGCTATGGCCGCTTTCCCTATTCCTATTTCAATTTCCCGTAAAATTCTGTCAGGATTCATTGTGGCGAACTCTTCATCAAGATGAGGATATCGTTCCAGATTTACTTCTACCAGCGACAGACCTTTTTTTTGGGTAAATCGGCGGACTAATTCGGTTTTACCAACTTGCCGGGCCCCGCGGATAATAAGGGGTTTCCTATGCATGGAATGAAACCAATCCTCCAGGTATTTTTCTGCGTATCGTTCCAATTTCTAGTTTTACCTCATTCTTAAAATCTTATGCTTCTATTATTATAGTATAATAATTAGGGGTCTTTTGCTATATATAAATATAATTATTAGGGGTAATTTAATGATTTATAGGTTATTTATTAGGGGTCATTTGAGATTATGGCCAATTTTGGCATTAAATCCCCATTTTTTCACTTAAAGGCCCCTTCTTAAATAAATGAGTAATAGCCTTTACTCTTTTGTATACGCTTTGCGAAAAAGTAATTCCATATTTTCAACATGACTTAACTCATAGCGAATATTCCTTTTACCACATTCTGGGCATATATAATCATTCTTAAACCAATTCTTTTCCGTATTTTCCATAATGCCTCTTTATAAAAATTTAGGGCCCGGTATTTATTAACCGCTGATAGGCATCTCCGGCCTCTGCCAGAGCGATAATATCATTAAATATTTTTCCCAGCACCGCCTGCTCCGGGGGCGGGTCAACCCACCAATGGAAATTTACCCTATGACTGAAACTTCTGATTGTCATGTCAACGGTATGACCATCTAACCCGACCACGCAATGGGGAAAAATTGGGACTCTGGCTCTTTTAATTTTTTGAAGGAGTGCATTAACAGCCGCCAGGTCTTTAATCTGCACGGTTTCGGATGTATCTATACATTCTACAGCTCTGAAATTATGTTCCTTCCTGGTAATAGTACATTTCTCCACACGCCCGCCCTCCTCAACAATTTGCAGGTCAATACCAACCCAACCGCACATACAGCCTTTTATTTTTACAGTAATTGAAAGTTTCATAACAGTAGCAATTTTCATTAAAGGGTGTTTTTTAATTCCAGTAAACGTTCAATAATATTCTTAATAGTGCCGTTTTTTATTAACCCTGCCCAGCTGCCGGAACAAAATCGTTCTCCGCGTACACAGAAAGTCAGTATGGCCTTAATTTCTTCCAGGGAAGCAGTTTTGATTTTATCAGAATCCCGGGCCATTTCCGGTCCCTTGTTCTTCAGATAATCGAAATCACACCAGCAGTCCCGGCTGACTTCGTCGAAAAAATCATCTACCGTTTTTTCATAACACGGAGAAGGGATAATATTAGCGCCGTCTTTATCTTTTTCAATTTCCGGCCAGATGCATATTTTTTTGTTCTTATCCCCATAGAGGACAGGCAAAAACCCTGCGAGGGCGTCTATGTCTTTTTTAGTAATGGGTGTAGATTTCAATTTTGGCTCTGTTTTTCAGGTTAGTTGTTTTATTCCTTTGGGAAAATTTTTAGCGTATTAATGATGAAATAAGACGTTATATAATAGACTGCCTTCCCCATCTGAATAGAGCAATTTCATAAGAAAAAAAAAGCTGCTACCCAGAAAAAGTGAAAGAAACATAACTGTAGACTGATACATACCGAATAAACGACCCGAGATGAAATACACCGATACCATACAGCAGATTAACAACAGTGGACCGGTCATCATAAAAACCAGGCCAAGAAATACTAAAAGGACTGTTACAATCATTTTTAATGCTCTACTTTGTTAAAACAATCAATTGCTTCAGTCATCTCCACGAATTTATTCTTAAAAGATATCATAAAACCTGGACAGTTTCTGTCCCCACAGAATGTTTCTTTGTGTTGATACTAAAAACGCGGGTTTTTTAGTAAAAAAGGGGTTTTGCGAATGATAACTCCCGCATTATTTTTCTTCCGATTAGTCGGTCCCGCTAAATTCGATAATATCATCCAGCTCCCGGTATTTACCCTGGTAGTCCAGGCCGTAGCCGATTAAGAACTTATCGGGAACCAAAAGGCGTGGGAAGTTCAGGGTTAACGATTCGACATGGGGCACCTTTTTTTCAAGCAGTACGCAGGGCTCACAGGACTTCGGGTTTTGTTTTTGGATTAAATGTATGATACATGCCATAGTCCTGCCGGAATCATAGATATCATCAAGGACTAATACATCTTTATCGGTTAAGGAGACTGGTAAGCTACCTTCAACAATACATTTTCCTGTTGACTCCGTTCCACCATGGTAGCTTGATACTTTTATGGGTACCCGGTGCAGGTGAAAGGGAAGCAACTTGACCAGGTCATTGGTAAACCGGGTAGCACCGTCTAATATTTCTATGCCTACCAGGTTATCGGGTTGGGGATAGGTTGCAGTGATTTTTTCTGCAATGGACTGGATGCAAATTTGGATTTGGTTGTGGGTGAGGATGGGTGTATTGTTCATAGATTGTATTTTATTTTGCAAGCCCGGTCTCTGCCAGATACATAGCCAGCCACAGGCTTACCTCAGCTTCCAGCATTTTGGGTTTAGGGAGATAGGAAAACATTTATTACAAAGGTAATTAAATCCCACCCTGTTCCGTAAACGAGTAAAAACCTTTGGTGTTAAATATAATGTGATCCAGCATTTTAATACCTAATAAGTCTGCAGCATCTTTCAGGCGTTTAGTAATAGAAGCATCTCCGGCACTAGGATCCAGGTTCCCGCTGGGATGGTTATGCGCGATAACAACTGAGGAAGCCCGCTCAGCAATCACATCTGCAAACACTTCCCGGGGACGTTCTTTGTTTGGAAGGTTTTTTATGTTAGTCATTATTTACCAAGTAAGTCCACACTATGATCTGCTACTAAAAGTTTCATTTGGTGAATGGCAACTCTATTTAACTTCACCAGACGATTAGACTGGTCCATTCCCTCATTAATTAGAAGTGCGTTTATATTTTCCAGATTAGACAAACAAACCAGTTGAGATACATTGGCCTCATCACGAATATTTCCTTTTTTTCCTGGATTGTTATCCCGCCAATGTCTCGCAGTTTTTCCAAAAAGAGCCATGTTAAGAACATCTGCTTCTGAGGCATAAATATGGGATGTTTGATTAGGATTTAATTCTTTAGGAATCAGGTTTTCCTTGATTGCATCGGTATGAATAGTATAATTTATTTTTGCTAATGTTCTTTTAACATCCCATTCTACATTTTCACTTTCTTTATCTTTTAACCGTTGGAACTCTTTTATCAAATAAACTTTAAATTCAGCACTTATCCACATACCAAATTCAAAGGCAATATCTTTATGGGCATAGGTCCCTCCATAACGCCCGGCTTTTGCCATTAAACCAATCGCTTGAGTTTTGGCCACCCATTCCTTTACACTTATTTTATAGCTATTTAGCCCAGCCTGACTTTTAATTATGGCGAATTCGCCACAATTAAACTTCGGATTATGGACACACTCCCAAATCCCTAGATATTCGACAGTATTTCTGTTTCGTAACCAATCAGATATGAAAAAATCACCATCTTTTGCTTTTAACATATCAGTTAGAGAAATAAAATCATCCTTTGTAACAGTGATACCTTTACCTAAAACTGTAATAGTATGGATATTTTTCTGCATATAATTGTTTCCTTAAAAAGGTAACTAAGATACTATTAATTATAACAAAATACTGCACAAATGAGTAGTATTGTTTGCTACAATATCCGGTTTTTTTGCGGTTAACTCTGCGGGACTGCCCGCCCCGCACCCCGGCCAGTCTTTTGTCAACAGCTACAAAAGACTGGACAAAAAAGCCGCCCCGATTCAAATATCTTTGAACTAAGGGAAAAATCCCGAACGGCGTTAACTCGGTCTGAATCCTTCACCAGGTTCGGGAGCTGGACGGTATTTGCATACCGTCCGGACTAAGCCCTCAAACAGGAACGCCGTAATTTACGGGATTTTTCTTCACTGATATTTGAAAAGGGGGGGGGGATTACGGGGTTGGGTAAATTTTCTGCATTTGCCGATAGAATCAGGCAAGAACCATCTGCCGGGGCATTTCTTTATACACCACCCCATCCAACTGACATCCGCCTTTGGCGTGTTGAAGGCTTTTAGCATCAATGGTCGGGTCGTTTTTATTGATATTAAACTCTTTCTTTCCCCATTGTTTGAAGAAGAAAGGCGTTTTGGTTTGTTTGCAAATCTTTTGAATCTCAGCAACCCAGGAATATTCAATAGGCCTGGCCCCCGGCCCGGATTCACCGCCGGTAATAACCCAGTCAATGCCATGAGTATCCAAATTTGCAACTCTCCCAAGTAAAGGCTCCAGAGAAAGAAACTTAACATTGGCCTCAGATTTCTTTAAGGGTTTTATTCTTTTAAGGAAGGTGTTATTCTCCACCGAAACCCCAAGCCATATATTATCTTAAAGGAAATTCGAACCCGGGAAAATTGGCTATTTCAGGTATATTTACAAGAAGTCTCTGGTTCGACTTGAGCTGTTACGCCGGGTCAAAACGCCGGAGCTTTACGGGATTTTTCTAATGGAAATGGGGGTTTATCCAGAATTACCAAATTACCAGGCCACGGAATTTATGCAAGAACCCCTTGCACAAACGCTTACGCCGGATGGGATAGTGAAAAGACTCCGGTATCTTTGTTAAATCGCAGAAACACTCTCCTGTTCCTTCCATGCTCTGATTTTGCCAGGCGAAGCTCTATTTTGCCCGCTAACGAGGGGTCCCCCTTGTCATAAACTTCTTTCCTATATACAAGCAAAATATTTTCAGCATAGCGTTCAAATATCCCGGCAGGCCGTAAGTCCTGTAGAAGAGGTGCCGGGTCGTCTCGGTCTCTCAGCGAAGCATGCAGTCCGGAAAGTACGACAAGCGAAACTCCCAGCTGGACAGACAGGTTACGCAGAAGACTTAGTACTTGTTCAGGTTTCCATTTCCAATCTCCCAGTTATTCGATGCTGTCCACTATGACCAGATCAAGACCTTCATTATCAAAGATTTCCTGGCATTGGGTACTCAACTGTACCGATGTTATCCCCGTGCTTTCACATAGGTGCAAACGCCTTGGGATGCCTATTGGGGATAACCCGCCTTTTTGAGTTGTAGACAAATTCCTGAGTAAAATCCTCAAATTTATAAATTCTTAAAAACTCCCGACCTTGAGAATTATAGAAGAAGGTTGAATACAGACTCAAATACTGGTACAATTTTAAAGCATATTTAATTTCTCGCAATTTAGGAGGCCCAAATGAGTTTTAAAGAAGCTCTTTTTAAGAACAGAGATGAAAACAGTTTTACATCCCGGCTGTTCGAATATGTTTTATTTCCCAAATGGTATGCCGGTAAACATAAAAACCAAATCGTATTTCAGGAATTCATTAATCTAATGAAAAAAGCATCTAAAAAAAATTGCGAGCGGATAAAGGATAACACGCATATCAAAAAATGGACTCCGGACAGTACCCTGTTTTTTGAAGACGGAATGCTTTTTCTGGAGTCATTGGATATAGCCGCATATTATGAAGCTATTAATGAGGGCTTTAAAAATACATTAGAAAATCGACTGTTTGAATTCAAGAAAAAGAAAGATGAAAATATTAAAAAGACTCCCGAAACTCTTAGAGTTGATAAAACAGAATTTGACTGTGTTATCCTGTGCAAAAACCAACAGGGTGAGGAAGAGCTCCTTGTAATCGAAGTTAAATGTTATACAGATTTAGACGAAGAGGAAATTGAGCGACAGCAGGTCATTTTGAAAACATTAGTTGATGAAAAATGTATTGCACAATACCATCATTTTACTCTTATATCATATTCAAATGTAATTAACCCCAAGTCTAACAGCATTTGGGCTAAAGAAAGATTCAAAGAATTAGACAATGATCTACACATAGTCACTTGGGACGATTTCGCAGAATATTTATGCGATGACAGGATGCCGATCCAGTGTCTACATCTATCTAAACACATACATATTAAAGATTTAAAACCCGGCACACACAGAGATCTTATTCGAGCAGAAAATGATACTAGCAAAGGAACAAAATGCCATTAAGCAAAAGGATCCTCAAAAAATACCAGATCAATGAATTCTTAAACAAGGAATGGGAGGCATTTGATTCTACTCTGCATGATAACAGCACACAGGACCTAGATTGGCTTTTGGATGCAAAATTCGAAGAGGATAGGCCAATTGAGACATGCGTTGAGGTGCGTGAATTTTAAGAAACTAACTGAGGGAAAATGTGCAGTACAACCTACAACAGCAGCTATAAACAATGACAGTATATATTCACAAGCACATCACTGAGCATATGTCGCGAGCGTTATGATATATTAAATGATTGAACAACCCTCAAATTCCATTGATCTTATTAAGGCCTATAGCGATTTAGAGCCTGAGTATCTTTTAATTTGCAGTTACACACTTAGTCTCGGCTATATTGAACAAAAGTTTTTAAACAACTTCAAGGAAAAATTTAATACCAAAATTCTTGTAATTTCTTCAACATCAAGCATCGCCCAAACATTTGATGAATCCTATTCTTTAAGAGGTGCTGGTACAAATTATATTGTGTCAAGTATTGAAGACCATCCTTACGCCTTCCACCCCAAAATATTCCTTTCAATTGATAAAAATGGGGGCATATCACTATTTGTTACAGGGTGCAATTTTACGTATCCTGGTATATGCCTAAACTTAGATGCCGTTGACAGAGTAGATTTAAATGAGGTCGACAGCAGAACCACGGCAAACATTAAATCCTTTTTAAACGGATTAGAAAATCTGATGGTATTAAAAGAACAGAAAAAGATACTTCAGGCCATCCTTGCTAGACTCCCTGTTCCTCATTCCTCTCCAAGTCCTTTTACCTTTTTACACAATTTTGAAATACCAATAGGACAGCAATTAATTGAATATATCGGAGATAAAATAGAAGAAATTAAAGTAATATCCCCTTATTACGATGAAAGAATGTTCGCTCTGGACACTCTTCTTAAATCTACTGGCCAACCAAAATGCTGCATAGTTTGCAACCTTAAAGATAAACATGTCAACCTTGATGCTTTACCAAAAGGTGTAAAGGTTTTTGTTCCAAACCAAGAAGACAAAAATCGGTTTTTGCATGCCAAAGCATATATCTTTAAAACCACATCAAAATATTTTATCGCTGTCGGCTCTGCAAACTGTACAACACCAGGTCTATGGAATATACCTGGATCAAAGGGTAATTGGGAAACTGTACTGGTCAGGGAAGTGAAACAGAGTGAGGCAGATGATTTTTTTCTTTCATTCTCACCGACTAAGGTACTAGACTATTCAGATTGGACATTTACACGCCCAGATAAGGACGATGTTTCTAAAAATATTTCTATAAATTTTGACGCGAGTCTCCAATCGGGGAGTATAGAGATAAGTTTTAATCAAGAGTTTAAGTATACAAGCATTAGTGGCAAGCTGACGATTAATTATGCCAGTAGTGATGTTGATGAATTGTTATTCGAAAACCTTATCTGTAATATAGCACGGGTTTTCAGAGTTGAATTTGAAAACAAAAAGAAAATACAAGATCAACCTTGTTGGGTAGACCTGAGTATAACATTTCCTGAAAAAATGAGTGGACGCTCTTGGGTAATCCAAAAACAAGTACTTTCAAGAACTATGGCTTCGCGGGGTATATTGAATAAAATTAGAAATTTTCAATCGGATAGTATTGAGGGATGGAGTAAGTTTGAAAATATTGTTCAGTTTATTGCAGATAACATTGGATATGTTTCAAGCAGATCTGAGAAGCACTCTCGTAAAAGCAGAAAAAAAAGATCACAAAGTAATATTCCGACGATAAATGGTATTGTCGAAGTTGATGAACTGTTACCGATGTCAGGTTATGATGGATTGAGTATCTCAGACTGTTTTGATTTGCAAAGAAGCTTAGAGAATCTTTTCGAACGAGGATTCGCTATTGAAGAGGCAGAGGTCGATGAATCAGATGAACAAAGAGAAGAAAATAAACACTCAAGTTCAATTGTTTCATCAAAAAATCTTGAACAACCAGTTATGGCTGGGCAAGAGATATTAAAAAAACTTCCAGATTTTGGTGAAATTTTTAAGCATAATATTATTGAGAAATTCAACACTCAAATTTCAAAATGTAACGAAGATACATTAAGTGAAATGTACCAAGTTATGATGAATACAGTTACATTCTGTTTTAAATTAACCCGGTTCCTTTATGTTGAATTGCCTCAAAAACTTACGAGTGAGGTTTGGAACTCAGGTCGTTTTTTTCTCGAAACAGCACCTTTGTTAATTGCATTAAAAAGATGGCTTCTAAGAGCTGAAACTGAATTCAAAATAGATGAGACTGAAATTAGTGAAATGCTTGAAGACTCTGGATTATTGCAGGAAACCGGCATTATACTTGTTGAAGCCTGGGCAAAGGATTTTGATACTATTATACCATTGAACGATAAAGTTGAGATGTTCAATTATTTACTGAAACATTCCGGAAAAATCAAAGTCAATGAATCTATAACATCTTTGGTAAGCAATTCAGGTAGATTTGATCCTGGTCGCCATACATTGTTAATAGGTCAAGATCTCATTGAAGACGCTTTTAACAGCATAAGTGAATATACTGATAACTTCAAAAAATATAGTAATATTTATCGTAAGTGTGCTAAAATAGGTTATTGGGACCAGGCCTACCAACATCATGAAAGGGCCTACAAGTATATGATTGATACAGGGTCCGGTGAACAATTATTAATTGATTCACATAAAAAGAAAATAATGAAGGCAAGAACATTTATTGATACATTCGAAAAAAATATTGAATATAAGTTTGATAGAGCTTTAGTAAATAAATTAAAAAAACCTAAGAAACATTTTTGGGTAAATGAAATAAAAACAAAACCAACACCTACCTGTCCAAATTGTGGAAACAAGCTTTTAGCCAGGAACTACTTCACTCTCATGAGTTTTCATCACATTTTTTGTAAAAGTTGTGACTGCCTTTTACTACCTGTTGAGAAACATAAATCATATGAGTCAAGAGGTACATCACCATATGAGTGGAAAAACGGGTTATAAGGTGACTATGAACTTTCCTGCCCCAAATAAATTTTCACCTGAAACCCAACAAGGTCGGGACTTTTTAGGGCAGCAGTCAATTATTCAGTCCATGACATATGAGTGCCTACCTTCTTTCACAAATGCCACTATCAAATTGCGACACTATTCATTCTGGGCGTGGGCTTTTAAAATATTAAAGAAAAATTTCAAAAACATTAAACAAGAAGACCAATTACCCTATCTATGGAAACTTGAGACGGCTTTGATTATAGCAAATCGAATGCGAGATCCAGATTATAAGGGAATGCCTGGGGTACTGGGTGTAGATTTTCCTGATGTGGATAGCCCAGACACTTATGAAGTACCCATCTTCTTTGATAAAAAAAATAGAGCAAGTTCCTATGAGCCTGTACAATACAGCCCATCAATAGGTACGCTTAATATTGTAAAAAGAGACGGGCATGATTACCAAATATTGAAATATGGTATCAAATTGGGAGCCCTTTTTGATGAAACAATAAGTAAATGTGAAGGATACAAGGAATTAATTGATCCAAAACAAAAGACTCTTTCCGTAAAACATTTAAAGTGTCTTGGAGAAGCATTGTCTCTTGAAAACATTTCTAAAACGGAAGAGGACATCTTCCTAGAAATAATAGAGCAAGATGAGTTAAACAGAGGGCAAGAGAATGGCCTAACAAAAAGAATACAAACAACATGTATGCTGTTAGAAATTATTCAAAAGCATGATATAACAAATACTGAAAATATTTTAAGCCCCCTATGGAATGTTAATTATAAGTGTAACAAGAAACTGGTTTCAATTACATCAGCATGGCAAATTATTAGAGCCCGCCAATTTTTTCATCTCAGTGTAGAATCTTTCTTGAGTTCCTTTTGCTTATATCTTGAGATCCATGAATCTAGAACCGGAAATATTAAAGACTATTGTAAGCGGTTTATTGAAGATATACCGAGTAGAAGTATAGGAAAAATCCATCTTAAAGAAATTCAGGACCTGATTGCCCGAAACGCAACTTTTAAAGAATTGACTGAATTTCTTTATGAGATATGTGTTGAAAATGAGATTAATGAAGAAACAATAATGGGATTAATCGTTAAATTGAAATTAGTTGTTAGCAAAGCTTATGTTTTTAATAACACTTTTCAATTTGCATTATTGGGATTAACCCTTCAGATTCTTCTTAATAAACGCTACCCTGAATTACAGAAATTATCTGGAAAAATGGCAGAGAAATTTTTTAAAGTGCCTCGTAACTATAGACTCTCATTTGTACGTATACAAAATATTTTCGAAAAAGTAATGAATAAGAAAATTGATGCTGCACTAGAAATTCTTTTCATGGAATTCATGTTAAAACTTCATCTGGGTGTTTCTCAAGATAAATGGATCCAAACAGGAAATTTTACATTCCGTTTTGTTAGAGATGAAAATGGCGGATATAGAATGCAGCATAATGTTGGAATTAAAGCCCCGAATACAACTGGAAATAAGCTTAGTGCATACCTTTCTCTTTTAAAATATGCTGGTTTTTGGGAACTTGACCCGAACAAGAAAATGGTATTGACCAGCTCAGGCTCGGCATACCTTAAAAGTCAATTTGAATAAACAGTATTCTCATTTGGTTCTTCTCAGATTCCCCCCAAAAGCAACGTCACAATCCTCGACCACTCATTCTCCGCTTTTGGACCAAATTTTATCCATTCGCCTTTAAACCCCAAAAAACCATTGCTGTCTCTATCATCTATTAAAAAATCACCCAGGTTTAAATTTTTATGATGGGAAAGAATGAGCCGTTTATAGGCCATTTTCCCCAGATATTCTTTTACCCAGGCTACCTTATCACTGGCACCGGTTATATTATCCCAGGGATGGGTACTTAACAGGTAAGTATCAAATTTTTTATGCAATATTTTAAAACGTCTAAAGCAAAAACATAGACAATTGTCGAAAGAAAATTATTGATTTCGTTTTTTTATTGTTCTTTTCCACTGTAAATACATGATCCCAAATTCTAAAAAGCACCTTTTTCACGGTGGTCTTTTAAGTACTTTTTATTAGGTAAATACCTGTCCGGCAAAGATATAGCCATACCTTCTTTTGAAAGAAAATAATTCTTAACACTGTCCCTAGTATAATAATCCTTTATCTCCTTTGATAAAATAATCCGGTAATCATCATCCAGGCTAAACAGGTTCCTATCAAAAGCAGCATCATACGTAGCAGATAAACATATTCCGTTTCTTGGATCCATCCTTTTATCCTTGTCTGCAGCCCATGGGATAATGTGAGAGGCACGGTTAATAGCCGGGATATTCAACCCGGAAACACAACAAGATTGTTTATAAATTTGAAGAATAATTTTGCGAAAGACATTTTGATTGGCCCGTGTTTTTATTTGGCGTAATACATCTTTACCTTCGATCTTTAGTCTTTCGTCAAGTATAACCTTTGGTATATTAACTTCCCCGTTTAACTTTGAAGCAACTTCGGATTCTTTCCCTTTATGTTTTTTGAAAATTTCCAGCAAGTGCTTCTCATGACTGTATTCAAGAAGAAACGATTGTAAGCTTTTTAAGGCTGCGGAGCAATACCCGTTATGCAAGTAACTCTTTGGAATGTGGCCCAAGCACCATACACTGTCATCATCTTTTTTACTCTCGGCAATAACAAAAGTATATAAATCTTGGAGCCTTTCTATTGAGTTTACAGACCAAATATCCTTACAATCAGCAAACCCACAAGGCTTTTCTTTTATCATTTCACATAGGTAATCAAGGGCCTTGATATATGAAGACGCCTTATTACTGCCTGGACGATTAAATGCGTTGATGTATTCTACAAAATAATCTCTATGCATATTTTTACGCTTTAAATGTTAAAAAGAATATAGAAACTAATTGTTCTATCCCAACCTCTATTTGTTCTTAATATATTTACGGTAAGCATAATTTTTTTGGCCAAACCATAAACATCAAATTCAACTTTACAAAATACCTTGACCTATTAACATTACCTTATTACACAAAATAATCAATCTACAACTACCCCCACTCCACCAGCTGCTGATCCGTCTTCAACCTGACCCGCTGCGCCTGCATACCATCATAAACCTTATCAAAATCACCACCCACACCGAATCCAACTGGCAATGCAAGCTCCGCTTCCCTGGTAAATCTTTCCCGGTAAAAGTCCTCACTATAAGCCATTCCCCACCAGTCCACCATTATCTCCCGGGCTTTAAAAAGCTTCTCCGCAGAAGGCAGCCTGGCAGATTTTTTATTGTTTACTGTACTCGTGGACGGCAGCAGATTCCATAAATCATTATTCGGCCAGTGTGCAAAAGGAAAACAGTGATCAACCGCAAAATCATTCCTGAGTTTTGTACCTGTCCAGACACAGTGAACCGACTTACCTTTTGCCCTGCACCGTTCCACCATTTTTCTGACTTCACCGGTATTCCGCTCCGGTTCCAGCCAGGTTAAAGCGGTATTTAACTTCTCTGCAGAAACCTTCTGACCTTGTTTTTTATGATAGGTCTGCATTAACGAAACCCATTCCTTAACAACAGCAGGTTCAATCCAGCAGGCATATCGGGTAAGCGCTTCCCATACATTAACCGGGATTTTAAACACGCCGAATGATGAAAGATAATCCAAATCGAGCCGGATACTGTCCGGACAGTTAAACCTGTATTTCTCAACTTGAAAAACCTGAGTACTGTCACCGGGAAACGTGATAAAATGAGCAGGCATTTGCGCAATGATATTCCGGCAGAGATTAACCGCCCGTGCTACATTCACTGCGTCATTCCCCTGAAAAAAGGAGCCAACCTGCAGGTCATAAGGTGAAATATGCTTAAGTGCTTTAAATGCATCTTTATTAAACGCAACATGACTGTTCCCCCGGGAACCCTGAATAAAATCATGTTCCAGAATAAGCTGCTTATACTGTCTTACCCAGTAGAGACTTACCAGACCCACAGGTATGCTTACATACTGGTCATCCTCTTCCAGCACTGCACCCCGGGCACCATCTGCTATTCTCAACAATACCCTCAAAAGCGCCATTTTGTAAGTGGAAGATTTATCATCATTCACAATAATATGCCGTAACAGCGGCATTGCACCGGTACCGTCATCCGGCATCCGGTAAACTGATGTATTCCAAATCACATCATTACGACCCAGTGAATCTCCGGAATCCTTATCAAGTAATTTCTCCAGTGTATTGCTGACCGCCAGACTGTCAAGCTGATGAAAATCAACCGGATACATATCCCGGTTATTATCTCTCCTGACCGAACGGCAAGACATCACCAGCAGACCACCCGATTTCAGCAAATTAGAAAAAACACGAAATGCTCTCTTTCTGTTCCCTGGAGCAATATGCATCCACACTCCGGAAAGAAGAATAACATCAAATTTACAGTCCATCTTCCTGATTTTCTTTAAAGCCGGGAGAGTATCACTCAACCACCTGATTGACTTTGAATAATGAGCTTCTTCTCCCCGCCCGCGTAATTTATCACAAGGTTCAACCGCGATAACCTCATGCCCCAGGGATGCCAGCCAGGCCGCATCTCTTCCCGAACCCGCACCGATATCCAGAATGAGAGAATGCGTTTTGGGTAGAAAGTGCCGCCAGGAATCATGCACGGCTTCTGCCTTAACCGATTCATAACGCCTGAAAAGGTCATCAGCATGAGTATCATAATAGCCGGGCATTATAAAAATATAGTAACTGCAGTAAGACTTATGAGTTATCAGTTTCAAGTAAATCCCATTTTTTACCAAAAAACAAGAAAAACCGGTATTTTTTCAGTAACAGCAAGCCTGCCGCAAATAGCGCAAGCTTTGCTGCACACCAGAACCCCCGTCAAAAAAATAGCGAATAATTAGTCCCCAGCCAGTACCTTCCATATTATTTTTTAAATTTACCCTTTGAGGCGCTTAATCAACTCCGTCTCTTCCGTATAGGGAATGAACAGGTGCGTCCGGGCTCTTGTTATTGCCACATACACCAGCCGGTCTATCTGCTCCCGACTCCAACCGCCTGGTCTCAACCACTCCAATCCTATAAGGAATACACAGGCATAATCCAGACCCTTGGCGCTGTGGATGGTGGAGATGGTGACTGCGTTTGTCGATATATCGTAGTTCTTTTTTGTTTCCCTGTTCTCGGTGGACCAGCGGGCGAGGACGCCCTTTGACTCGAGTTGTTCTTTAATAAGGAGAGGGACCCGTTGTTCTTTGTTTGAGGGCAGAGTGTCCCGGGTATAGAGTACCGCTATCTGGGAGCGGGGTATGTCGTATTTGTCCATGACCCGTTTTAACTGATCTGCCAGGTAAGCAAGCAACTCGTCAAAACTCCCGGCCGGTTTAAGCTCGGGTGCAGGACCAGAGAGCGGACGGTAATAATCAAAGAGCTCCTGCTGTCCGTGTTCCTCTCCGGGAAAGGTCTCCCGGCTGTTGCCGATAAACCGGGCGGCAAAACCTGCTATTTCTTTGGTGTTCCGATACATGTAATGCATGGAAAAGCGCTTCCCCTGTACATCCACCCCCATGGA
>JADFYW010000210.1 GCA_015232855.1 Fibrobacteria bacterium
TTGTTAGTCCGGCTCATGCCTTAGTTTAGTTATTAGACTGATTTAAAATTATGGGGTCAGTTTAAAGGTATGCGTTTAAAGTCAAAAAGGGAGTGAAAATGAAATCGCGTTCTTTCTTGTGTATTGTTTGTTTGCTGGTTTTAGGTTTAGGAGTGGTTTTTGCAGGGCATCCGCATGGTAAGTTGATTATGTTATCGATCTTGAGCGTAGAGCATCTTTCCAGTACAGAAAAAACAGGCAATAAACATCTAAGCATTACAGAGTGTATCAATGATGGGATTAACGGGATTATGATGTATGGTGGGTATCCCGGTTATGATGGTAAATTAGAGCATCGTCAGCAATTGTTTCAGGAAGTTGCGGAAGCGGGTATGTGGACCTGTGCTGCAGATTTACCCGGAGGTGGGATTGGTGATCAGCAAACAGGGCTTACCCGGCTTATGGGAAATAATACTACGATTGATTTTGTTGAAATTGATGAACCGTTTGGTATTAATGGGACTTGTGATTACCGCCAGGGGCATTGGTTGCAGAGCTATAATGATTATGTAACGGTTCGTAATAAAGTGCGGTCTGTTTCTCCTAATACGGTACTTAATATAACAGATGTATTTTGTAATGATTTTATCTGGAACTGGAATATTGACGGTATTATTCAGGAGGTGTATGCTGACTGGATGTATCCGGATTATCTCAATAAGATTATTAACTATAAAAATACTACGGGAAGGCAGGGGTATGTTTGGTTGAATGTCATGGATCGACAGCTGTATGGTACAGAATGTCCGTTACAGTCCGAAGCTTCTTTTAAAACCTGGCTACAGGCATCGTGGAATAATAATGTAAAATCAGTACTGTTTCTATTTCTCAATCGCTGTTCAGGATGTGAATTCCATGGAGAGTTTTGCGGTACTTATGGTCTTAATATCGGTAATAACTGGAGTGGGAAACAGGCTTCAATCCAGGCGGTAACAGCCGGGACGCGAGTTAAGTTTCATGAATGGGATACTTTTTCGGTTTCAAGTACCGAAACTTATACTCCTGATTTGAGTGTTAAGGTAAGAAGCTCAGCCGCCGGGCTCTCCCCATCTAGTGTAAAATGTTATTACACTAATAATTATAAGGGACGCTGGGAAATGGACCCGGCAACAGAGACCGTCTGGACGGAAACGCCCTGCTCCTGTACCGGGACTGAGGGCGCAAAAGGTTGGGAAACGATAACTGCTGAAAATGTTTCGTTGAAGCCGGGGAATAAAAACATGTTCCGATTTAAAATCAAGGATTTGTGTACTAGTAGTTATTATCGGGGCAACCGATGGGCTCAGCAGCAGTATCCAATAACTATGGGTACAATTATTGTTGAAGATACGTTGAATCTTGCTTGGGCCAAACCCTGTACCTCATCTACTGAACACTCTGCAGTATATGCAGCAAAGTTCGCAAATGATGGTGATACCTGGTCCTACTGGATTTCCGGGAAAGAATCAAACCCGTACTATCAGGTTGATTTGGGCAACGCTTATGTAATAGGAGATGTCGAACTACTACCGAATCCTAATACGGGTTTGTTTACGTCAGCGTCTACGATTGAAGTCCTGGCTTCGAGCAGTGCTGATTTTTCGGATAGTGTAGTCATCGCTTCTGTATCAACCGATTCGCTGGATGCTTTTGAGTCATGGGTCGATACCTCTTCAAATAAAGGTGAATACCGGTATATAAGGGTGCAGGCAATTACCGATACCGTAGACGCAACGCTCTATCTTGGTGAAATTCGTGTATATGAGGGCGAAGCAGATACGGTTGTTTCGGTAAAAAGTCTTTCGCGTAGTTCTGTTGTAAAAAATCTTGATTCACATCTGTATATTTATGACCTTCAGGGTAAAGTGCTACGGTCGCTTCCTTATGAAACTCAGGATAGTGATTTGTCATCTGTCAGTTTTTCAGATGTGGATTTAAGCGGATTAGAGAGTGGGGTGTATATTTTTCGATATCATCGCGGAGTTAAAACGCTTCAGAAAAAGATTTTTAAAGAATAATAATACTGTCCTAATCAGAAAAAATAGTTGTATTTATGGTTCTATAGCAGAATCTGTGGGTGATTTTAAACATTGTCTTTTTGTTTTTGTAGCGTAAATTGGAGTACTCCATTCTACCCACAGATTCTGCTGAGGAACCGTATTTATTAATCGAGAGCTTATAACTCTCGAAATTTACTACTAAATGCGCAAATTTTACAAGTATCGTTTATAATGTAAGGTACTTTATACTTAGAGTATGAAATACCTTTTAATTAATCTGTTATTTATTGTTACCGCTTTTTCCAGCAGTATGCCGTTAAACAAAGATTTGTCATACTCTGATCAGGTAAAGTATACCCTCTATAAGGCCTTTAAGCAGGACAGTCTTATACCACCCCTGGCTAAAACGGCGGTGACGATACCTGAAGGAGGCGTCTGTTTAACACCGTTTCTTCTCGATATGAAAAATAACTGGGAATTATTAGAGCCGGAAACACAGGCAATTGCCCGCAATCTTCTGGCGAAAAAGGCTGCTCCGCCATATTATTACGACAGTCCGGGCGGCCATTTCCGCATATGGTATGCCACAAGTGGAGTCGATGCCCTTCCACAAAACGATGCAAATCGTAATGGCGTACCTGATCTGGTGGAACGGGTGGCTGACCGGGGGGACGAGGCCTGGCAGAAGATTGTTGTGGAACTGGGCTATCATCCACCCCTTAACGATTCTCTCTGGGCCTACAAGTCCGGATATATGACAGAACATCCTGATGTAGACAAGGCCGATTATTTTGGCCTGGATGGCAAAGTGGATATTTATTATCGGGTACTGGACGATGCTATTATGGGTTATGCAAAATGGGGGTATGAAGCTTCTGTACCATGGCAGTATACTGGTTATATTTTACTGAATCCTGCGATAAGCGATTGGGCTGAGCATGAACGTGCCGTAGGTCATGAATTTTTTCATCTGGTGCAGTACAGTTATAATATGCCCTGGGATGTGGGTGGCACCTGGGATGTCATGGTAGAGCAGACTGCAACCTGGGTAGAAGATATACTTCATCCAGATTTGGATCTCATGGTTAAGCATTTTACGGGGAACGATGGTTATTTGGGGCAGGGGTTTCTTGCTGGGCTGGCAATGGTGCCATTGAATTCCACTGAAGGATGGTGGCCGTATCGTACTGTCGCCTGGCCTATGTTTCTTTCCCAACGTTATGGTAATGACATAATTAAATCTCTCTGGCAAGCGGCTGAAGAAAAAGGTAATGATTGGCCGGGCCAATACCCGGCTCTCGGCAATCAGATCTTACCTGATTATAGCACTGATTTAAGCGGAGTGTTCGGGGAATTTATGCTGTGGAATTATTTCACTGGTACCAGGGACGCCGGCGATTATTATTACAATGAGGGACAGAAATATTGCTGTCTGCCGCTTAGTGATGTGGTTAGTAAAATATCCGGTACGCCGGTTAAAAAATCGGGGACACTTATGCAATTCACTCCGCACCATACGGTCATCAAAACTGATAAAAACGACAGTGCAATGGCTGTCTTTAATTTTAATGCGGCTATGGGTATCGGTTATACCGTGGCGGCTATAAAATATGCAGATCCTCCCTATAAGCTTTTTTATAGCACAGGTGGTACTATTAAAGTAATTAACCAACAGCAATACGATGAGCTTGTTGTTGTAGCAGGGAATGTAAACGAAAATCAATCTGGGGATTTCGAATTTAATTTTTGGAAAGAGAAAATGCTCTGGGGCTGTATGGATACGCTTTACCTGGAATACGACGACCTGGCCAATGTACACGACACGTCAATGTGCCAGGTGGTGGGGGCGCAACGAACAAATGTCTGGGAAGGATTAATGATAAATTCACATGCAAAGACCTTGTCTGTTTCCTTTTCCTCCTCATACGAGGTTTCTATCTACGACCTCCGTGGAAACAAAATGTTTTCAGCCCGGGGCCGTGGAAACAGTGAATATTCGCTTACCTCTATTAAAAGCCGGGGTGTGTACCTGTTGAAATGGAATCGGGAAAAAAATGTGAAGCAACGAAAAATATGTTTGGAGTAGTCAATTGAAAATAGTTTTTTTCTCCCTTCAGGCTTGGGAAGACGGGAGACAGACCTGAATGTTTTAAAGGATATATTGTTGTACTAGCAGGTTTATAAAGACAACCGGTAATCAAGTCTGGCCCAGGCTTTCATATCTCTTCTTTCCACGTTTCTGTATTTGGAAGATCTAAAGTAGGGTTCAAACACTTTTTGATTGGTTAAGTTTCTGATACCTGCGTTATAGGAAAAACCAGCTATGATGTCTCCTGATAAGGCCGTGTTTAGATAATAAAATGCTTCGGGTTTATCAAAGTCGTTATGCTCTCCCACAGGTAAATAATTGTCATTTTTTGTTTCGTAGTTTTCTGGTTCGCTAAACCAGGTTACTCCAAATACAACTTTATGTGACCCAATGTAATTGTAGGAGGCGTTAAATGATGCTTTGAATTCTCTTATATACGATATTTTCTCATCATATCCGTTATCGGTTGTAATAAATGAGAGACTTGCGATTAAGAATAATTTTTTGATTTTTAATTTCAGATTAGATTCCACTCCGTACATGGTAATGTCTTTTAAGCTGTTATAAAAATATTCATCGGCCCCTCCTTCGGGATCATCTATTGTGGGAGGAGTATCATTTTCTAACAACAATTCTGAAAAATGATTATAAAAAAGAGTTATATCGTAAAAGAAATAATGGATTAACTGGTTATAGGAAAATTCATAAGTATATAATCTTTCCGGTAACAACTGAGGCTGTACAAAAGACGTTTCGTCCAGGTCTTTGTTCCACTCTCTCAAACTTGGTGTTCTTGTAGCTGTGCCTGCAAGTAATTTTACGGTGCTGTTTTTAGTGAAAGAATATACTAATGCAGCTCTGCCGTTTATTTTATTATCAAATTCAGAAAAAACATCATAGCGAACTCCCAACGTTAATGTTAAGGGATCTACAATATTTATAATAGACTGACCGAAACCGGCTACATTATGTTGAATAACATTAGGCCGTTCCAGCATTTCTGTAATTTCATCATCCAGTTTTACATCGTCTGCATGCTCAAATAAATAGGAAATGCCGAAAAGTAATTTGATTCGATTTATTTTTTTGTCATAGGTTAGTTCCAGATTGGAGAAAGAAGCGTTTTGTGTTTCTTTCAATCCATCAACATCTTGTTTTTCTGCATTTTTCTGGATGGTGTGATTTGCTTTTAATTGGTACAACCCGCTTTTTGTGTTGTCTCCGTGATGTAAATCAAGTCCAACAACTAAGGGTGATTTTTCCAGTAATACTTTTTTATCCTTTTTGTTATTGATGTATGGCCGGGATTGGAAGCCATATCGGCTAAAGATGGAGCCTTTATTAAAAAGATTATATTTTAAAAATCCATGGTATTGTTTGGATTCTGTAAGTTGGTTAAAGGGGTCACCTGTGATATTATACTCAGGATGAGATACTTCTCCATAGGCACCGGTTAATCCTATTGCAAAGTTGTTGTCCGTATAGGTCATGGTTGCCTGGGGGAGTACCGGGCTGATTTCAGACATAAGGCTAACCTGGATATTCCGTTTTTCTGAAAACCCTAGAAGCTCTATAGAAGATATGCCTGAGAATGCATTTGCACCATACAGAGAAGAACCGGGTCCAATTATCATTTCGTAATGTTTGATCCATAGCAATGGTATAAAGTCGTCTAATTCTTCATGATTGTAATATCCGTTTCTGGCGACTACTCCATCAACAATATGTTGGGTCCTGTTATTAAATCTTTCAATAACACCGCGCAATATGGTAACATTGTTTTTTTTGTAGTAATAAGGCTGAAGGTTGGGGATATACCAGTATAGGTCATCAATAGTTTTAAGACCGTAATTATTAATGTCAGAATTAGTGAAGGTGTAAATAGTGCCGGGTGCCTGCCTGAAACTGACTTTTGTTTTAGTGGTGCTTGTTACTTCATAGTTTAATAAAGTCTCCAAATCGAGATCCATGAGGTCTTCGGTATCATTTTCCTGTGATATAAGAATATTTGTAAATAATAGGGGTAACAAAAAAATTAGGTAAATGGCTCTCATTTCACACTCTCCAATCAGTTTCCAAACGACTATCCAGATAATTGTATTTGTATTGTATTATACGGTATATCAATTATCTAGGAAAATATCTGTTTTATTGGACACTGGTTTTTCAGCATATTCGCAGCTCATCCCATTGACACCTGACAGTATATTGCCTGTTTAACACTAATGTGGTGTTTTTAAACCGCATTAAGATGGGATTTATCGAAATATCCTTGAAATGGTCTCTTCAGGTCAGGGAAGTGTACTAATTCGCTCGTATTATAAGTTTTTATGGTTCTATAGCAGAATCTGTGGGTGATTTTAAACATTGTCTTTTTGTT
>JADFYW010000211.1 GCA_015232855.1 Fibrobacteria bacterium
TAAATCCTGTCATTCCGGCTTGTCCGGAATCTACTGGATGGACAAAATACTTAAAAAAGTTTGATTCCGGACAAGCCTGAATAACTTTTTAAAGTATTTTGAAGAGCTCATGACTGTCGAACTTCTTATAAAGAATCTTTTTAAAAGAGAAAAAGCAAATATTCCCTGTTATTACTTGTTTTTATTCATAATAACAAAGGGCTTTACCGGTCCTGCTTTCGGACCATAGTAATAAATACCTGCAGAGAGCACATCCCCCTTATCATCTCTTACATTCCAGTCCCAGGTAACATTTTCCTCAAGGAAATTCAGCTCCTTCACCGGTATGCCAAATTCACTATAAACAAAAAGTGAGGTAAGAGAATCCGCATTGAGCGGCCGGGTAAAAGAAATTTTATCATCCCTTTCAGACTGATATGGATTTGGAAATGCGACTACGCCCTCATCAATTACAAGTGTAATGCTTATTTTAGCCGTTTTATCCCATGCACCATTTGAAAAGAGGAGATAATTATTTGTTCCTGCCTTTTCTGGCATGGTAAAAGAAAAAGAAACTACATTATTTTTTAGCCGCTTTTCTGAAGATTGACCATCATAGATAAAAGTAAGAGTCAAGTCCTCTCCATTCTCCACTTCAATTTTGTTTACCAGGAGAGATGAGAGACCTTCAAGCCGTACCGCCTCAAAAGTCATTGAAGGTAAAGAAAATATCAACTGAGCGGAAGCATCCAAAGTGAGAGTTTTGGTTTTGATAGCAGGCCAAAGAAACAAATCATCTGAGAAGGGAAAAAACGGACTGTCTTCACTTTTTTGGCTAAAGAGGAGGGGTTGAGTATAACGGGCATATAAATCAGGCAGGTTTACTGAGTACTCATCTGTAAGCTTATTAAACGCAGACTCAATATTATTCCTGGCATTTAAGGATTTCCATAATGATACATCGAAGTCGTCCCCCAGCTCTGAAGAAAGAAATACATGAAAAATACCATTACCATAGGTCTCTGTACAATTAAAGCATTGATTATTCAGACTAAACGACGCATGCTTGCTGAAAAGATCAGGAAGATACTGCAAGTAATCATTAACATCAGAGGCCAGGCGTTCTTCCATACCTACAGCGGATAATTCATACCAAAAATGATAAGAAGATGGATTAGGCGTATATTGATATTGGATAGCATGATAGTATTCATGGGCAGCGGTAACCTGGATACCTTTTTCCCAGTCGGTAGCATAATTTATAATCAGAGGAGGTGACACACTGGTATAGGAAGAGCGGATAGTATCTAATTGTCCTCCTCGCAGGGTATAGAGAAAATCATTATCAGTAATAATGCCCCCGCTCGGATAGGTAAGCGCATACACCTCCTGTCCAATCCAGTAACTATCAGTTGAAGCAATATTTGCAATTTCAATATGATATTTGTTTTTTATAGCCGCCTCCCGAAAGTAAAAAGAAGAGCTATTCACTTCCGGTATTTTCATCCCCAGGTCTCCGATGTAGTGGGTATAGGCCTTCTCAAAATAATAACCCTGCTTTTCTATAAAGCGAGGGTGACCAACATCAAGAGAATCGAGAATAGCATATATGCGCAAAGACAATTCCGGTTCATTAAACTCTTTCTCAAGATCAGCATACAGACCTTCAACCTCGTTTATTAATTCGGTATCTTCCGGGGTGAACAACACTTTGTCCGCACCTTTCATAACATAATGAATTGCGAAATTATCAGTGAGGTAGGTCCTGGCCGGAACAGATGATCTATTGACCGCTGTTCTGGCAGCGGCAATCACACTATTCTCTTCTGTCGAAGAGGCTAACTCTTGTAAACGATGAAAAAGATCCGGTGTTCCACATTTCCCTGCAAACACCCGTTGGCGGCCGGACAAGGATATAACAAGTATATAAATAATTAATATCGAATATATTTTGTTACACATTACCAATAAGCCCGGAGTAAATTTACCTCTAATCAGGATACAATAAAAAGAGACAAAAAGCCAGTTGAAGACCAGGGAATTATGTCACAAAATGGTAAAACTGCTTTTTTTTAAGTTTCAGCTTGTTATATTCTTATCAAATGAAAAATTATTTCTCCATTGGCGGGATATGTTTCCTTTTCCTCATTACCTGCTGGTTTTGGACTGCATGCGATGATAATACTCTTTTTATTGCAAAACCAGAATCTTTAAATCACTATACCAGCCTGTTTTCAGAAGGGGATAGGGTCAATTATACTCTGGAAGAATACATGGAAACACCTGATAGTTCCCAGTCCCTTAAAATCACTACCAAAACCGTAAGTTTCCTCCTGAATGGTAGTCAAATAAGCGATGGGGATACCCTTATGGATATAACCATGAAGATTTTCCCTGAAAATTCGGACAGCCCTGAATTTGAGAACAATTTCACGGCCCACTTTACCGAAAGCTCCATTACCTATACTCCTGTTACCCGCCAGAATGGGCCCCGGGTTTTCCTTTTCAAAACCAGTGAGCCAACAAATACAAATGAGTTTTACCTGGCTCTTCCGGCCCTCCTCTTAAAGAGTGAGGCCAGCACCAGGACCCTGGGAAGTTTCAGTTTTTCCCGATCAATCACCAGGCTTGATACTATTTCCTATAAAAATAATCGTGAAGAATCCTGGGTAGTTGAAGAAACGGTCAAATATAATTCTCAGACGGTGATGACCGGCCTCTATTGGTACGGTCATTCCGGCCTTCTCAAAAGCAGACAACACTGGCAAAACCTCGACGTACGAGACAAGCAAGGTCAGCACTTCTCCCTGTTCAATATAATACGCGAATGCAAACTTAAATAAACACGAAACTATTTAGGCTGGGCCATTTTAATTTCATGATCGATACCATTAAGATCGATAGTGGCACCATTCACAGAATAATTCAGAAACTTATAATACACGTTTCCGTTTACAATGTCTGTCTTCCGTAGCCGGATTTTGCGGATATTACCAAAGGTTTCGTAGCGTATGACACCACCGCTGGGATTAAAAATAATTATCATATTGGCTGGTATATATACCTTCTGAATATATTGATATTCTTCTACTTTCTGTTCTTCAAAATGGGCCTCTCTAAAAAGCTCGACATAAGAAAATTCCCGGTCATGGGAAGCTTCTGTTTCCTGGAATTTTACAGCCTGCCATTTCACTTTTCTGCCCGGTCGCCATTTAGGAGGTAATTTGTAAGAGAGAAATTCATGTACTCCGCCAAATGACAACAAAGCCACCTCTTCCACAAATAACTTCAGATCATTTTTATCTGCCCTGCCACCCTCAGCTTCAAAACCATACAATGATGTAGCTGAACGGCTTTCTGCCGAAATTTGTTCAAACTCTTTGTTATACTTTTCCAGAGTAAGATCGAGCTTTTCTATATAGGCGAGGGTATCTGAAAAAGAATCCACTTTAACTTCCAGCTTATTGCGGGCAGATCCGATTTCAGTAGTCTGGAGATCACCGGATTTTTTGTTAAGCGCCCGCTCCACCTCCCGGTCCAACTTAATGGCAAGTTTATCGGGAGTGGTAAGCTCAGAAAGCTTGTTCTGAAATTCTTTTTTACGTTCTTTAATACGCTGCTTCCGGGAGTATTCTTCTCTTGCCTCCATTACCGCAGAAGATATGCTATTTTTAAGACGATCCCATCTTTCTTTACGCTTCTTCACGGCCCGCTGGTTTTGATCTGAAAGGGAAGGCAATATGAGTTTCATTTTATCTATCGCTGCGTTACTGAAATGAATTTTTTTATCCTTCGCTTCCACCATAATCCTTGCTGAAAGTGCATCAGAAGAAAGTGCATCAATGAGTTGATCAAGATCTGCAGCAGGAACGCTTACTTTGTTTTGCATAATTTTAAGTGCATTATAGGCCTTTACCGGATATTCCGGGATACTTTTACGGTAAATACTCAGACGACGGGAAAACTCCTGATAGGCAACGGTGTTTTCGTTGAAATGGTACTTATCAAACTGCTCTTTTACCGTAACAAACACCGTTTTACGGGCAAACAACAACATCCAGTCTGCCTGCCAGGCTTCAAACCATGAAATAAGGAGCTTACAGCGATTGAGAAGTTTGGCCTTCTTTCTAATACGTCTGGATTCCCCCCGCTGTATAGATTTGAGAAGACGGGCCATAGACCCGGCATCAGACCTATCACCCATTCTGTTGATTTTTGGGAAATTTTTTTCAACAATAGCTCTGGTTTCTAATTGCTGAATAAGTTCTTCAAGCTTTGCCTGATACTCTCTGGCTTTATCTATTTGCTTAGCAATTTTTTTAACCCGTTTATAGGGAACAGATTCCAGGCCTCGGGATGGATAACGGTAGAATTCTTTTTTGGCCTTATTGAGGTCCTTTTTCCAGCCATTTACTTTTTTATACCATTTGTTAATAGGATATTTGGTATCAAGATCATCTATATGATCTTCAACCTTGTCTTTGAGTTTATCCATTGCTTTGGTACTGAAACCAGGCACAGCACAAACAAGAACAAAAGTAAAAAGATATAAGAACGATTTATTTAGCATTTTTGTATTAGTGGAGCCATGAATTACGGAACCAAATCTAATATAATTTGATAGAGTGGAATCAACTAGGATTTTCTAATGATGGTGCTGAAGAGGTGAACCATAAGTAGCTGTCTTAATAAGTTCCCCGTTCCGCTCAGCCCCCGGGCACACTTCCATTTCTTTTTTCACACAGGCCCCACCGCCACAACAACTCTTTTTAAGTCTTTTGCCAAAAAAAATCATTCCAACAGAAAGACCAAACATGCAAAGAGCAAAACAAGTGGTAGTTGCGATAATAGTTGCCATATAAGGACAAAATAGTAAATATTATTTTTTGAACCAAAACCCAAGGAAAGTATAATGCCAGCAGTCAATGTCAACCCCCAGATAGAAGCATCCTGGAAAAAGGCTCTTGCTGGAGAATTTAAAAAACCTTATTTTTCCTCAATAAAATCCTTCCTCCTGGAAGAAAAACAAAAAAACAAAACAATTTTCCCACCAGGAAAGCTTATTTTTAACGCTTTTGAGCATTGTCCCTTTGATAAAGTTAAAGTGGTTATTATCGGTCAAGACCCCTACCACGGTCCCGGACAAGCCCATGGTCTCTGTTTCTCCGTGCCGATTGGTATAAAACCACCACCTAGCCTGATTAACATTTACAAAGAGTTACAACAAGATGTAGGCGTTACCCCACCGTCCCATGGGAATCTTGAAAAATGGGCAAGGCAAGGAATCTTACTTTTAAACAGTAGCTTAACCGTCCAGGCCCACCAGGCATTCTCTCACTCAAAAATTGGCTGGCAGACATTTACAGATTCCGTTATTAAGAAAATCAACGATGAAAAAAAGGGCATCATATTCATTCTCTGGGGGCGGCCTGCTCAGGAAAAGGGAAAATTCATTGATACCTTTGCTCATCATGTATTAAAATCAGTCCATCCCTCTCCTCTTTCGGCCCACCGTGGTTTTTTCGGTTGCAGGCATTTTTCTAAAACCAATGAACTGTTGGTTCAGATGGGAAAATCGCCAATAGATTGGCAGATCGAATAAAATGAGACTTCAAACAAGGATAGCCCCTACTCCCAGCGGCTACCTGCACATTGGGAATGCCTGGTCATTTGTAATTACTACCCTCGTTGCCCGCACACTTGGCGCGTCAATTCAATTACGAATAGATGATATGGACAGGGCCCGTTTCAGAGAAGAATACCTGGACGATATTTTTGACTCCTTAAAATGGCTGGGAATCCACTGGGATTCCGGGCCACAAACAGCAGTAGAATTCCACAATAAATTCAGTCAGCAAAAAAGACACCACCTGTACAACACGGCTTTGAAGCAATTATCCGAAATAAAGAACCCGGACAGAAATCTGATTTATGGTTGCAGATGCAGCCGAAAAGATATCAAAGCAGCAAGGACAGTTCTCGGCCTTTCGGGAAATATTTATCCCGGAACCTGTAGAAATAAAAAGGTGCCATTAAATACGGAGAATATAAACTGGCGCATCCGTACCGAAGACATTTCCCCTATCACCATTAACGATCACCTCACAAAAAAAGAAGTTCAGCTCCAGGAAACAACTGGAGATTTTAGTATTAGAACAAAAAAAGGTGAGCCAGCCTACCAACTTTGTTCGGTAGTTGATGATGAATACTACGGTAATAATTTGATTGTACGGGGGAGTGATCTGTTAGATTCAAGCGCAGCTCAATTGTTCATTTCTCCGTTTCTGGATAATTCTTTATTCAGTAATACTAAATTCCTCCATCACAGTCTGATTACCGATGTATCCGGTAATAAGCTTTCCAAATCAAACCAGGCCCCGGCTATAAGAAATTTGCGCTCTGAACTCTCAACACCAAATAAACTCTTCCAA
>JADFYW010000212.1 GCA_015232855.1 Fibrobacteria bacterium
CAATGTTTTACTCCTGGTAAGTACCTGGGGCGATAAAAGCACCGTATTTTTCTTTTGCGGCTGTAATTGTTGCTTTTGCGTTTTCCCATTTTTCAAAAACACTTTTGGGACAATCCGGCCATTTTGTATTGTAGTATTCAACAATTCGGTCGAGCTTTTGGAGCCATGCATCACAACGAAACTGGAATTGTTCCTGGTAATCAGCATCAGTGTAGGTCTCGCCCAATAGCTCTGTAAACATGGGTTGAATGTCTTCAAGTTTAGGAATAAATCCCAGGGGAGTTTTATGGGCACCCACTTCTTTATGTACACGTTTTTCAGCCCAATGCATCCAGACTTTTTTTGCCAGTTTGCTGGTGCAGAAGTCACCTTCTCTGTTTTTCAGGAAATAGTTTACACAAAACACAGGTGGGACATTTTTCATGTCTTTTACAAAGTCAAGATTGTTTTGAATGTATTCACCAATGGGATAACTAATGAAATCTAAGTTTGCCATCATACAGGGTACTCTAACACCTTCTTTTCCAAGAGTCGCAGAAGTAGTTTCTGATTCAAGAGTACAAGCTTTAATGGCAATGCCATCATCCCAGCTAAAAGATTCTTCAACCGGTACAGACGTATCGCTGTCACGGCCGCCATAAACAACGCCGCCAACCAGTACACCATCTTTGTTGTTAAAAGCCATGTCTATATTGTCAAGATATTCCATCCTGATAGTATATCGGCTATTTGGGTGTGCCAGTGGGATTTCTTTACCTTTGGCGTCTTTTTTACCTTCTTTCCAACCGGGGCCACTATGGTTCGTTCCTTCTTTTGGTGTATCCATATTCATGCCCTGCCAATAGGGTTCGTTATCCGGGCCGGTAAGCACATTAGAAAAAATCATTTCTTTATCTTCGTGTAGTGTATTCCAGATAACGGGATCATCTTTTGAATTTACATCCTGAATAATACCGAAAATGCCGCGTTCTACATTAACTGCGCGGAATTCGCCGTTAACATTTCTGAAATAAGCGATATCATCACCGATAATTTTCTCTCCTGGAAGCATGGCTGTTGCGGTCTTACCACAGGCAGAAGGGAATGCGCCGCAGAAATAAGTGTCGCGCTTTTTTTCTTCATTGGGAATATTCATGACAAACATATGCTCACACAGCCAATTCTGCTTACCTGATTCATTAATGGCAAGACGCATAGAATGCTTTTTGAGCCCGACAGAGTTGCCGGCATATTGGGCATTCATTGAATAAACAATGTTGTTTTCGCAGTCCATAAAAATACGGCGTTTGTCCAAATTGGCAACACAACCAAGCTCATCAAGCTCCCCTGCGCTGTGGACAAAACGGTAAAAATCATTTTTGTCTTCCATGTCTACAAAATGTTGGTAGGCACGGCGATAGAGCATTTCTTCTGAATGGCAAACATAATAGGAGTCTGTTATTTGAGCGCACGGACGTGAGAAATGGCTATGAGTAGGACCTTCACAAAACAGTTTTACGATAGCTTGTTTGCCTTTCATGCTGCCTTTTGCAATGTCTTCAATTTCTTTGAGTCCTTCTTCATAAACTATAGCATTAAGATGCTTCATTGCTTCATATTGGTCTGCGGGAACCATAAATTTGGTACCATCTTTATCGCGGCCCTGGTCACCATAGCCGTCATAATGCATGGTTTGGTTGGGCTTGGCAAGTTTAACTTCTTCTCCGATTTCAAGAGATTTTTGGCGGATGTAATTAGCGTCTTCTTCGCTATCATCGCACATATATACGGTATCCGGTTCACATAAATTCACATAATAGCCAACAAAATCAAACAATTTTTGGTTGTTTAATTTGGTAAGTTTTTCATAGCTTATGCTATCCATTTTGGATTTTAGTAATTCTTCATAATTCATAATTATTGTCTTTATCTGGTTAAGGTGTGAATAAACTTGTGACAATTTATAAAAAAGTGAAAAAATTTCAGCACAAAAATGGCAAAAAATGACGAAAGTCTTGCCATAAAGACATTATCCAATAGAAATTATTGGTGTCTGAATACTATGAGAACTCGATTTTTTGCCGTAGTTTTAGGGTTTTTCTTTTAAAATCCCCATAAAACCCTAGTAAAGTACAATGAAATCGAAAACACTTTAATGGCAATGGAATACCGTTTCAATGTGAGAACGCTAAATTAAACGCTCCTCCATCCCGCATTTGGTGTAATATGGAGGGTTCAATGAAACTTATGTTGGTGGGTTTAAAATATTGAGCTAGTTTCTGTGTAAAACTGGTGTGAGTTGAAAGTAAACTGGGTTACAATAATTGTCATCGCCCGGCTTGACCGGGCGATCCATCTCAGAATTGATGATTTTATGGATTACCCAAGCCGGGTAATGACGTTGTTGGTGCATCGACAAACATAGGTCAATATTAAACAGATACAGCTACATGTTGATTTTGTAGCCGAGTCTTATTCTTAAATTTCCGTTTTTCATATTGTCTGAGTCATTTATGAAAGTTGTAGTATCGGTATTGAAAGCAGATCCCAAACCAAGATAATAACTTGGTCTGATAAAAAATGCACCCATATCACCAACCGGAAGCTCCAGGCCAATACCGAGAGATAGGCCGTAATCAAACCAATTATAGGGAAGAGCGTTTTCCGGTCCATCGGTACCATCTATCAATAAGGTGTCTGATTTATTTACGCCCAAATGATTGGAAAGAAAAATGCCGATTTCTGGTCCACCAAAAGCATTTATCGTAATAGGACCTAAATTAAAGTCATATTTCACAAAAACAGGAATTTGAAAATAAACCGCTTCCAGAGTTACTTCTCTGGTTCGAAGAACACCAAAAGAGTCTGCAATGGTATCGCTCTGGATGCCTTCGTCACCTTTTTTGTCGATAATGCCACCTGTCATGAGTGATAGATTATCGGTTAATTTTCCTTCGAATTCAAGACCGATATTGTATCCCATTCCGGCTTTTGACATATTAATACCGCCGCCAATATTAAGAAATCTATCTGGTGCAGTATAGCTGCTTAAAAATAAAAACAGGATAAGGTAACAAACCCGTAACTTCATTATATACTCCTTGGTGATTTTATGACTGAACAAAGATATTATTTTCCCTTCTGTTTGGAAAGCAAGCAGTGTGCTCTCTTTTCGGTTACTGTTGTAAAACTAAAATGGAAAGAGTGAGAATCCTAGCCCTCTTTGCGCTTCCTTTTTTTACTAAATTTGATTATTGAAAATAAATGAGGTTTATTCATGGAAATATATGTTGGAAACATTTCTTATTTAGTCACGGAAGCTGATCTTGCAAATGTATTTGGTAAATTTGGAAAAGTCGACCGGGTTCGGATTATGCATAACACCGAAACGGGCCAAAATAGCGGATGGGCTTTTGTTTCAATGGAAAATGAAGAAGAAGTGACAAAAGCAGTTGATAAGTTAAATTTGAGAGAGTTTAAGGGCCGTAAAATAAAAGTCAATAAATATCGCAAAAAAAAGCCAAAAAAGGCTGAATTTGGTGAATGGGTTAATTTCAAAGGTTGAATATGCACTTTTTATACCCAAAGGACATAAGTTTCATTGAAACCTCCATCGTACCGCAAATGCGGGTTGGAGGAATGATTAATTCAGCGTTATTCCCTGTAATTGACGGGCAGTTCACACGAGGTTTTTAATATATTGTTCTTTCCGATATGATTGAATTATCTGCTCAATTAACAAAGCAAATCCAGGAACTGGTGGAGAATGCCAAAGATCTGCGATTAAAAAACCAGATAAATAGCGGATTCTGGAATGCTTTACAGGGTTTTATCAAACAAAAAATTGATAGTGGAAATGTACAACAGGTTGTATTATCTCAGGATGAAAGTTTTTTCTTTGATTTCGGGGTTTTATCACTGGATCTTATACATGGTGAATACAATAATAAAGAAAAACTTCTTGATCTTAAGGCAAGTGAGGTTCCATCAGATTATTTCCATTTTATCGAATGGTTTAACCGGCAGTACGAGATAATACTTAAGAATGATCAAAAATCTGAAATTAAAAAACAGATTAAGATTCAGAAAAAGCGTCTGAAAGCTCTAGAAAATGAAATTGGGTTACTTCAATCCAACAGGGAACATACCTTTTCTGAAGAATATGAACGTGCACTCAGGGTGCGGAAGCAATTTAATCCAGGTATCATCCAGCGAAGTGCAATGCAGATGCAAAAGGTCCGGGAAACGGATATACTTTTCCGTGAAGTAGAACGGACTAAAAAAATGGTGACGACAGGTACGTTCCTTAATCCAGAACAAAAAAGGGAGTTTATTGCCTCCCAGGATAAGTTGGAAAAGGCTCGTACGGGTATTGAGAATCTTATCGGAGGCTTAGGGGACGCTGAACCTATAAACGAAATTCGTGACATAAACAAGCACATTGAATCCTGTATAATTGATGTTCTTAACCAGGAACGAGAAATTGAAAAATCACGAATAATTCTGCGTGATGTGAGTGAAGCAATGTCCAGGTTGACTCCATCAGAAATTGAAAATGCTGTCAATAGGTTTATTTCTTATAACAGAGACCTGGTTAAAATTTGTGCAAAAAGGAAACGAGCAGAGCCTTTTGCCGTGCTTAATGGTAATGTTGAACCTATGTCCTTGGCAAAAATTAATGAAATAATGAAAACGGTTATGGAGTTTGATCCCAAACTTTTCAAAAACGATCGTATTCGAATAATAGGGCGGCCCTCAATCGTGATTGTTCCAGGCTATGGCGATGGTTCTTATGACTGGAAATATAACGCCCTGGTTATACCTACTATGCCATACCGCACCCACCCGGCATCGGTTTTCAGTGCTGTCGTTGAATATAAATTAGATTGTGATGAAGATAAAATTCTCCTGTCCAGTTACAATAAATTAAAGGAATACGCAGATATCAGGTCAACGTTTCAACTCAAGGATAAGTTTATTAAAGACTATATAGCCTTTATGGGGAATGAGACAAAAGGCTATAAAGTCCTGCCAAAAAATATTCGAAAATGGTTTGAACGTGAGGTCGCTCCTAATAAACACAATATCAGGGTTCCGCTCAAATTTGATCCCCTGCTTATGTCAAGAGAGGAATTTGAAGCCCTCAAAAAAAATATTTCCAAAAAGATTGAAGATGGTAAAGCCAGCTCTATGGAATATTTTATCATGGGGATCATATATGAATATTGCGCCGAAGATTATAAGGCTTTAAACTGTTTTATTAAAGCGGTTATAGGGGATAATAATTTTCTAACCTCCATATACAATGCAGGTATTATGGCGATACGGGTTAAAGAAAAGAAAATCGCGAACAAGTTTTTTTCTCATTATATGAAACTGGAACCACAGAGTTGGTGGAGCGCTGCCTGTAGAGATCACCTTATTAAGTTACGTTGATGGATAATATGAAAGCATGTGTTATTGGTAGTGGTGCCTGGGGAACGACCCTGGCAAAGATTCTGGCTGAAAACGGTCATGAAGTAGTTATCTGGTCCCATAGTGAAACTATTGCAGAGGAGATTACTACTGGCCATGAAAACAAGGCGCTTTTGCCTGGGGTATTGTTACCTGATACCATTACTTCCACTACATCTCTGCCTATGGCTTGTCAGGCAAAGGCACTTATCGTATTGGTTGTAGCTAGCGAATTTTATTCTACCATGGCAGAATCTCTTGGGCCACTTTTAGGTGATAATACGCTACTTTTATCAGCAACCAAAGGGATAGACCGGGCAACGCTGAGATGTTTGTCAGAGATATTATTTGAAAAGCTGCCTGCTTCTTGCCATGATAAAGTCGCGATTTTATCCGGGCCAAATATTTCAAAAGAAATTGCTGCCCGGAAGCCATCTGCTACAGTCATATCATCCTATCATAACGAAACAGCAGTTCGTATTCAGTCCTTTTTTAAAAACGACTATTTCAGGGTATATACAAACAATGATGTTACAGGGACAGAGCTGGGTGGAACCCTTAAAAATATTATAGCTATTGCTGCTGGTGCCATTGACGGACTTGGTCTGGGTGATAATTTGAAGTCCGCATTGATGGTGCGGGGGCTGGTTGAAATGATGCGTTTTGCGATGGCCCTTGGGGCCCGACCTGAGACCTTGAGCGGGCTTGCTGGCATGGGAGATCTTATTGTTACCTGTTCATCAGTACATAGTCGTAACCATTTTGTAGGGGAACACTTAGGTAAAGGTATGGCGCTCAAGGATATTCTGTATAAAATGACTGCTGTAGCAGAAGGCGTTGAGACAACCAGACTGGCTTATACCATTGCGCAGGAAAAAAACATAGATATGCCTGTTACAGAACAGGTATATAAAGTGCTGTTTGAAAATCAACCTGTCGAAAAAGCCCTGCGA
>JADFYW010000213.1 GCA_015232855.1 Fibrobacteria bacterium
TTAGGTATATTATGTTTACAATTTGGTAAAATGTATGAACGAGATATTTAAATATTCTGATTATCGCGACTACCTTACTGACTTTTATAAGTCCCAAAAGGCAGTAAAATCCTCATTTACTTACCGATATTTAGCTGAAAAGGCTGGGATAAATTCCTCAGGTTATTTCAAGCAGATAATGGAAGGTAAGCGAAATTTAACTAATGCCACAATTATAAAAACCTGCATTGCCCTGGGTCTTAATACCCAGGAAGCTGAGTTTTTCGAGAACCTGGTCCATTTCAACCAAACGAAATCTCTAAAAGAAAAAAACCGGTATTTTAGCGTCATGTTGGAAGTCTTAAACCAGCGGCATAATAATAAAATACCCGAAGACAAATACGACTATTTTTCCGAATGGTATCATTGCGCTATCAGGGAACTCGTTTGTGTTATAGACTTTAATGATGACTATGGTAAATTGGGGAAAATGCTGATACCTGCGATTTCCGCTAAAAAGGTAAAAGATTCAATCCTCCTTTTATTAAAACTTGGGTTTATAAAAAAACAGGGCAATAGATATATACAAGCCGAACCGGTCATCACTACCGGGTATGATATAAAGGCCCATCAGGTTATCAATTTTCAGATTAAAATGCTGAAACTTGCTATCGATGCTTTTGAACAATTTCATCAGGATGATTTACTGCACACCTCTTCCACCACGTTTAAACTCTCTCGTAAGTCCTACATGCTTTTTGTAAAAAAAATAAGAGGATTAAAAGAGGAGTTACTCCGGTTAGAGCAGGAAGAGAATGATGTTGATGAAGTGTATCAATTAAATGTCAATCTTTTCCCTTTAACTAAAGTCAGAAAAAGGAGAAAGAAAAATGCCTAGATATATTTTTCTCCTGACTTTGATGTTTTGCTGGTTTTTCATTACCTGTGGTTCATCTGATATAGCAGGTACTGACACTGACACTTCCGGTGGCAAGGCCATCGGTGCTATAGTCGATGAAAATGGCAAGCCTGTAGAAGCTGCACAGGTATCCTTGCTGAAAACCAACTTTAATCCCTGCACCCCCGGAGCAGTGGACGATACTACCATAATGTCGGGTACAACAGATGCCCAGGGAATCATGACTTTAACCGGTATAACTCCTGGTCTATACAATTTGGAAGTTGTTGATACTATTTCTGGGATCCGGCTTCTTCTTACCAACAGAGAAATTAAAGATCAGGAGAACACTTTTGATACACTGGTACTGAAAGCACCAGCCAGTTTTATCATCCCACTTACGGGTTTAGTAAAACAATCGGATGGATATGTATACATACCCGGGTCTCATACCTTTAAAAAAATTGATAGCCTTTCTCGAAAAATGGGTGTGATCACGGTTGAAAATGCGTCTGCAGGAGTTGTTCCAGGCCTTATTTTTATTACTGCTGAATATGATTCTATACTTGCGCTTGATAATGAAATAACCCTACAGTCAGGCGACACATCTCTAATAGGGCTGGAACATTTTAACTGGAAACAGTTTCGAAAACTTACTTTCCGGTCTGATACGTTAGTTTCAGATAGTGCCTCTGGAGTATACGATTTTCCTCTGGCACTTAAACTTACCCGCTCCAATTTTGACTTTACCCAGGCTCGTGCAAATGGCTCTGATCTCAGATTTACAAAAACCAATGGCTTCCCTCTGACCTACGAAATAGAAAAATGGGACAGTGACGGGGGCCAGGCACTTATCTGGTTAAAGCTTGACACGGTTATCGCAAGCACCAGCCAAACCATACTAATGTATGCGGGGAATCCGGACGCTGAAATCGTTTCAAACTCAGCTGCTGTATTTCAAGAAGTTGCAGGTCACAAAGCAGTATGGCATTTATCTCAATCAGGAACAGAAACGCTTATTACAGATGCATCATCCGCCCTGAACCACTGTACTTTTTCCGGAACCGCACCTCTCCCATCTGTCCCATCATTACTAGGGCAGGGGTTTTTGTTTAACGGTCAGGACCAAAATCTTATCAGCCAAAAAGTATACACACCGCCTACTGTTTTCACTCTTTCCTTCTGGATGAAGACCGCAACCAAAGGGGGCGGACGTATTATTTCGTTTGGTAATGAACATCTGGGAACGGGTCATAATGTAGACAGATGGGTATGGATGGGTGATTCCGGTAAACTTCATTTTGGCATGTATAATCTGGATATCAACTACACCGCGCATGATGTTATATCTACAACAAAAGCCTATAACGACGATAAATGGCATTTTGTCTGTGCCGTCTTCTCCGAGCAGGAATTCGCATTGTATGTAGACGGTCAGAAAAAATCCCAGGGAACCAATCCGTCAGACTTTGAGTTAGAAGCAAATGAAGGCTCATGGCTGGTAGCACATTATTCAAAAGAAACGGAATCTGATTCTACCACAGCCTTATGGAGTAATATGCCTACTAACCGTTTTTTTGAAGGCACATTGGATGAAATAAGGGTAGACTATGTGGGACAACCCTCTTATTGGATAAGACTGAATTATGAATCACAGAAAATGGAATCGAATATTATTGAGTTTAGTGAATAAATAGAGAAATGTTAGAGGTAACAGCTAACAGAGAAGAGTAAAACGTAGGTTTGTCATTGACCGCTCAAGCTGGACATTGACAATTATTTTTAGTTTGCCTACCACAAAAAACAAAACCAACCGGAGGTTGTGTATGCTACACAAACTGTTGTATAGTATTATCTCAATTTTATTAGTACTGACAAAGGTAAATTTTGCCCAGACCGTTGATAACGGTAAATTAAGTGGGAGTGTTGTCGATCAATATCAAAAACCGATATCAGGTTGTGTTATCACCCTGGAACAGGGCGGACACATAGATACCACAAGAGATGGGAACTTTTTAATTTCTGATTTACCGGTGGACGTGCAGCGTCCGGGAATGCAGCATAATGGTTCCCGCCTCTATGGCTCACGTCTGCAGTTCCATAATGCTTCCGAAGGTCCTGTAAATATCAACATTTATAATGCTCAAGGGACTTTAACCAGCCGTGTATTAAACACCCGCATTCCCGGTGGCACCTATACTCTTGAAGCAGGCGCTTTTACTCCCGGAACAGACCAGGGAATGTATCTGATTAGAGTCCAAACATCTGGTTACTCAACAACTCATCGGTTTTTCCCTTCTCCAGGAGCAGGGGCTTCCCGGGCTCGTCCCGTAATTTCTCAAATATCCCCGGAAACACATAGTTCAATCATTGACACCCTTTCTATCCAATGCCCGGATTGTCAGATCAAAAAAGTTGCGGTCAATAACTATAACGGCAGCCTGGGGAAAATTGCGGTAACCCAGAGTACCAATGCAGCAAATTTTACTGAAGTTGTTTTTGTTATGCGCAATCCTGTGTATGAACACTGGTATGCTAATTTTGGACATTATGCCTATGATGCCGAACAAAAAGTATACGGCAAACGGGGGTTTCTTTGCAAGTTAAACGTTAATACTGGTCAGGTCACCATTCTGCTTAAAGATCTTGAAGGATGTTTTCGCGACCCGGTGGTTAATTATGAAGGGACCAGAATTCTCTTTTCCTGGAGAAAAGGCGGTACTGATTATTTTCACTTGTATGAAATGAGTACTGATGGTACTGACATAAAACAACTTACCTCCGGACCCTATGATGATATTGAGCCCTGTTACCTGCCCGATGGCGGTATTGTATTTTGTTCCAGCCGGGCCAACCGGTTCGTAAACTGCTGGATGACCCAGGTAGCCACCATTCACCGTTGTGACGGAGACGGCACAAATATCCGTATGCTTTCTGCTAATGTTGAGCATGACAACACTCCCTGGGTACTCCCTGACGGGCGCATACTTTATACCCGCTGGGAATATGTTGATCGGGGACAAATGGCTTATCATCATCTTTGGACCATGAATCCGGACGGAACAAACCAGATGACCTATTATGGAAACATGCACCCCTGGGATGTCTATTGCGATGCAAAACCTATTCCTGGAACAGACAAAATCATTATGATTAATGGAAGAGGACATGGCCGCCCGGAGCATATGGGGCGGATAACTATAAAAACGGCAGCTAATGGTCCGGATGACAAAAATGCGGAAAGATTTTTATCAGAGTCACTTGGAAAACTCTATCCTTTTCCTGCTTTTCATGACCCTTACCCACTGTCGCCTGACTCCTTTTTGGTGGCCCAGGATAATAAAATCCTCCTTATGAGAAACAATGGAAAGTATTCTACCCTGTTTGAAGCAACAGGTGAATTGTATACTGACAGCGCCATGTTATGTGAACCGCGTCCTATCATTGCAAGGACACGTGAGACTAATATTCCTTCCCGCCTCAACCCGAAGGTTTCCACCGGTAAACTCATTTTGCTTGATACCTATATCGGACGTAATATGACTGGCGTTGAAAAGGGTGACATAAAAAAGTTACTCATCCTTGAAACACTGCCCAAACCCATAAATGTTACCGGCGGTATGGAGCCTCTTACCATGGGAGGGTCTTTTACTCTAAACCGTGTACTGGGTACAGTCCCGGTAGAAGATGATGGTTCGGCTTATATGGAAATCCCGGCGAACCGCAGTATTTTTTTGGTGGCCCTGGATGAGAATGACAAATCAGTAAAACGCATGCAGAGTTTTCTTACCGTGATGCCCGGAGAAGTAACATCCTGTATCGGATGCCATGAAGACCGCACCATGGTGGTG
The DNA here is from genome assembly GCA_015232855.1 of Fibrobacteria bacterium. Taxonomy (GTDB): domain Bacteria; phylum Fibrobacterota; class Fibrobacteria; order UBA11236; family JADFYW01; genus JADFYW01. Next base: position 4,729 of record JADFYW010000213.1, read on the forward strand.
CAGAATGCGCCGACTATAAAAGCACTTCAAAGAAAGGCCTCAATTCCGGAACCAGTCCCGGATATGCCACAGGTTTTCGACTACCCCCGCGACATCCAGCCTCTATGGGACAAACACTGTTTAAGTTGTCATGATGTAGACAAACGGGATGGTGGTGTGCTTATGACCGGGGACGCAGGCCCCGTATTTACCCATAGTTATTACTCCCTTTCAACGCGGTTGCAAATTGCTGATGGGCGCAATCATGCAAGAGGAAACCTGGCCCCCCGTACTATAGGCAGCTCCGCCAGTCCGCTCATGAATAAAGTAGATGGAACTCACTATGGGGTAATACTCTCTGATACCGAACTACGGAAGGTGAAGCTCTGGCTTGATGCTTCAGCCACTTTTCCGGGTACCTACGCTGCTCTGGGGACAGGAATGGTCGGCGGTTATTTAATCAATGCTGTGCAAAGACCAGACCTTGAATGGAGCAGTACCAGTGCCGCTTCCAGTGCACTTTCTAATCGGTGTGGAAGCTGTCATAAAGGAAACACAAGATTACCACAGTCTGTTTCTGATGATATGGGTTTGGAACCACAGAAAATGGCCTATAATGAAGGCAGAGATACAGAATTTGGATATTTTGCCTATTCACTACCCTGGCTCATTGGCAACTCCACCGGCAATTATGCAGGGAGTCAGGCTGTAGACGGACAAAAGGACCCTGAACGCGCTCATCGAACAGAATGGGCTTCTAAAAGCGAACTAAACCCCTGGATTACACTAACCTGGTCTCTGGCTCAAGAAGTTAATAAAGTGGTACTCCATGACCGCCAAAATGAAGTTGACAAAGCAAATGGTGGTGTCCTCAGTTTCAGCGACGGCAGCCAGATAACGGTAAGTGGTTTACCCGGTGATGGAGGTGCAAAGGAATTTTCATTTACTACGAAAACTATCACCTGGGTAAAATTTCAGGTGCAGGGTGGTGAAGGCCAGAATGTAGGACTTGCTGAAATGGAAGTTTATGCTACCAATGGTGACAATGTTGCCCGCAGAGCTATTGTAGAAGTATCTTCCTTTCAAACCCAGTCAGATGATCCCTATACTATAAAGGTCGGTTCAAACGCCTGGATGAAAAAATATGCAGATCAGCGTATGTTATTTGCAGCCGATAAAATTTTTAATCTCACCCGGCCCGAAAAATCAGTGGCCCTGTTGGCGCCTCTTGCCGTATCAGCCGGAGGATATGGTATTTGCGGTAGTGTTTTTACCAGTACTGCTGATGCCGATTATCAAAAAATACTGGCCATGATTAATGAGGCAAAGTCTTATCTGGAAAAAATAACCCGGTTTGATATGGATTCTTTCACACCCTCACCGCATTATATCCGTGAAATGAAACGTTATGGGGTGTTACCTGATTCTTACCAGGATGGTTCGCCTATAGATGTGTATGAACTGGATCAAAAATACTGGGAGTCCCATTGGTGGAAGCCGGAAATGAGCGGAACAAGTGTAATGAGGCCCCATTGAAAATGATATTTTGAGGATTGTTGTTTAACAGTACTTTTCTTTACCAATCTTAAAAAACAAGTATATTCTTTGCATATACGTACCATTTAAGTCAGGGCCAAAAAAGACTGGTAAGTATTTCCCGGGCACTCATGACCAGTCCC
>JADFYW010000214.1 GCA_015232855.1 Fibrobacteria bacterium
TTACCCCCATTGGAAGTATACAGGGCCAAGTCCTGAGTAAATATGTAAAGCCGGGAAAAACGATTATCCAAGTTCTGGGTACTGATAAATATGTTCTGTCGGATAGTACAGGTGCATATATAATCTCCGGGCTGGCGCAGAGTACTTACCAACTGAGGGCTTTTAGCTTAAATACCAGGCGTGATACCTCTGTTCTTAGTGATGTGCAGGTAACTTCCGGAAAAGCCTCAACTGAGATCAACCTTCAACTCAATAAAATTGGCATACTTATCGTAAACGGCATTCACAACCATGACTGGGTTACCATGGAGAAATATCTAAAAACCATACTCAATGAATCAGACATATTCCTGGTTGACGTCTCCACGTCTCCCACCAAAGACGCTCCAGCAGAAGATTGGAATAATTGGAACCCACGGTTCTCAGAATATTACGCTATACTACTGAATGTCAATAATGGTACTGAGGATCTTGAAGTACCATCATCATGGCCTGCTCAAATACGAAACAACCTTTTATCATATGTTGAAGAGGGTGGCGGACTTTTTCTCATGCATGGTTTTTCTAATTCTTTTATAGACTGGGATCCATTCATGAACATGGCCGGACTGGCAGCCCGTTTGCCCGGCTCGTACCCAGGCATCTATCTTAATGATCAGAAAGAAGTTGTTCAGATACCCCTGGATAGCGGTTCAAACCCGGAAACCCTGCCTGCTGATAATTTTTCTATTTTTGTACCATCTAACCAACATCCTATTATGCAGAATGTTCCTTCAGTTTGGTTACATCCCCAGGATCAACTTGACTTTTACCTGAGGGGGCCACAGCAAAATATGACTGTTTTAAGTTACACTAAAAACCCGGTTACCCAAGTCCGTGAACCAGTTTCATGGGTAGTTAATTTTGGCAAGGGCAGGGTTTACGCTAATGTTATGGGTTACTTAAAGGCGGGTGCCCCTAATACGGCTATGCGCTGCGCGGGATTTCAAACCATGATTATACGTGGATTAGAATGGGCCGCCTCAAACGGAGTAACCTACACCCTTCCAAACACCTTTCCCACAGCACTAGAAACAAGTTTGCTGGATAACCTTCCTGTTCAATAACTATTATTTATTACGAGACCGTGTTTTGTGAGGCAAGTGAATATGGATGTTTTCTGTTTACTTAAAATGCAATATTCGTATAATACCATTTTACGATATTCATCAGTGTTAGTTTGCAATAAAAACCTTGAGCGCATGCCCTTTGCTGTTGAATAAATTCTTTACAAAATAAATACCGGTTCCCACACGGTCCCCATTTTGGTTGGTACCATCCCATTTAAATTCAACGTTTTTGTAATAAACTGTTTTAACCAAAGTTCCATTTATATCAAACACACCTACCGAGCCAATTGCTAATTGATGTCTCGTGTTTGACCCCGACATTGCATCTGGACTTGCTATACTTACAGGAGGAACCTCTCGGGTTTTGCTGAAAACCCAGTCGTACAAGCCCGGGGTTTCAAGAAAGGCAGGGTCCCAGGAGTTATGGTCTACACCATCCAATTCGGTATAGATATACATGGGTGACTTTTTAAGCGAATCAGCGAATTCTTGTGCTGGCATACCGGTGCAATTCTGCTGCAGGTTGCAATTTGAGAAAAGTACATTTGCCCCCATATTTTGAATGGCAGACATCATATCTCTGGAACCACTCACCGGCACCGTGGGGTCGGCGTTGCCATGAAAGGCCCATATCGGCATATCGCTGAGTAAACCTGCAAGGGATTTGTCCCCCGCTCCACAAACCGGAACAGCCGCTGCAAATTTGCCTGGGTAATTAAGAATTACATTCCAGGTACCGTAGCCACCCATTGAATTACCCGCCACATATAACCGATTGGTATCAATTGGAAATATTTTGATTAAGGAATCGACAAGATCCATTACCGTTAGCATCTCGTTTGATAAAGGAACTTTTGAGAGGTCATAATTACCCTTTTCCCAATCGGTATCCACCCATTTATTGTCATTAGGGCACTGTGGAGTGACCACAAAACAGGGGTGTTTGGTGGGTACATCATTCCTCACCCAGGAAAGAGTGACAGAGGAACCCGCTATCTGATTTTCGTTATCGTTACCCCGGCGCCCTGCGCCATGAAGAGTGAGTACCAGCGGATAGAGGCTGTCAGGTGAATAACCCGGGGGTACAAATAACCGGAAACCGAGGGTTGTGGTGTTAAAAGTATGCGTGGCGGATAAAAAATCTTTTTCATCGTAAGCACTTGCAGATAAAACGAAAAGGACAAAAAGGGGGAAATATAATGTATAAATTCTATTCATTGAAAGCCTCATTTTAGATTACTGTCACCCAGTAGTTAATGTCTTCTTTAGTATTTCCTGTTTAATTTTCTAAATCGGCTTTGTTTCTTCTTCCCTGATTTAGAAACAAAACAACTTTTTTATCTGGCAATACGCTTAACCGATTCCAGACTTTTTTTATTTTTTTATTTTGAGCGATTTCCCCTTTACATAGCGCACTTACGTTTACGACCTGTTGTCTCTGTTTTAATAACATAACGTAAACGAATAACTCATCACACACTAGTAATATAGTGCTTATCCTGAACAAAGCAATAGTGTGCTCTTTTACTTTTGAGTGAAAATTACTATGAATCGCTATTATTCGCCTAAATTATACAAATAACGTACCCAAATTAATGCACTTTTCATATTGTTTTTTTCCATTTCATAGTATATTATCATCGTATGCGCTTGCACCAATTCTGCTACAACTATCGTTTCTCGTAGTCAATTTCGCCACTGTCTTTATTCTTCCATTTACATTCAATATTGGATAGTAATCAAAATAACCTTAATACATATTCAGATTTTAGCTTATTAGTTGATAATGAGTTCTCAAATTTTAGCCTAGCATGATACATACACCCAGAGCGAGTAATATTTCCCTGGTGAATAAAACATACTATTGGAAAAATCTTAGGACTGGAAATGGAGCTATATACCACAGGCGAGCATGAGGTAGATGGACAGCTTTCGTGGGAAATTTTTCCATATTGCGTTGCATTATTGTGATTTTGAAGGTATTTTAATAACAGTTTTCCAAAGCGTACTTGGATGTAAGCAGAATAGTGCGGCGCAAATAAATTATCAAGGTTAAATAATCAGGCTAGTGAGCTGTCAAATTAATTTTTTCATGTTCTATGTCCCTAAACCAGTCATTCCGACTTGTACCCCAAGGGCAGGCTTCGCGCTTCGGAATCAGCAGGTACATGAAAAAGCTAAATGGATGTCACACGAGACAACAATATTGTCATCTGACGCATAATTAAACGACCATGAATTTATTAACAATATTTCTGGAGGAAAAAAGTGAAAATTAGAACCTTCTTAATATGTCTTATACCGCTTTTACTTGCGCTGGCCCAAGTCCCGGCTCCGCTCAAACAGCCGGAAACGCAGCCTTCTGAAAAAGTGAGTAGCAAAGCCCCTGTCAATCTTAATGTCCTGTCTTTTGATAAAACCCAAAAAAGCCTTAAGGATAAAACACGCAGGATTATTTTCCTCAACTATTCTATTAGAAAAAATTCGGAAGGAGGAATAGAGATACAGCTCATAAACCAGAAACTAACGTGCGGGAAGATAAAAAAGAGGCGTTCCAAAACTAAAAGGAAGGGCGCCAAAGGCATGAAGGAAGTTAAAGGCATGGAGTGCATTCAAATAGATAAAGACTTCCGGCAACTGGCAAGCAAGCAAGTTCCCAATCCCCTTTCAAGGGTTTTGGAATATGTAGATGATACCGGCAAGTTTGCAAAAAAAACCGTCGAGCTCGACAGCACAGAGTTTACTGTCCGCATGCAGCTTGACCCGGATACAGAGTCTATCGGTGTTCAGTATGCCAACTCTGGCAGCAAAAACAACGATAGTCTTTATTTGATTATAACCAGAGTTGAGTTCCCATGAAAAGGCTTGCTACTATCCTGCTAATTTCATTTTTATCTTTACCGATATCGGTATTTTCCCAATCCTTTCCAGTTACCGTAATTCATAATGCATGCGAAGAATGTATAAATATTGTAATCCTGGCAGATGGATACACCAGCAATGAACTCTCAAAGTTTATCAAGGACGCCCAAAATGTTACAAATGGATTTTTTAAGTTATCACCTTATTCCAATTACAAGAACTATATTAATGTATACGGCATTAGTGTTCCTTCAAATATAAGTGGAGCATCAATGGATCCTGATAATCTGATTGATAATTATTTTGGAAGCTCATATTGGGCCTGGGGAATAGAAAGGCTGCTGTATTCTTATCGAACATCCAGGATCCAGAATGTTCTGGCAAGCAGTTTTCCAACTTATGATCAGGTTGCTATACTGGTCAATCATTCCAAAGACGGAGGGTCAGGGGGGGATGTTAGTACAATTGCAGTCAATTCCGAATCTGTCGATGTACTTTTGCATGAAACTGGGCATTCGTTTGTTGATTTGATAGATGAGTACTGGGCGGGGGCTGAACATGCTCAAGAAGGTATAAACATGACACAGGTGACAAATCGCAATACGGTAAGATGGAAAAACTGGTACGGTGATAATGGAATTGGAATATATCCTCATAAAGAATCTCCCACGTGGTACAGGCCCCATCAAAACTGCATTATGCGGGAGCTGGAAAATCCTTTTTGTTCAGTTTGTGCTGAAGCGACAGTTGAACGTATCCATGACATGGTTTCGCCTCTGGTTGCAATCCATGACATGGTTCCGCCTCTGGGTACATACAGACCTGGTTATTTGAACATTACCCCAGAACAATTGCCTCTGAAATTCTCACTGGATTTACTTGCCCCCATTCCCTATACTCTGGACAGGGCGTGGGTATTAAATGGTTCATCTTTTAAAAAGAATACGGACTCGGTTTCTATTAAACGTTCCGATCTTAATCTTGGTGAAAACACCTTATCCGTTTCAATAGAAGATAAATCCCCATTTCTGCGGATAGATAACCACCAGTCAATCCATACTTATTCAGTCTCATGGACAATCAATATGTCCACAGGCATAACTGGATTGTCTAGAAAAACAAGTCATCTTCATGTTGATTTGTTTCCTAATCCGGCCGCGGAACTGATTAACCTGAGGATCAATTCTGCTTCGGAAGGAGACATCAAGGTCGATATTTGCGGTCTGAACGGCAGAGTCCTTAAATCAGCCGTACTTGTTGATAAAACGGTATCATTAAGTCTGGAAAATATTCCACAGGGAGGATACATAGTGAACTTTTATCAGAACAATAATTTGGTTTCTTCACGAACAATTGTAAAAAAATGATTTAATTAATCATTGATGATATGTTTAACGGAAAAGGAGATTAGACCTGGTATTATGTGATCTGAAAAATACTCTACTAGTTTCCCTGTAAAATTCGTCTTGCATATCCCCCCTCTGTTGAAAAGCACCCTTCCTGACCTATTAAACCAAAAAATCTTCCATAAAAACTTATTTTGAAATTTAGTCAGGCCGGAGAAAAAAACTTTCGGAAAGGTCAACACACTGCAAGAATCGTTTACCCTGTGTAAACGCATGAATAAAAATGTTTGTTAGTAATAGTGACATCCAACGGATTTTGTATTCGAATGGAAAGATTTAAACGATTAGAAAATGACAGTAAACATTTTATAGATACCGTAAAAATGATAGCCTACCATACAGAAGCTGATATCATACCCAATAAAATAGTCACTATCCGAATTCACCATATGGCTAATCAATCTGAAAATATTACCCTCAAATATTTGAATGATGAACTTAATGGTACAGAGACGTTATTCCCCAAGACAAATATGAAGATGAGGTGCAAATTGGTATCATAGATTTTCCCTGAGATCAGGAAGTCTGAACTTAGGCCGTGTCAATTAATAATGGTATCATGTTGACAGAATTTCATTTGATTTGGAATACAAAATTACCGTTCAGGAATGACCGAAAATATTATGCGTTGATTTTTCCATATTATATGTTGCTACCTTTATATACTGACCAGCATCCAAAGCATGTCCTGTTCCACCAAGAAAATCTCATGCATGGTATGTTTCCCGGCCTAGAAAAAACCATGCCTGATATCGTGCTGCATTAAAAAGATCTTTTTAACCTGGTGTTTCCCCTTATGTGTAACTTCAATAAAGTACATCCCATTATTCTCAGGTGCCAGCATTCTTGTTTGTCCATACTGAGTGTCGATTATTTTCCCGGATAGATTATACAGCCGAACCTGTTCCAAAGTCTTTCCAAATTCCAGATAAGGGTGGGAATGATGTATTTCAAACAGAACAGCAGAACTCATACTGTTATTACGGCCTA
>JADFYW010000215.1 GCA_015232855.1 Fibrobacteria bacterium
CCATATTTTAATAATATGAGGTTTACCTGGAAAACTTGTTAAGTCTGGTTTATACTTGATTTATGGATTATTCAACAAAACAAAAAAAAATCTTAGAAAGATGTAAGTATGAAAGAGAACTCAATAACTCGGAGAAAATTACTCAAGTTTTTGAACGAAAAGCATAAAATGTAATGATATTTGTTTTTACTAAAAATCCCAGAAAGGCGATTTCCTTGATTTTAAGATTAGTTTGTTGCTTAGGGATGCTTTTTTTTGGAAGCTGTGATCTATTTTCGACACATTATGGTAAAACCTGTTATCGGACGGAACATTTTAAAATTTATTATCACGAAGATGAGTTTACTCCCCAGGAAATTAAACAGATAGGTGCAAGGAAAGAATATCTGCGGAAATACATCAATAATACACTGGAGACGCATTTCGATGGGGTTATTGATGTTTATTTGGATTGGTATTTGGGGGAAAACCCTAATGCTGAATATACGGTCGGGGTCTTTGAATCCAGAAGATATGTCATGGATGATGATGGTCATGAAATCGCCCATATTATGGTTTTTGAAACTCTGGGCGGTGATTGTGATTATGATGTTATGACTGAAGGAATGGCTGTTAGCCTTGAGTATGTTGACTTTTCTGAAAATGCAACTGGTGGAAATTACCAAAATGCGCTTGAAATGTACGCACGCATCATGAGTATGCCGGACACAAGCGAAGAAGAGAATGAACTAGACTGGTATAAATGTGATACGTCCATTACCTCACAATTTTATGACCGGTATTTTGATTATAGTTCCGGAAGTTATCTCAGGGCTGGGGCATTTCTTATTTATCTTCGTTCCCATTGGGGTATTAAGAAAGTAAAACAATTATACGGGGAGTTAATGCAATATACCTCTTCTGAGAAGATAGACCAGACGTTTAAAGAATTGTTCGGGGCCACACTTCCAGAGTTGGAAATGGAATTTACCCGTTTATATGTAACTGAAGAAAGAAAAAAAAATCAAGCCGGGAGTAAATAAGATGCTTAATTCATTCGTTCAATATATCATACTGTTCAGTGCATTTCTTTGTTTACAGCATTGCAGTGACAGTATTAATTATGTGCTGGATGAGGACGTTGACAAAGCTACTGTTGTTGGTGAGATCCGTCCCAAAGGAGTGACGGCAATTGCCTACCTGGTGGCTATTGATACCGTTGATACTGTTCAAGTAGACCCTGAAACCGGGCAATATGAGTTTCAAGATGTGTATTATGGGAACTATAAAATCAAAGTAGATGCCGAAGGATATGGGGGGCTGTCCATCAATATTAGTGTTGATTCACCTTTTGAAAATGTAAATAGTTACATTCTCTCCGATTATCCCGACCCAATTACCAATATCTATCCAAAATCCGGTGACCACCTTGATTATGATTATTTTAAAAATGCTTCCAGCAGCCGGGTTACCCATGAAAACATGATATTTGACATCCATTTTTCTGAGGACATGAACGATCTCAGCCTCTATAAATCTCTCAATACCAGTCCCCGTATAGATGATTCAGAATGGGAATATTATTATTCTTCAACTAATAGATACCTAAGAATCAAAGTTGCCCTGACTGCTTTATTTAAAACCGACAAACTGGAGATTGCACTGGGAGAAGGAGCATTGAATACCTATGGTACTCCAATTGAATTTGGATATAAAATGGTATACACAATTGATACGACTCAGTATGATAAGGTTCGGACGATGAAACTGATTTACGCTACCTCTCCAAGTGACAATGATGTTCAAGTGCAAACAAATAAAAGTATAACCATTAGCTTTAAGACAGAGATGAACAAGGAATCTGTTGAAAAGGCGTTTAGAATATCTCCAGAATTAAAGCCAAATTTTTTCTGGAAAAAAACATCCTATTCTGGTGTGGAAAACCTTAATGTGCAGTTTGGAAGGAGCTTAAAAAGTTCTACTAAATACGTCGTTTATCTGGATGCCGGGTTTATGGAAGAGGATTCAACGGTCATTAATGAGGGCTTTAGCTTTTCTTTTAAAACAATTGAATTACGATTTAATGATTATTATCCCTTGAAAGGGGCAACGAGCATACCCGTAGACGATGATTTTAGCTTTGACTTTAGTTTTGGCATCGCTCTTGAAGATTTTAAACAGGCTTTTTCTATTACTCCGAATCCAGGAGGTCTATCCTATACCTATAATTCCAGTGAAAATGAAATTACGGTACACCATAACATACTCCAACCGGAAACAAATTATATTATCGAGGTTGACTCTCTGGTTTTTGGTAATTCAACAGAGAAAATCGGAACGGCACTGACTATTGATTTTACTACCAGTACTTATTCAGAACCGGTTGTTGAGGAGCAGCTTAAGACTATTCCATATAGTTTTTACCAACGTTTTAATGTTGCTCAGGTTATTAGCATAATTTTTCCGGATACGATGGACTGGACTTCTGTTGAAGGCGCTTTTCGAATTACCCCTTCGGCGCCGGTTTCTTTATTATGGAAAGGTGGTCGGGAGAATGATACTTTAGTGATTTCGCCCCTGCAAATCTATCAGGCTGGAACAAAATATACTTTATGGCTTGATTCCGGTTATACCTCACGGGAGGGAGATACCTTTCTGCCATTTTTCAAAACCTTTACAACCAGCCAGCTGTCTGTTACCGGATATCATCCATATAATGGGCGTGTTAATGTTGGTCTGACAGATTCTCTGGTTTTTGTATTCAATACCGAAATTGACACATCTGTTTTTTTAGAGAATTTTGAGTTGAGTCCGGCGGTTGATTCTATGCGATTGGGGTATCACATTGTTTTTGCTGATGATAAGCCATCTTCATCCCGGATTACTGTTTATCACAATGGGTTTACACCAGATATTCAGTATACCATTGAGTTGGATAGCGGAATTACGGATGTATATGGAAGTTTAATGCATAACCTGTATAAGTCGTCTTTTACAACCGGTAATTAATTTGTATTACTTAAGGCTGTTGAGTCTGTTTTGTACATTGCTTATTGGCGCGTACTCCGGGGAGTTACTTTCTCCTGAATATCATAGCTCGTCCTATATCCACCAACCGGAGTTTGGAGCGTTGGATTACCGGTTTAACCCTGCTTCAATGACCAATTTTAATGAATTGCAATCCGAAGTATCTTTTATACCCATACCGTTTGGGCACATCTCTTATCGTGGGACGGCTGGATATGATTCTACAAGGCATTTCTCAATACAGCCACAGACGTTGTTTTATTCGTTCATATTGAAGCATCATGTATTCTCAATAGGCTTGGGTTATGATTATCAACGTGATTATTTTCGGGGTGAGACTAATCAACTATCATGCGATTTGAGTGGCTTTCCATTAGAACATTGCGGTGAGCGAACGTATGATTCAACTTATTTTATAACCCATATTCGACAGCATGACTATTATGTTAATCTCAATACGATGCTTTTTCTGGCTGAAACGAAAAAACTCCTGGTATCCTTGCAAGCCCGTTATTCCCGTAGGAAGGGCTTTCGATATTATGAACAAAGTGATGAACACTCTAATTTTCCTGTTAATTGGTTTGGTTCAGGTCATTACCGGGATTTTAATAAAAATGCTCCTAACAATGAGTATAAATTGAGAGCAGGTTATCTCAGGCAGGCTACCCAAGGAGCAGGGAGCATGGCAATGTTAACAGAAGTTGCTTACCGATTCAGTTATAATAAATGTGAGCCGCTAGTCCCGAGAAAATTTGATACTTACTATATGGTACCTGAGGAAGATGTCACCAAAAAATATCAAACCGTCAATTTTGAGGGGGAAAAGAGAAGTGGGCATGATTTACGGATTTCCCTTTCATATGGTCATATTAATCCGTACCAGACGTGGTTGTCTACCCCCTTTAAATTGGGCTTTTTAAACGCTAAATATATTATGCCAGTTACAGTAGTTGAATTTGGTAGTGATTATCGTGATATCCAGGGTAGGACTGTCACCCGCTGGGACCGCTGGGGACAATATGACTGGGATTATACGGAAAAGGAAGGATCTGATTTTATACTCCAGGCCGGGTTCAGGAATATTCAGCAGTGGTATATTTTGAAATATCTGTACTTTGGTAATACCATTGGGTTGTTCACAGCGAGCCAGGTGTTTAATGATATGATGATTAATACCTTTAATGGGCATATTGAATTTATAACTGGTTTGACTGTTGCTTTTAATAAAAAAATTCTAGTCAATATGGATGTTTCATTACATCGGTTCACGTTACAATCGAATTATAATTATGGGGATGATTCTCATTATTTGCCGAATAGAACAGATAAATGGTTCAATCGTCTACAATTGAGAATTGTATTATTGAAATAGGGGAGAGAGTACTGAGCCACTTAGCAGACTTGAACTGCTGGCCTGTTCATTACGAATGAACTGCTCTACCAACTGAGCTAAAGTGGCATCGGGCCGAAAGTTAGATTTTTTGTGGAAAAAAGGCAAACTGAACTTCACTCGAATTAATAGATTAATACTTTTAAAATCTTGAATTAATCAGAAAAACAAGAATTAAAATGAGCCTAAGCTAAGGCTATGGAGGACATCCTTGTACCTCAGCGCCAAAATAAAAACTTTTTTTTGATATTAAAAACAGGTTGACAAGTACCATATAATATGGTACAATATTAGAGATGGAGGAGTATAGAGTAGTACTTAAGAAAAGGGTTCAAAAAAGCCTTAAGAAACTACCAAAGAATATTTTAGACAAATTTTTCATCTTAGCTGAACAACTTAAAGAAAATGGACCCGTAGCAAAAAACTGGCAGAACTATAGTGCACTGGGAAAAGAAGAATATCATTGCCATCTGGCATATCACTGGGTGGCATGTTGGCGATGCGAAAAAGGAACTATAATCATAGAGGTATATTATGTTGGCAGTCGTGAAAACGCCCCATACTGATATTAAAATCAAAGGCTTTGTCTCCAATAAGGTTCTTGCCGTTTTAAAGGGGGAGTTCGGCAAAGCGCTTAAAATTAAGCGTGAGAAGTCGGATGAAGAGCTTGTTGATCTTTTTGAGACCAATCTTTATAAGAGTTTTAAAAAACGCATTACGCCGGGCGACTATGTGAAAACCTATCGTGAGAATCTTGAACTTACCCAAGCTGCTCTTGGAGAACGGGTTGACATGACCAGGGCATATATCTGCGATCTTGAAAAGAACAGACGCCCAATAAGTAAGGAAATGGCCAAAAAACTGGCCAAGATCTTTGGTGTGTCTGTCTCCTGCTTTATCTCTTAATATCTTGGGTAAAATTTGTTTTTATTGCCCTTACCTCTCCATCCTATCCAGCCATTTTTTTTCTTTATTCCACAAACTATAATTAACCCATTTCTGTTTGCGCACAATATTTTTAATACATCCCAAAGATTAACTCGTTATTATAGAAATAACTTTAAAAAAGTGTAAGTACTTTATAATAAAAGGTCTTGTTGCGGATGAAGACAATAATGATGAAAATGAATAGTATCAAATTAGTATCCGTAATTACTTGCTTACTGATAACGTCTTGCTCTTATAATATTGGCCACAGGCTTGGTGGAAGTATTGATGATTCTATTCCAGAGAATACCATAGCATCCTTAGAGCATTTATTACAAACAAAGAAATCAAGTTTCCGGTTTTTGTATATCGAACTGGATGTGCGGGAGTCAAAAGATTCTGTCCTCTATGTGTTTCATGATGAGGACCTTGAGCGGATGGTACCACTAGAAAAATACGGAAATAAAGAGCTTCTCAATGACTTTGTGACCATCAATAATGGGGCAATCATGTTTAATGATTTAGAATCAGGCGTTATCAATCAAATAAACCTGTCGTCAGACTCTATTACCATTCCTCGTTTGCAGGATGTTTTGTCTTTTATAAACACCAAAAAAATAAACAAAAAAGTATACATTGAAATAAAAGACCTGAGGTCAGAAAAGGCGAGGACCCGGTTGCGGGAATTAATCCGTTTATATAAAGACCATCAAGAAATACATCTGCTCGCTTTTAAAAGAAATTTCATTAGCAGCTTCCCTGAACCTCGAAAATGGTGCAATGAATTTTCTGAAAATGGTGTTCGTGTACTGACAATTGGATGGCATCGGGATTTATGTAAAAAGTTCGAATAAAGGGATGATGCCTTATCTCTCAATTTCTCAGAATTTAACTAGTATCTGTTCAAAATAGCTGATTAATATTAGCCACAGAGTACACAGAGAACACAGAAGGGTTATATTTT
>JADFYW010000216.1 GCA_015232855.1 Fibrobacteria bacterium
CCATATAGCTATAGATAAGGCAGGCAATATATTAGCCTGTTCCTGGGCTGTGAGTGGAGATAAAACAACCCATTATGCGGCCTCTTACCGCTGGCGTGACCCTAGTGGTATATGGGGAGAATTAAAAACCCTGTCAGGAGGCCTAACCTGGTCAACCATGCCGAAAGTACAGGAATATAATGGAGACTTCTATATCCTTTATCAGGGTGGTGATTGGCATGTTGCCGGCCCTGTTAAACCCGGAGGCTCCTTTTCTACGAATGGCCTTGCCGTCCATGCCACCTCTATTGGCGCTCCGGTATTAAATGAAGGCGCCTATTTCCACGTTGTTCATCCTGACACCATGATCTTTGCCAGTGCAATGCGTTTTAACTCAGGCTGCGGAGTAATGGTCGGCTTTAGAAAAAGCAGCACATTTGATAATCCTGTTAATCTTGGTATAATTGATGGAACATCCGGCTATTGCGAAAGCATGATGCATCCGGATGTGGTAGTAGACAAGGCCACGGGGGCGGTTGTGGTAACTATCGCCAACACAAATGATTCCTCAGGTCATTATTACGTATATGAAAATGATTCATGGTCAACTATCCAAAACATTTATGACGACGAATGGGGAAGGCAATACACAGATAGAACAGGCCCAAACGTTGCGGACCTGCCAGGTCGCGGAGTGGTAATTTGCTTTCGGCATAATGATAACATTTATTTGCGCAAATTAGTTACTGAAGGCGAATTATTAATAGACTCTGTTACTTCTGTTTCAAATTTTTCACAAAAAAACACTCCTAAAAGGAACTTTCTTCGCTATTTGGAAAATGGCGCCTCACTGTCACCAATTTTAAAGTTCCAGGGAGAAACATTTAACCATATTACCATTAAAGACCTTAATGGCAAAGTTGTAGGAGTATACAATTATCTCAATAGCCAACCTTTAAAACCCACAGCATCTCATTTTCCTTCCGGTCTATATATTATTAACAGAAGATAGAAGCAGATTTTATCTTAATATTTATCAGATCAAGGATACAAAATGTATAAAAAATATTTTTCACTAATGGTTATGATTTGGGTAATGTCTCCCCATGTTTTCTCTGCCAAGCTGGAACTGTTTTTTAGTGATTCTACCAAACTTGTCCCCTGCCGTGTAGCCCTTCGGCATAGCAACGGTACAAAATATACTGCTACCGATACCACTATAAAAATAGGTCCGGAAACCTGGTTTGCCTGTGATGGTTCACTGAATCTTGACGTACAATCGGGGCAAATACAACTGAGGGCAGAAAAAGGCCCGGAGTACTCCTGTGTTAAAATGAATCTCGACGTTAGCACCAGCGGCTTAAAAGATACGATTTTTCTCAATCGATGGATAAATATGAGTGAAAGGGGCTATATATCAGGCGAAAACCATGGACACATAGAATCAGAGAAGTCTGCTGTCTGGGGTGCATGTGAGTCTCTGGATTATTCCCATTCTACATTATGGTGGATGGGGCACGATATGTATCCAATCCCTACCAATACCGGTTTCACAACTACTCACAGCTTCGGGACCGGTCAGGGCACTTCAACCATTTGGGATCTGGAATTAGAGTGGAGTTACGGCGCTATGTATACTTTCGGATTACCATTTCAATTCACTGAACCCGATGACGGCAGCAGCCCCAATCTGGAAATAACCCGCTTTGCCTATGAAGCGGGCTCTATTACTTGTTACCAGGGTGGATGGTCCCAGGAAGTTTTGCTGGACGCTCTTCTGGGCGTTGTCCACGTTGTTAATGTTATAAACAACAATTTTCATCGACACCGCTTTCAACCCAGGACAATGTACAGCAATCAACTGGATGTTCACGGTCTTCCCGATTATCCCGGAACTGAAGAAGGAATGATGGCAATGAATTACGAAACATACGAACGTCTTCTGGGCACGGGTCTGCAGCTGGCCGCCGGAGCGGGCACCGCTTCTGAATACAAAAAAACGCCCCTGGGATACAATCGGGTATATGTGCGCGCTGAGGCAGAAGAAGGAATAGAAGGTTTTATGGATGCCTGGAAAAAAGGCTATAATTTTGCGACCAACGGTCCTATGATATTTCTACGGGTAAACGGGGCAAAGCCGGGAAAAATTTTAAGCATTAACCAGGGAGATTCAATTAAAGTTGACCTGGATATCATTTCGGATTGGACCGTAGAAAAAGCGGAACTCATTATAAATGGAGAGCACATCCCACTCGATTTCAGCAAAAATCAAAAGACATTAAAATTATCATATAACACCATTGCTCACGCTAGTTCTTACATTACTGCTTATGTGGTTTGCCGCGAAAATCTTTTGTCGCCATCGGAACTGGCTGAGTATGAAAATCCGGGGCAATGGGGCCAGGCGCCTGCTGAATTCCGCTGGGCCTATACCAGCCCCGTTTACGCTCTTATTGATCAGCAGCCGGTCCGTGTGCAAAAATCCATATCTGAAGCAGAAAAGATGCTGGAGAAAATCATAACAAAATTCAGTATAAACACAGAAGATGCAGACAGCGCCAGGGCCAGACTAGCAAATCCCGACTTGATAAAACCCACATCCAGTAATTTCAGTTTTCAGCAGAAAAGATATATCCAGATTCAAGCCGCCCGTAATAACAACGGAACAGAATTTATTCTCAAGGGATTTAATTTTAAAACGGAAAGCGGCCCGTATATTTTCAACTTATATGACAATAAGGGGGCACTGGTTAAAAGAATGACAACAGCATTCGGGATGAATTTTGTAAAGGGGACCTGTACAGGTAAATTGGCTAAGGGTACATATTTTCTAATTTTTAAGACCGAAGAATCAATGGTGGCAGAGAAGGTTGTGCTCAGGCAATAATAAGCAAGTATCAAGAAACCTTATTACCTAGTGTAATATACACTATATTGGGTTTAAATCGCATCTGTCATCACCCTGCTTGACAAGTGTGTTCCATCCCAGGATCGATGATTATATGGATTACCCTGTCAAGCAGGGTAATAACAACATGAAGAATAATTCATATACAATTTAGGACATACCACTAAGTACATCTATTCACCCTCTCTACATCAAGGATGGATGAAACACTATCTTAGCATCATGAGTTTCTTAACCAATACCTCATGACCCATAGTCAACCTGGCAAAATACTGCCCCGAACGAAGTACATTTCCATGTTCTCCTTGTCCATCCCACACTAGTGAATGTGACCCGGCTGACAGTAAATTCGGCTTAAAGCACCGTACCAACTGCCCATCAATACTATAAATTTCCAGTTTTACATCCCTGGCAGAAGGCAGCTTAAAGCTAAGCTTCGTCACAGTTCTAAAAGGATTCGGATAGAACGTAATATTATGTACAGGAACATCAATATCATCCACTAATACCTTATCATTTTCCATCAAAATAAACTCTCTGCTCCCGGCAGTACCGAAAATATCACGGGTTACGACCTGAATTCTATTCAGGGAATCGGGTTTTTGGCTTAAAGCAAGCCCGGAAGCAGTCATAACCACTGTTCCTGTAGCACCGTCAGCCTTATCAAAAGCTCCCGGTTCCCAATCACTCCAACTGAGGCCAAAATCACCCGAAAACCGATAGGAACCCGAATAACAATCCGCAGCTATTTCCATGTCACTTAAGGCCTTGCTCATTACATGTACTTCGTCAATATATCCCTTAAAGTGTTCCCAGCGAGTGACAGGATGGCCAATCCTAAACGGTTTAAATTTGTACATTTTAAAACCAGACAAATCTGCAGTAGCTTGTAACTTACCATCTATATATATACGTGCATTTTTATCATCACAAGTAAAAGTAACATGTTTCCAAACATTATGTGCAAAACTTCCCGAAGGAGTGGACATATTGACTCTTTTCCTGCTCATATTCCAGGCGCTAACCGATATTTTATCTGCAAGCCCCCACATCTGCAAAGAACCGGCCTCATCATGACCACCCATTATAAAAATCGTTCTGGCATTTTGAGCTTTTACCCAAAACGAAATAGTGAACGCAGCTCCACGCCCTATATGTCCGAATCCCAGGTCCATATAATCTTTATCGCCATCAAGATAAAGCATCTTTTCAGAACTGCCACCGGTCTTCCAGCTAGGATGGTCTACAAATTTTGCATCTCCATACAGAGCACCGTTAAAGCCGTTACCTGAAGCGTCGTTGGTATTATTATCAAGATGCAGCAGCATAACGGTTTCATCCCTCAAAACGGTCTCCTGGGACCCAATCCGCAGGCCTTTTTCATCTGCAATGTTTACATTGAAATCAAGATTATCACCAGCACGGGTAGTTGCAACATTACCAACCACAGGTGGCAGATTGACGTTTACGGCATATTCAGAACTATTTAATACCGTTCCCCCGGCTGTTATTGAAAAACGTATCTTATTTTTCATTCCTACGGTTTCAACAAAAGGTAAGGCTTTAACGCTTACCGTTTCTTTTGCCGTGCTTCCGGTTGAGCCCGTACATTCCGCCTGATGTGTTGTCCAGGTAGCTCCCCCGTCTGTGCTATATTCACAGATAACAGAACTCACATCTATCCCTGCTGCATTCTGAATATTAATCGACAGGTCTGCAGGCAGACTGGTAACAACGCCCCCATTACTAAGACCGGTCCAGTCAAGAGAGGCTATATTCACCTTATATTCCCTCTTCCAGGTACGTGCATTCCGGTGATATTGATATGGATATACATCCTTGATTTTAAACATTATTTTATTTTGCGTAGCACTGGCCTGATTAAAAGGTACCCGTTTTGCAGTAATCGTAACCCAATTTTTAGTTCCTTTTGTGCCTGTAGCAGTTACATTATCATGTTTTATCCATTTTGTGTTATAATTGACTACAGGAGCTACTGTATAATAACACTCCACTGATGCAGGGTCTAAACCGCCATCGAAATCAGTCTTCACCTGTACCTGACAATCCGGGGCACCAGTATTTATGGCCGTTCCCGGACTAAAGCCTTGCCATTGGGGAAGCGGATCATCCCTGTCTACCACAGATATCATCGTTTGCCTTTTTGTGGGCCAGTCATTACCGAAATGACCGCTGGTCCCCCGGGATTTCTTGTTAAAAATAAAAAAGAAAACATTCTTGGTGCCGTTATAGGCACTCGTAAACCAGGTTACGAATTTCTCATCCGGCAATTCATCGGTTAAACCATGGAAATCAACACCTCCAGGCACATCTGAAATGATATCGCCTACCAAACTCCACACCCATACTCCGGCAAACTTGCCCGGCTGTTTTGCTTTAAATGTATAAACGTCCGGATAATAATCAGTATGATATATATCGGTATAATCTTCCTGCATCATTCCATCAACATTACTCCAGTCCCAAAATTTCTCATTACAATCAACGTCGGTAATAATAACAGGGCAATCACCTGTGGGACTGGCTTCTTTGGCTGCTTGCTGTATTGCCGTGTAATCAGCCTCACCAAAGCTGCCATTAAATGGCGCGCATCCCCCATCCCAACCATGAAATGGTTCATCGATCTGAATATAATCAGCCCCTATTGAGGCACAAGCTCTGGCACCGTTTATCATTTCAGACTGACTTGTCGAACCTACAACACCACAGCAAATCCAAAGCCCATAATCATGGGCATCTTTCACCCATTCTGCCTGACCATATTCAAAGCGACCCGGACTAAAACTCATATATCCAATAACAGCTCCATTAAATCCATCACCAATATATTCTTCAAAAGTAAACGCAGAATCTCTTGAAACAGTTTTACTGGTTATTTCATGTAGTTTCAATGTTCCCATAGAAACAGAGCCATTCTTGGGCATGGCCGCCTGCAGTAACCCAAAACTGCATAAGGCTAGTACTGAGAGAAATTTCAGATATTTCATACGTTCTCCTGTATTTCCATTTATAGTGCTTTTTTTTCAAACACTATCTTGGTTTTTATATTTAAAAATTGCATTTAATCCTTATTTAAAAGGCTTTTTAAGTAATTTACCGCAAAATAAATAAAATAGCTAGTCGTTTTTGTTATTAATTCGTAATTATTATTAAAACACCTGGGAATTGGTTTATTTGGCAAAAAAATCAAATATTTAGCTACAATAAAATACAGTCAAAACATAGCTATTCCCGCCATGCCGGGAATCTAGTATAGTGTCCCAAACTGTATGGAATTTAAGTTGCATCTGTCATCGCCCTGCTTGACAGGGCGATCCATCCCAGGATCGATGACTTGATGGATTACCCTGTCAAGCAGGGCAATG
>JADFYW010000217.1 GCA_015232855.1 Fibrobacteria bacterium
GTAGAAATCTCTCATTGGAAATGATTGCTTCAATAGTTTAATATGCTCTATCATTTCCCCCCTTTATATTTTTTGAGGTCCTTTAATAAACTTCTGGGAAGCCAGTCCTCTAATTTTTGGGTCTCAGAAGAAAACCAGATATCTGCATTTTCCTTCTGAAGTTGTATGTTCTCCATAGAGGCATAGACCCTCACCAAATTACCAACAGCACTGAGATAATTAATAGGTACATAGTGGCGGTTAGGATACGTTTTATAGAGATGCAAATATTCCTTTTTGGTAGATTCAAAAATTTTTGCGGCATCAGCATAGCGTCCAAGTTTATACAAAAAATCAGCCTTGATGAGGGTGAAAATTCTGTTGCCGGGATATTTATCCAAAAAATCCTGGGTTAGTTTGAGTCCTTCTTCATACAGGCCTGCATCAAAATGAAACCAGATGAGTGGATTCAAATAGACACTCTGGTAATAATGACTTTTTGCAAAGTTCTTTTTCAGATACATACGGGGAACGGTCTTGTCTGTATCAACAAAAGGGAGCCAACTGAAATGACTGAATAAATTTTTTTGATAGTATTCGTAGGTGTGTACAGCACATTGTGCCTCATAAAACCCAGGATGTTTGCGGAGCATTTTTACTCCAGAACGTGCATGCATAACCGCTTTTATCTGTTTTTTTTTAATACTGGCTATATAGCCTAACTGTAACCGACATAATCCATGGTAGAGAGAAGCAGGGATGGTTTCCTTGTAGCTGGAAGGAGGGTTTTTTCCAGTTTCCAGCTTATTATGAAGTTCTTCCCAGTAGGCCTCTGCCTTTAAAAGTTCAGTGGTATCCCCATAATCATTAAAAATGGTACAGGAAAGAAGTCCACTAAGGAAGATGGTAAAATTAGCCTTTTTGGGAAAGCGGGAAAGTATAGATTTGGCAGATTGGTATTTTTGTAGAGAAACAGAATCCACAAAGGCAAGTATCTGTTTATGGTACTTTTGTTCCATTATGGCTTTAGATGCTGTGTTTTTATTTCCAGCAAATAAAGAGGTAGAAGAGTACAGGAGAATGGAGACTAGAAGTAAATTTTGAAACATATTTCTCGATTTTTGGTTTTTTCTGGTAGTATTACTTGGTACAGGGCTTTGTTTATCTTATCCTATTAAAAGATATTCATAAATTAAGATACAAAAATACAGAAATACTCAGGTTTTCCTATTATTTTTACCTTAATTGGCAGGAGGCTTATTATTAATCAATATTCCAGGATCGTTGGGATTATCACCCGGGATAATTTTGAATGGCTATTAAATGGTGATAGTCAGTTTAGTGAGTCGGTCCATGCAGCTGGTATTCTGGAATTTCGTGCGGATACCTTTCCACAAGCAAAAATACCAAAAATTGCCGAAAAATTTTCTGAATATATGCAGAAAACTTATCCTGAGTTGCTGACCATTTTTACTATCAGATTACCCAAAGATGGAGGGCAATGGGAAGGCGTTTCAGAGGAACGATGGCCTGTTGTTGATAAAGTCCTTGAACAGGGACATATGCATTGGTTTGATATTGAGATTGAGGAAATTTTAAAACTTCCTAAGACTATCTTTGATAAGATAAAAATACAACAGAAGAAGCTGGTTTTATCACATCATAATTTTTCACAGGGATATACCATAAACGAATACCAGGATATTCTGGCGAAAATGGAACTATCACAACCGGATATAATCAAGTTTGCGGTCACTGCGCAAACTGAACTGGAAATCGGGTATTTGCTTGAATTTTCACAGGATCTGGTGAAGAACTATCCGCTTTCCTGTGCCGTATCCATTGGGCCTTATGGTGTACTTTCGCGAATAGCTTCCCCTTTAGTTGGGGCGCCGCTTTCCTATGGATATCTTGGAGGCGAGCCTACTGTTCCCGGTCAGATATCGGTTCAGAAATTAAAAATTTGTTTAACCGAGGCTTATCAAAACGGATTATACCGACAGTCAGTAGCAAAAATTATTGATTTTATTAAAGAAAAATGGCCTGAAAGTATTGAGATGTAAATGAAACGGAAACCATTCTTTTTTGTAAGTTCCCTTTTTTGTCTGGCTTTACCGGCGATGGTATGGGCTTTCGGGCTTAATAAGGTACAATATGATCGGCTTTTCTGGTCATTTTATCAAACTGAGCATTTTGATATTTATTATCCTCAGCACGGTGATACCGTTGCCTATTTTGCTGCCCGGCATCTGGAAGAGATGTATGCTGATATTAGCGATGTGACAGGGCATGAGTTAACCATGCGTATTCCTATTATCCTTCATAATTCTCATACAGAATTTGAGCAAACCAATGTTATTCGATTCCCCTTGCATGAGTCAATCGGTGGGTTTACTGAAATTTTCAAAAACAGGATAGTACTTCCTTTTGAAGGAAATTATGCAGACTTTTACCATGTATTGAAACATGAATTGGTACATGCGGTAGTTAATAATATGCTGATGAGCGACAAAGCTGGGGGGCTTGGCAGGCAAAATGCGCCGCGATTTCCGTTATGGGTGAATGAAGGGCTTGCCGAATATATTTCTCTCGGCTGGGATTTATCTTCTGAGTTTTACATGATAGACGCAACTACTTCAGGTTATGTTTCACCTCCTGCAATGGGGTTTAATGGCTTTCTTGCCTATAAAGGGGGGCAGTTGTTTTACCATTTCATGGAATCTGTTTATGGGGAAGGGACAATAAAAAAGTTTATTCAGGAGTTGAAGCACTCCCGCCAGGTGGAAAATGCCTTTAAAAAAATAACTCATACCTCGCTTGAAGAAGCTGGAGAAATATGGTTGCGGGAGCTCAGACATGTATATTGGCCAGAGCTTGGCAGACGGCAATATGGTAAAAGCGTTGCCAGAAGATTAACCCATCATGGGAAAGATCTCTCCTTTTTTAATATGCAGCCGGCCATTTCTCCGGATAAAAAAGAAATAGCGTTTTTTAGTGATAAAGAAAGTAGAGAAGGTGTTTTTATCATTAATTTAGAAACTGAAAAGATAACCCGTTCGGTAATCCAGGGTGGGACCAAGGGTAAACATGAATCCTTCCATTTTTTCAAATCAGGCCTTGCCTGGGGCCCTGGGAGTAAACGTTTGGCCATTGTGAGTAAAGGCGGTGGAAAGGATGTTATACATATTATCAATGCTACAACGGGTGATATCATTGAAGAAATAGCTCCGCCGGTTCAGGCAATATTATCCCCCAACTGGTCTCGGGATGGAAGGTATATCTGTTTCAGTGGCATAAATGAAGGCTATGCGGATATCTATCAATGGGACAGAGACACTAAATCATTACTAAGACTTACTAATGACCCTGCCTACGATGGGAAACCAAGTTATTCCCCTTCTGGTAACTGGATATCTTTTGAGTCTAATCGTACAACAGATGGTTCCGCATATACCAATTGTCTAAATATTTATAAAATAAAATCTGATGGTACCCAATTATTGCAAATTACAAAAGGTTCTTTTGAAAATAAATCTCCTTGTTATGGGCCCTCAGACTCTCTTATTGTGTTTGTCTCTAATCGTAGCGGTATAGATAATTTGTATTTGAGTGTGGACTCTGCAGTTGTTGAGCCCTCTTCTGACTCTGCTGATGGTACTCCTGGTCTGAAACGGTACCAGGCTTTTGCTCTTACTAATATCCTTGCAGGGAGCTTCACACCTTCCTGGTCAACGGACGGAAGTCTTCTTGCCTTTACAGTTTTTGAAATGGGTGGCTGGGATATTTATCTTATGAAATCGCCGTTTGATAAAATGAGGACAGAGCCGCTTCCAAAAACACATTTTGTAAAAGTCTCAGAAGATACCACTAAACGTTTTTTTCGGCCGGTTAACTGGGAAAATCTTTCGAGTTATAAAAAAGATACTGTAGACTCAGACACGGCCACTGTTGCGGCTGATAGTATCTCCTTAGAGAGTCCCGACTCTTCACTCATTGCTGATACTGAAGAGGCTGATACCTTGTTAAAAAGCAATTCCACCAAAGACTTGCAGGCCAAGACTGATTTTCTGGATGAGAAGGAATACCTGGACGAAAACGGGGTATATAAAAAACACACATACGAGCCTAAATTTACCCTTGATGCAGCTTCCGCTGCACTTGGTGTAAGTAATTTTGACGGTCCTCTTGGTGGTGGTATGATTGTTTTGTCGGATCTGATGGGTGATCAGGAGGTTCAAATCAGCTTATTTCTTAATGGAGATATAAAAAACAGCCAGGTAGAGGTCTATTATAATTACCTCCCCTATCGCATAGACTATATGATTGGGGGATTTTACCGGGCCTTTGATAATTCCGCCTATTATTCACTAGGTGGGAAGGAACTCTCTTTTGGTGCACAGTCATCTCTTATTTACCCATTATCTGTGTTCACGAGATGGCAATTGAATGTAAATGCTATGTATATGTCAAGAGAAACCATGGATGGGACAAGGCGTAAGAACAGTAGTGGGATTTTTTCTCCTAATCTGTACTGGAGTCATGATAATACCCAATGGGGGATGGTGGGTCCGGTCAATGGGCAGCGGATAAATTTGCGGGCTACTTTGGTTCCTCCGGTGTTTAAGGATGATATGTTTTTTTGTGTTGGTGACATCGATTTGCGGAAATACTGGAGATATTTTAAAAAATATACCCTTGCTGTACGTTTCTCAGGTGGCTTTTCTGAAGCCATTGGTGATAATCGTAATCCTCATCAGTTTTGGCTGGGAGGAGATAATTTTTTGAATATTTATCCTTTGTTACCTAATCGGAGTAACATTCCGGATGATATTGACCTGGAGGGGCTCTATTTTTCTGAATTTGCCTTGCCACTTCGGGGGTATCGGTTTTTTGAGTTTGCTGGTAATCGAAAAATATTATCTAATATTGAATTGAGATTTCCCCTGATTCATGAGTTAATTTTGGCTTTTCCCCCACCTGGAATTAGATTTCCTCCGGTAATGGGCATGATTTTTTGTGATTATGGAGCGGCCTGGACCAGAGGCAGGGATTTTGAAAAGAACCAAGGTCTGGCCATTGGTTATGGAATGCGCATAAATCTTGGCATCTTTGTTCTAAGGTGGACGAGGGCCTGGCCTCTTGAAGCGGTTGGAAATCATGAAAAAGTGCAAACAGACTATTGGTCTTTGGGCGCAGAATTTTAAATTGTACTCGGAATTCTTTTTTATTTAACTGGGTGAGGAAATATAAATGCGGCTTACCGATAGATTCTCAGAAGAAGGCATCATTATTGATTCTCCTGCTTCTACAAAAAAAGAAATTATAGAGGTTTTGGTGGATAAACTCTGTGAGGTTTATGCTATTGAAAACAAAGAGGGCGTGCATGAAGCTGTCCTTGGAAGAGAAAAAAAGATGTCCACTGGTATTGGTTGCGGACTTGCCGTACCCCACACTAAAATAGACATTGTCAATAAAATGTGTATTGTAGCGGCCACCTCCACAAAAGGCATAAATTTTGACGCAATAGATAAAGAGCCTGTTTTTTTACTATTTCTCATAGTTTCTCCCACTAATACCACTGGCCCTCATATCCGTGCACTTTCTGCAATTTCCCGGATTATGTCAGATGCCGAAATTAGGAAGAGCCTGATAGCTTCTCAAGCAGCGTCTGAATTTTATCAGCAATTAAGGCTTGGCGAAGAAAAATACACCTGATTTAATAGATGAGAAGATATACATGAACGATGATAATACAATTGACCCTCATTCACCCAAAATAGAATATCTGGCAAAAGATGGATATACTGAAATAGCTATCCATGCCAAGACTTTCATTAGAGATTCAGCCAGAGAATTTCAGGCTATCACTTCAGAAGCCGCAGGAAAAGGGGAATCCAGGTTTTTGATAAATTTTAAAGCCTGTCAATACATAAGCTCAGAAGGATTGGGATGTATTGCCGAATTTTGGAGGCAATGCAGTGAACATCCAGACAAAAAAATGGTTTCGGTGTTCAATGCAGAACCTGTAAATGAATTACTTAATTTTTTTGAAATTATCGGACTTGCCCGGGTTATGGCTGATCATATTTTTACCGATTATGACAAAGCAGTTGATTTTCTGACATCAAACTGAATTTTTATTGTCTGATTCCAGAGTTATTTTCAGCAAGCAATGTTGCCAGGTTATTGATATTAGTCTCCCACGAAAATTTTTGAGTAACCCATTCAATTCCGGAGTTTCTCATGCTTTTTAATTTTGTAG
>JADFYW010000218.1 GCA_015232855.1 Fibrobacteria bacterium
GACCGGGCGATCCATCCCGAAATCGATGATTTGCTGGATTGCCCGGTCAAGCCGGGCAATGACATGTTCATAGCATCAATAATTTTTGTTAGTTTTAAACAGTAACTAATTAGAAACTAAGAATTTAATTGCGAGCGTCTCTTTATGTGTGGTCATCTTTGCAATATAGATACCTGATTCCAGATTTCCATTTTTAGAGATAGTGTTCCAAAGAGTCTGGTTCTGTTCAACAGGTACATCTCTCAGGTATTCACCATTCACGGTATAAATGCTAATGCCAATGATAGCTTTT
This sequence comes from Fibrobacteria bacterium, assembly GCA_015232855.1. Taxonomy (GTDB): domain Bacteria; phylum Fibrobacterota; class Fibrobacteria; order UBA11236; family JADFYW01; genus JADFYW01. The sequence goes on from JADFYW010000218.1 coordinate 293, forward strand.
TCAAAAGAGACGACGTTAGCATTTATATCAGTAATACTTTTGCTGGCGATTTGTACCATCAAGTTCCAAAATCCTTTGGCTAACCGCTCGCTTCCCGCAGCGTTAAAATGTCCGTTGTCTGCGGCACTGTAGGTATACCCTTCATAAAAAGCTTCATAACCCTCAATTATTTCCATATTACCTTCTGGATCGTGACTTGAAATATCGGCAACATCGTAGAGGGGTTTATCATTCTTTTCGCAATAGTCACGAACTAAAGCGTTATATGCTGCGCGGAAATCGTTTCCAAGAAGCTCTCGTGCCCATAGAGGATTTGTCCACCATATAAAGACCTTGTCTGGATAGGTACTTTCGAGTTCCAGCATGGCATCTCTATATATCTCAAAATCGATGTCCCAACTGTCCACCCAGCAAAACTTAACTCCAAATACATCGTAATTGTCGATTTCTGCGGCGACTCTTTCTTTGAATGAATTGAGTTTCCACAACCAGCGATCCCTATAAGTAATCTCAGTAGGACCATTTCCAACATAATTAAAGTTCCAGTTGGGGGTAGCGTATTTTGACTCGTTGGTTTCCCCTAGGGCTGTAATTCCTTCTGATAAATTTCTGCCGACTGACGCATGATTTGTGGTGATGCGCAATGCCCTGGCTGCATCCAGCTCTGCCTGGGTAAAACTTTCAACATCTACCGTGGTATGGTCTGCTTTTGCTGACTGAGCCATCACAGAGTTCGAAAAGACACAGACTGTAATGACTGTCATCATGTAAATGAAGAAGTGGTTTGAATACTTGGGAAAAAATAATCTCATATAAATCTCCTTTTCTGGATAAGTTTCTTTTGAAATCTGAAATCAAAAATCGTTAATCTTCAATCTTCAATCTTCAATCGTCAATCGGTTTTAATACAATATTTTCATTTAAACAAAACTAATTTCTTCCTATCTACGAACGTCCCAGACCGTAGGCTTACATAATACACACCAATAGTAAGCGGTTGATTACTTCTATTTTTCCCATCCCACAGAATTGAATGTATACCAGCATTTTTATCTTTATGGTCTACTAATGTGTTAACCCGTACACCTTTTGAATCGTATACCTGTATTGAAACAGGGCTTTGTTCAGACAAACTATAACTGAGGGTACTATGAGCATAAAACGGATTTGGAATAGAGAGTGAAGGTGAAAGGGTATGAGTTGTTTTCTTTACATTTGATTGCCCTTGCTCTATAATATCAGCCAGTTCCAGTCTTGCGGTTTCCCAAACATCGGGATCATAGCTCCAGCTTATGTCGTACTTTACCCAGGTGGGGTCTTCCTGACTACTCACTTCACCTGCTCCGTACTCCCATAAAACTTTTGGAATTATTCTATTTATAATCGCTTCTGTTTGAGTGGGATTAATGCTGGAGGCTAATGCCAGGTAATCAGCATCCTGAATTCCTCGTCTCCATAATTTTAGCCTGAGAGAAGCAAATGGACCGTTTACGCCGTAATTGTCTTCGGGAAATTGGATATCGGTACCGGGGTAGAGTAATACCCCATCACCATTAGAATAGTTCCATCCCGTGCGCCCTCTTGCTGCATCATCTATTTGCAAGTGATCATCCACTCCATAGGTCCGTGCACTCCTGAATACATTGGTTTGACCTGAACCAGACTGAGAATCATTATAATATGTTGCATGCCAAAAAAACCATCGGTCTATTTTCTTTTTAAACTGCGCCCACGCGGTAACTCTCAATGATATGCCTTCATCTTCGGTGGCAAAAGATCCCCTTTCTTTGCGGGCGCCATTATAGAAATGAAGTTTCTTGTCTGGGTTGCTAATAAAATGAGTAGCAACACTATCCCAAATACCAAGAACATCACGTGAACTCCAACAAGAGGCAATGTTTAACGAAGGTGTTTCTGAGATTGCAGCTGGTGCCCTTATGGTTGCAAAGGATTTTAATGCTTTCCCGGGTCCTGGATTGCTTTTAAGCCATCCGGCCCATTTTTCTGTTTGTTCGTAATCGGTAGATTCATCAATAAGGTATAAGAAGTATTCTGTCGGTGTCTGAATGTTTTGACTCGTAAACCAATTAACCCAGGCATCCGCATTTTCCCACATAGCCTGCCGTTCCTCCTCTTCCGTTGACGCATCAGCAAACCAGTCGGAGCGCCATGAACCATAAGTGCCAATGGAAAGCACGTTAACCCCTGTGCCAATACCCGGACCATCATATCCTCTTTCCGAAGTAAAGAGTTCCCCCGTTAATTGGTCTTTTGCTTCACTGGTTAAATTTTGAGGTGTAGAAGCGTCACACCTTAAAAGTGATATTTTGTGGCGATGGCCTATCTGGGCATGTCGAATACTAATCTCTTCCATTTTTTCATATTCCGGACTTCCAGGATTGGGCCAGAGGTCATCGACATACCGTAAAGAAGTATGACGAATATTTCCTCCATGTACCATGGTTTTTGCGGTGGGTATATCTGGAAGAGTGAAGGCTTTAATGGATAATTGTACTGGTATGCTGGTTACATTTGTGCCCTGGTAAATACTTATGGTGCCTGTATATTCACCGGCAAGTGCAGTTTTAGGGATAAAAATATCAATCCAAATCGATTGGTTCGAATCGGGAGCAATGGAAAAAGGGGTATGAAGTTCAAGCGGTACGGCAATTTCAGGATAAAACTTGTCGTGGTCCGGGCGATCATACCAGGTGCCCTGGCCAATGAAGTATTCACCGATTGGCCGTTGAAAACGTTTTGGTGTGTGCCTTTCATCATAAGCTGTCGACCCATAGCTCAGTAAACTCAGTCCCTTAATTTGCAAATATCTGATGTAAAACAACTCGATATTTCGGCCGTTAAAATCAAAGAGTTCATCTGTCAGGTTGGCGGTATCAAGGGCCTTTCCGGATATGGTAAAGTTATGAGGCCCCTGAAGAGAACTCATAGTAACCCGGATATTATCTGTTTGCGTTACAGGTGATTCTAGAATTACATTGAACGCTATCACTTCGTTTTTCGCTCCAAAAACGGATATTTGTGAGCCATCCCAAACGGAGTTAATCACCGACTCAGCATTGGTGGTAGCACGCAGCTCATCCTGAGTCACCTTGTCCTGCCCATTGTTGGCCCAGATTATGAGGTCGGCATGTATCAGGGATGGAGTGAAAGTTAAAAGAATTAGAATTATCCGAATATTGGTGGCTTTATTCATATAATCACTTTCCTGCTAAAAAATAGTGAAAAACCTAGTCATTCCGGCTTGTCCGGAATCCAAAACATGGTGTAGACGTACTCGACATTGTTTAAAAGTGAGGTAAAAAGTCCATTCTATAGCTACCGTTTTGATTCCCGACGTAGCGGGAATGACTGGTTCAGGGGCATGTAACATGAAAAAATAATTTTACAGCTCACTAGTTGTTAAAATTTCCGCTTCACATTCTATTAGCGTGCAATGGTCAGATTATCCAGCCAATATGATTGATTAACCGGTGAAACACTGACATTCGGTGCCATTATCAGTTGTCTAAATTTCATAGTTGGATGCTGGTTTGTTCTAAATATAACATGGGTAAAATTCATAATAAGTTCCCCGTCATACCAATATTTAATTTCACCATTAGCAAGACCAATATCCCCTTGAATGGAGTTTAGTTTTAAATAGATTTCAATGAAATGCCAGTCGTTTTTATAATATTTGCCGGGTGTATCCTGGAAATAGTTATTGCCTGAGCTAAAAGATTTAAGATTCAAATACTGGGAGCCACTTTGTATACAAGTACCATCTCCATAACCGTCTCCATCTCCATTACAGCCGGCAACGGCCCGGGTCTCAGATATATTGGTAAGATCTCTACCAATATTTGAAACATCAATATTTTCAGAGTCGGATATATGAATATTTGGTCTACCACTATCTTGCTGTATATGTATAGAAAGGGAATTGTATCCGGGTCCTGTATAATCACCATCTACATTGGTAGAAATGGTAAAGACATCTGCACCCATATTTTTAGTGCTCCCTTGCCAGTTCTCGCTATATTTTATGTAAAAGCTGATATACAAGGAGGCGGTCTCTGTAAAAAGATGTCGCATTACATTGCCACCGGTGGGGACAGAATCACCTTTTAAGAAGGAATACTCTATGGCGCTAGTGCTGTTTTCGATATGTTCAGAGGTTGTGAGTACCGGTTCTACAATATCATACCAGTTTCTGGCGGCAAAATTACCATCTTCAAAATATTCAACAAAGAATTCTTCTGTGGGTGAAAATGTTCCCGGTGTATTACTATCAGTGGTATCTTGTGGGGTAACCGGAATATTTGTTGCCAAAGAGACTGGCCCGGTGGTGTCTGCCGTAAATACATAATTGATGTTATTTATGTTTCCGGCAGGAATATATGATATAATTAAGCTATCTGTCCCTGTTTGCAGGCTTTCTATAGTTTGGCTGATAGAAGTACCGGGAATATAGATGTATCCTTCTTGTAAAGGCTGTTTAAGAGCGAGTTTAATGGTCCCTGTCTTTTTTAGCATTTCTGCTGGTATGGAAATAGCACTGTCTGTAGCTATGTCTATATTTTGAATTAATAGTTTTGTTTTTTGTACCATATGCTCGGCTTCAATATTATACGTGCCTGCTTCATTAACACTAAATTGATACTTTCCCTCGGTGTCTGTGGTGTCAGACATACCTATGAGTACTTCCGGATTTACTACCGGATTATGATTAACACGCAGTAGTGCTACCCTGGTATGGGAGACGGGCTGGCCGGATTCATCTTGAATAATACCACTAACTATGGCATTTCCTACGTTTGTACCGCTTCCGCCATCAGCCACATTTGTGGAACAAGCCGTAAATATCATGGCTAGCAAAGAAAAACAACATGTTAGTGTAGAAAGATAACCAATCATTCTTTCTCCTTTTTGGAGACAGGAAAAACCTGGAAGTTAATTTGATAAATTTGATTCACATCTTCATCTTCTGAGATTATTTGCATAAGCTCTTCTCTGAATTCTGCAATTCTTTCTGTAATTCGCGCATATCCCTTTTGAGACACTTTACTGGTAATTGCAGATATATTTCGCTTATCCAGGGGGATGTTCTCTATGGAATTGCTGGCAATCTCAAGCAGTTGCTTATGATAGTTCCGGATGGCAAAGGATTTGTTTTCCCACTCCGTTTCCAGCAGGGGAGAGGATTGTACGTACCTGCCCTTTTCAATTTTTAGTAAACCGAGGGTTTGCAGTAGGTTAATGGATTTTTTAACCTGTGTAGGTAAAATTTCCGGTTGGATACTTTTTGCAAGTTCTGTATAGTTAATGGTTTGAACATCAACACCGTTAACTAACTCTCGAATAATTGCATTGTACCAGTTTCGAAAATACTCCAACTTTTTAATATCAAGCTTTTCAACGTTCTTGGGAGTGCGAATGGATGAAAGTAATCCAAAGTAATAGTTTTTGTCGACAACCTTTTTAGCCTGATTAAAAAAGACCAGATGGGTAAAGTAGTCTGACTCATTTTTTTTGAGTTCCATGGCCATTGCTAGTTTTGGTATGCTGGTTTTTCCCAGATTCTTTTTGCCATCAATGATCAGTTTGATAAAATTGGGTGATGAAAATCCCGCTTTTTCTGAAAAGCTCCGATGAGAAAAATTGCGGGTATTCCTTTTCTTAAAGAAGAAATAGTCCTTAATGAACTTTCGGTAATTAGTGTATTTGTAAATTTTTTCCATAAGAAATATAGAACACGTCTTTTCTGGTCTTAATGTACATTAAATTCGAATAAATTCCATA
>JADFYW010000219.1 GCA_015232855.1 Fibrobacteria bacterium
AGGATTGACAGGATGAAGAATATGGTGGATGTTGAGGGGATAGTTAGATTGGTCGGTAAGTAGAGGTAGGCTTGCTGTTAGGTCTTTTTTGACAGGATTGACAGGATTGACAGGATGAAGAATATGGTGGATGTTGAGGGGATAGTTAGATTGGTCGGTAAGTAGAGGTAGGCTTGCTGCCAGGTCTTTTTTTTGACAGGATTAACAGGATGTTCAGGATGAAAAATATGGTGCGTGATGATAGGAAAGATTTATTTTTTTCCTGTGGATGCCTGTGGATGCCTGTGGATGCCGGGGTATTGAGCCTTTGGTTTTTACTTCCAGGTAAACTTGGTAATCGGGTGTTCTAGAATGACTGCTGTGAAATCACCCAATGGATTTAATGTTGCGCTCTGCAAGAAATATTCTGTGGATTCAGGAAAAATAAAATTGATCTTTTACTCTCCTGAGCTCACATGAAAATAAACCGGCAAGAATTTATTAATCTCCGGAACTATATATATGATAGTTGTGGCATTATGCTTGGTGATGAGAAGGACTACCTGATTGAGAGTCGTTTAAAAAATCTCGCGGCAGAAACAGAATGCAGAACTTTTGGCGAACTTTATTTTAAAATCAAATTTTCTAAACAAACCGGATTGCGTGATAAGGTTATTGACGCTATGTGTACCAAAGAGACTCTTTGGTTTCGGGATCAATATCCTTTTGATTGTCTCGAACAAAAAATACTGACCCAATACAAAGATCTTGAGGACGGAAAAAAGGTAAGACTTTGGTCTATGGCTTGTGCCACCGGTCAAGAACCCTATTCCATTGCTATGGTCATTCATAATTTTTGCAAATTAAATGGTCTGGATATTGATAGGTTTGAGGTGTTGGCTTCAGATATATCTCCATCGGCCCTGTTTTTGGCTATGAATGGCAATTACGACACCGTATCCATAAACCGTGGACTTCCAACAAGGTTGCGTGATAAATATTTTACTAAAACCGGGGCCCTTTACTGCCTCAAAGATGAAATAAAAAAGATGGTTACTTTTAAAAAACTTAACCTTCAGCACAGCTTTGGTAACATGGGGGCTTTGGATGTGATCTTTTTTCGTAATGTTGCTATTTATTTTGGTGAAGCATTTAAAAAACAGCTTTATTCCAAAATCGCAAGGGCGTTAAACCCAGGGGGATACCTGATTATCGGCGGATCAGAATCGTTTAATCATGAAGATCATGGTTTTGAAATGTTTAAATTTCAGGCCAATGGCAGGTATTATCGATTAAAGGAAAAAATATGAATATACTACTTGTGGTTTATGATGTTAAATCTTTAATGTATGCGCACAGCATGTGTCGTTGTGGTCGGTATTACCAGTGATGGAGAATATATGCAGCTAAGAGATAGTATCATCAACTGCTTTGATAGTCTGGATAGTCTTCCTGCTTTTCCGGAGACCACCCGGAAACTCATGGCTAAACTTGAAAATCCGAATTCCTCTGCCGGGGATGTCGCTGGCATATTGCAGTATGACCCTTCAATTTCGGCTGTGGTTTTAAAGATGGCAAATTCAGCGTATTATAATCCTATGGGTAAAGAAATAGGCAATATTCAGCAGGCCGTAGCCAGACTCGGGTTTGTAGAAGTTCGTAAAATCTGCATGGCTTTGGGAACAATGAAAATATTTGTGAATTCATCTGGTCTTATTGATTTGCGGCAGTTCTGGAAACATTCTATTGCGGTGGCTATGTGTACCCGAATCATATTTCGACTACGTGCAAAACATTTGGACGCGCAAGAAGATGCTTTTACTGCAGGACTCTTCCACGACATCGGTACCCTTATCCTTGACCAGTTTTTTCCTGAAGAATATGTAAAGGTACGGGAAAGTGATCTCCAGAATGAAAAACCAATTTCAGAAATAGAAGGGGAAGTTCTTGGTATTGATCATGGAGAGATAGGGGGGCGCTTACTTGAAAAATGGAAGTTTCCCGCCTTTATTTGTGAGACGGTAAAATACCATCATGAACCAGATAAATGTGACGAAGCATTTAAAGATTTATGTCAAGTGATTCATGTTGCTAATAGCCTTGTAACCTGTTCAGGTATACTGGAGCCAGGAGAGACTATACTGGAGGGTTTTAGTAACACGGCCTGGTTCGAATTGGGGCTGGACGTGGATATTATCCCAACCATTATTGAAGATGTCAAGAAAGAAACAGAAGGTGCGGATGTGTTTGCTTCTTTGGGTATTGGGTGACGGTGTGTTGAGTGCTGTTTTTTTTGACAGGATTAACAGGATAAAACAGGATAAAAATGTTGGTGTGAAACGAAAGGTTTTTTTGACAGGATTGACAGGATTAACAGGATAAAAATGTTGGTGTGAAACGGAAGGGCTTTTTGACGGGATTAACAGGATGGACAGGATTAAAAAACTGGATGGAGGTTTTTTTACTTTTTAACTGTTAAGCCACTTTATGGCTTCTTCGCGGGTTTTGAAAAAGGACATTTTGGGGCCTGAGGGTGCTCCGAATACTATGGTTGCAACTGCCTGGGCTATAGCTGCCATTCCTACTATTGCCAACTTGCCTATTTGTGGATGGTTGGAAAGTTCGTTGTATACTTTTCGGGCTTCCAGAGAGGGTCTTCCTACATTATTTAGGTCTATGATACAGTTGAGGGAGCCTGTTACCTGGCATAAATAGGTGAGTACCATTTCTTTTTGTGTTTGTGCCTGTTGTTTGTCGTGGATGCCTGAGGGGGCGAAATTTAGTATGCCTTTTTCATCCAGCCACATTTTATTTTCACCGGAATTCATGAATTACTCCTGTCCCCAGTTGTCTGTATTTCCTGGATAATCTCCGCCAGCTTTTCTTTGTTGATGGGCTTCTGTAAAAAACCGTTCATACCGGCGTCAAGACAGGCCTTTTCATTTTCTTTGCTTACATGACCAGTGAGGGCGAATATGGGGATATTAACATTGGGTGCATCCGGCGCAAAGGCACGGATGTTTTTCGTGGCTTCTATACCATTCATTTCAGGCATTTCCACATCCATCAGGATTAGATTAAATTTTCCGTTCTCTAAAGCTTCCAGGCATTTTTTACCATTGTCGGCGGCGGTTACCACACAACCCCTGGCTTTAAGCATCCGGGTTGCGAACTTCTGATTCATGCGATTATCATCAACTAAGAGCACCTGAAGGCTTTCTGCATCTTCGCGCAGGCTGTGCTTAGTTATCAGGGGCGACTTTTCTTCGGGTTGTGTATTGAGAACGGTTTTTATTGCGGACAGCAGCTCGTCAGGGTTTACTGGTTTACTGAGATAGGCCTCAATACCCAGTGCTTTACATTGGTCTGCATCTCCTGGTTTACCGGTTTCAGTAAGCAAGATTATTTTAGGTACATTCGGACCAAGTAACTCTCTTATGGCAGACGCGAGTTTAAAACCATCATTGCTGTCATTTGCGGGGTCAGGTGAACCTTCTATAAGCGCGATGTTATAGTGGGGAGAGCTACCTTGCGTGTTGCCCAGAGTTGTTTTTAGATCCTCGGCGCTGAGGCATACGTCCACTCCAATCTGCCAGCCGGTTAACAAGTCTTTAAGTCTTTCCTGATGGTTGGATGTATCCACAATCAGGGCGGATATTCCCTGTAAGGCTTTATTTGAAAGGGGTACCGGCTGAGGAGCAGGGTCTTTTTGGGGCGCGCATTTAATATTAAAATGAAAGGTGCTACCGTAACCATGGTTACTGCTGGCCCATATCTTCCCTTTCATGGCTTTTACTCGTTTTTTACAACTTATGAGCCCGTTGCCCGCAATGTTTTCGCCAGATTCATCTGATTGGATCCAGGCACTTATGGCCGTCATATTTTCGGGTGGGATTCCTGCTCCGGTGTCGCTTATAGAGAACTGGAGCATTACTTCTTCTGAGGTATTTAAAATCTCTTTTACCCGCAGGTTTACCTCACCCTTTGTAGTTGCATTTACCGCGTTACTGAGAAATTGTGCAATCACTTGTCTTAAGCTGCCCGGGTCCCCATGAAGGGCGTCGGTAACATCGGTCTCAATTAGGCTATTGAGGGCCAGACCCTTTGCTTCCGCCTTGTCGGCATAATCTTTCACCGCGTGATTCATACAGCCCCTCAGACTGAAGTCCAGGGTTTTGGAAGGACTATTCACTTCCACGGCGGCTTTATCTTCCTGAGGACCTTTCCCTTCCCGGAGAATGGACTCACCTGCTTCTTTAATTTGCTCTAGTTTTTTGCGCTGTTCCGGAGAGAGTTCCCCCTGCAAGACGGATTCGGACAGATTGATAATATTGTTTAGGGCCGAGCGAATATTCTCACCAAAATCTGGTAAAGATTCACGATTTTGCGGATTTTCCCTGTTCATAAATTATTCTATACTTCTTAGTAGTATTTTATAGTCATATGGTATCATTCAAAAGTTTTTGTGACAAGCCAATTTTTACTTTTATTTTGAGGTTTTTTAGATAAATCTACCGGATAAATATGCCTGATATCAAACGGAGAACCTTAAAAAAATTCCAGTATTGCTGGCTCGAGAAGCGAATGAGCATACCCCGACTGGCCCATCAATTCAAATTGAGTCATGCCCAGGTACTTTTTCTGAAAAATAAACTCATGAATCCGTTTTTCTTCAAAACTATCGGTAGAAAAGGGATACGCATCCCTATATTAAAAGATGATTTCGGAGGAGGTGGGCTTAAGCAATCGCTCGCGTATTTGGCGGCAGGCCAGCCCGACAAGCAGTTGTTTCAGCAAGAATGGCGAAAAAAAGTATTAAAGCAATATCAGCGCTTCACCGGATTGATAATTAAGGAGCTGCGGGGAGTTCAAAAGGAAATTATGCCTTGATGATGTTGAGTGTTTTAAATGTAGGTCCGGTAAGCGGAATCGGAAAACCTGATTCTTGCATTGGTTGTTTTTCAAAGTTATACTGTATAAGATGAAATTATTTAGAAAAGACTTGTTTTGGGACGTGGATCCTGAAAAAATAGATTATAAACAACACGCCAGATTTATTATTGAGCGTGTACTTTCCAGGGGAAGTCTGGATGATTGGCTCTATATTAAAGCAAAATATACCTTATCAGAAATAAAGAAGCATGTTGTAAATATCAGAAGTATGGATAAAAAAAGTCTATCGTTCTGTTCAAAAATTCTGGATATTCCAAGGGAGGAATTTCGTTGTTACATAAACAATGCTTATTGGCCCCCTATCGATGTTTAAAATGTCTTTCTTGTATATGGCTCAACCGGGTAATGAACGACAATATGGCCGGGTAACCGCAAACAAAAATTATTGCTGGATTTTGATCAATTATTATAATAAAATGGAAAAAACGCATAAATAACACTCAATGGGGGTACTATGTCTGAAGTAGATATTGAAATTTTTAATCGTCCTCAAGTTCTGGAAAATTTGGATGGTGATGAAGAAACCCTGGTGGAATTTTGTACAGACTTTGTTGATGAACTTGAAGGATATATGGCTCCAATACTTGAAGCTATAAGTGGGGGAGATGGCGAAGCACTGAGGATGGGAGCACATACCTTAAAAGGCGTATTGGGTAATTTTCAGGCGAACCGTTCCCAAAAAGCGGCATTTGCGTTAGAAGAGATGGGCCGTTCAGGAGACTTGAGTCAAGTGGAGCCGGCTCTGGCAACACTTAAGACTGAGCTGGAAAGTTTAACTGCTGCAATGAAGTGATGTTTGCTGTGAGTCTATAGAGTTAGCCAACTTAATTTAGTTGAACTACAGTGTTTTTAATTTAAGCTCCTATTTTGACTTCTCGATACGTCCTACTTCGCACGATGTGCTTCGTAGACCTACTCGAAGTGACGGGTGTCGGTGGTTTTTACGAGTACTTAGTTCCTGTTTAAAACAACCAATTTTAATTTCACAGTCATTGGGCGTCGCAAGCTCCTTCAAGCTCGCAAAAACATATATTTCCACACCTCGGTTCCCGCTACGTCGCATACGCATCAACTTAAGGAAACCTGTTCCCTGATCCAGTCATTCCGGCTTGTCCGGAATCAA
>JADFYW010000021.1 GCA_015232855.1 Fibrobacteria bacterium
GGGCCCAGATCCGGCAGATAATGCTCAGAACCAAGAAACAAATATTACTCTCGTTTGGGAAGGAGGAGACCCAAACGAAGGTGATGAAGTAAGTTATGAAATCTATCTGGATACCAGAGAACAGCCGGTAATTAAACTGGATTCAGTGGTGGGGAAAACAACGTTTCAAATTAGTGGTCTCCTTGAAGATACCCAATACTTCTGGAGAATACTTGCTAAAGATGGTGAGTTGGTAACGGTAGGTCCCATCTGGAGTTTTAAAACCATGGCAGTACCTCGTATGGTTGCCTATTGGGATTTAAATGAAGGAGATGGTAATATCATTCAGGATAAAACTGATGGCGAAAATACCGGCTATTTGCGTGGCAACTGGTCATGGAATACCGGGGTTTCTAATATGGCATTACGATTTCATGGGTATTCGGAAAGTGATTATACCGAAGTTGCAGTACCGGTATCCAGAAACCTCCGGGTGAAAAGTTTTACGTTTGCTGCCTGGGTATATTCCCGTGATGTTGAGAATGGTATGCCGCTTTTTGAAATGGCTAATCTATTTGGTGCTGAGCGTCTGCTTGGTGTTAGTTTGTGGTTGAATGTTAATAAAACTGAAAAGGCCGGTGGTGCACTCAGATTAAGTGTACCCTTTGCTGATACAACAGGAAGCAGAGTGTTGGCGACGGAGGATGGCGTATTGATTGCAGATAGTAGTTGGCATCATGTTGCAGTTACTTTTGATGCAGAAACCGGAGATGCCTTCATCTATGTTAAAGGTGAGCGAAAAGCTGAAAAACAATTCGTTGCTGGTTCGGCGTATACCAGTCTTGATACAATGTATATTGGTACACATCCGGCCATTGCTGGTTCAGACCCTCGGTACCTGGATGCTGATATGGATGAAATCAAGTTTTTTAATTATGCACTTAATGCTACGGCTATAGCATCCCTGTTCGATGAAAACAAAAATACACCGCCTCATATGCCATCACAACCTTCTCCGGAACTCTCAGCTCAAAATCAGGAAACAGAAATTACTCTGTCCTGGACAGGTGGTGACGATGATGTTGGCGATATACTCTCTTATCATGTATATCTGGATAAACAATCGCCCCCTGATGATGGTACTCTTCTGGAAACAAGTGCAACGAGTTTGTCTTTGCTTATAAACGGAGGTGAAACCTATTACTGGCGGGTTGAGGCTGATGATGGTCGGGATCTTACTAAAGGTCCGATATGGTCTTTTACAACACGAAATCGCTTGCCATATGTTCCTAATAATCCGGTCCCTGCTATGAATGCACTTGATATTGATTCTACTATTACACTCCAATGGCAAGGAGGAGACCCCGATACGGGTGATGTGGTAACCTATGATGTTTTCCTGGGGCCTGTGGGTAAAAAAATGTTGAATGTGGCATCTGATTTGGAAGTATCTTCTTTTAAACCCGATAACCTTCGGGGAGGACTTGATTATCAATGGCGCGTGATTTCCAGTGATGGAGATACCCTGGCCAAGAGTGAAGTCTGGCAATTTCAGACAAAAGTACCTCGTGCTCTGGTGATGTACTGGAGGTGTAATGAAGGCGAAGGAACGAATATTGCAGATAGCTCGCTTTTTAATAATAGCGGTGTATTTCCGGAACCATACTGGTATGGGGGGGGAATCAGTGGAACTTTTTCTGGTGATTATTCTATTAAAATGGCTGGGGGATATGCTTATACGCCGGTATCTCGGAGTCTCCAGTTGAAAGGATTCACAGTAGCTTTTTGGCTATACAGCTATGGGCTTAATGAAAACAGCTTATTTACCTATACAAACCAGGCCGACAGTGGCGGTAGCAATCAGCTTAGACAACCGGTAACGGGTATGAGTATTTGGTCGGATTCCGGGGCAGTGATACTTGATTTAGATAGTCATGGTGGTCTTGCTACCGGGAGATTAGCCAGTGAACAAGACATTATTCACACGGGTGCATGGTACCATATAGCGGTAAGTTATGATGAAAAAGACGGGAATGCCGTGATTTATGTAAATGGAGAACAAAAAATATCAAAACTCCTGAAAGCGGGTACTCCTGTTACCAACATGGATGTACTGTACATCGGAAACGTACCCGGATACCGGATTACCACTGATCATTACCGTCTTGACGAGATCCGGATACTGAATTTTCCTTTGGGACTTGAGCAGGTACAGACCTTGTATAATCAGGGTGGAGTCTCGTTAACCGTTCGTGATGAGTAAAAACTGGAAAATGTCAAAATTCTTTTCATTGATAAAAACTTGCATCGGGCGCGCTATACCTTTGTACCGGGTGAGACGTATTTTTAACCGCTATGAACAGTATGTATACGAAAAAGTTGAACATGTCGCTTTTAACCGGTATATACGAAAATAAGGCTTAACGTGGATTTAAATATCTTTAACTACAATGATTACCGTGCCTTATTAAGGGATTTTTACAAGCGTAAAAAAAAGGAAAATCCAAAATTTTCTCATCGATATATAGCAAAAAAGGTGGGGTTTACTTCTTCCAGCTTTTTTTCTCAAATAATTAAGGTCCAGAGTAATATATCAGACCGGCTTATTTTCCGTTTTGCAAAATTAATGAAACTCAACCGGCAGGAAACTGAATATTTTGAATTGCTGGTAAAATACAATCAGGCAAAAGGTCACGAAGAACAAAAATTTTTTTATGAAAAAATTTTAAGCTTTCATCAGCATTCTGCCCGTAAACTGGAGGCACGGCAATATGAACTCCTCAATAAGTGGTATTATATTGCAATCAGGCAAATAATTTCGATATACCCTTTTCGTGGTGATTACAAAGAGCTCGCAAAAATGGTAGTGCCTGCTATAAGGCCTGAAGAAGCAAAAAAAGCAATTGAGTTACTAAAGGCTCTTAATCTTATTAGAAAAAATGCCCAAGGCTATTTTGAATGGTGTGAGCCAAGTATCACCACCGGTGAGCAGTCGAATGCGGTAGGCATACAGTCCTATCTTCTTGAAACACTCGATTTAGCTAAGGGAGCCCTCGACAGATTCCCGCTAACTGAGCGGAGCTTATCAACCCTTTCTCTTAGTGTTTCCGAAGAGGGACTTCAAACCGTAAAAGAAAAAATAAAACAATTCAGGAAAAGTTTGCTGGAATGTGCAGAAAATGACAGGGATGTGGACCGGGTCTGCCATCTCAATGTTCAACTCTTCCCTATGTCCAGAGTAATATCCAGGAGGAAATAATGTATCGTATCCGCATGTTACTTGCTCTAATGATTGCCTGCTGGTTTGGTGGTTGTTTTTTTACAGGTGAAGATGAGAAAGTCGCTGGTGATGGTGGTGGTACTGAAGTTGTCGGTGTCATTTATCAGGAAGACGGAATTACACCGGCTCGGGGGGCTATTGTTGAAGTACGTCAGGCAGGGGAAAACCCTCTTTCTGTTGCTCTCGCAAAGAATACATCCAGTCAGTTTTTGGTCGCAAGTTACACCACCGAGCGTGATGGTAAGTTTGTTTTTCGTGATCTTGAACCGGGGTTCTACAATATCAAATCTTCTTTGTTTATTGATACCGGGACATCCCTTGTGCATTTGTTTTATAAAGTTAATTTGGAAGAACAAAAACTTGATTTGGGCAGGGGTCAGCTCCAGTCTCCGGGAATTATATATCTTGAAATTGTTGCTGGAGGTATGCCTCAGCCAGGGGTTCAATGTTATATACCCGGTGTTACTTCAACTACGAAGACTGATGTGTTTGGTCGGTGTAGTCTGCAAAATGTGCCTCCGGGACATTTTGACGTAAGGGCAGAGCAGAATGGTTTTCTGCCCGGGACACTGACAAATGTCACGGTTCAATCTGATAGCTTAACTAAAGTGAGTCCGTTAGCCTTGCGGTTTGATCCGGTTTATCCTCCACCTGCTCCCACGGGTCTTGTAGCCAGAGCAAATCGGCAAAAAGGGCTGGTCACTCTCAGCTGGAACAGAGTGGAACTCTCAGACCTCAAAGGGTATAGAGTATATCGTAAAGACAGTGCATCCAGTCTTTTGGATTTGCAGAGTGATGGCATAATCACTGATAGTTTCTTTGTAGATTCGGTGTATACTGATACTTACGATAGGCAGCCAAGGCTTTTTGGTTATAAGGTGACTGTGGTTGATTCAAGTGATGAGAGTAGTTTGTTTTCAGCAGTTTTTACGTTACGGGTTTTGCCTCCAAATATTCCAGCGTCCCCTTCTCCTTCTGATAAGATGGAAAACGTACCTTTAGCTCCCGTACTGGCATGGTCAGAAGTGGTGGCCGACGGAGGAAATGCCGGCCTCAAAGTTGTGTATGATGTATATCTGGATACCATACTGAATCCGGAAAAATTATTGACACAGGGGCAGTCCCGAAATTGGATCCCGCTTTCTTTTCAGTTGAATAACACCAAATATTTCTGGAAGGTGGTGGCACGATTTGGTAATTCAGAAATAAGGGGTCCGGTCTGGAATTTTAGTACCGGGGGTTCACCGGTTGATAATGCACTTCCCATTACGCCTGCTGTTGTGCAACCTGAACATAATGCGCTTAACCAGAATGCAGTCAGCGTATTACTTCAATGGCAGGGGGGGGATGTTGATATTGGGGATCAGGTAAAATATGATGTATATCTCTCTACAGACAGTAATCCTGGTAACCGGGTTGGGGTTAATCTTTCCAGGACTTTTCTGGAAATTTCCGGGTTAGAGAATGGTGTTAATTATTATTGGAAAGTTGTGGCTTCAGATGGCAAAGCAACTGTTGAGGGTCCTGTTTGGAAATTCACGACCAGAGCGATTGATGGACAGAATAAAAGTCCGGATAAGCCATCCGAACCATATCCTCTATCCGGTTCACAGGGTATGGGGTTGTCTGTTCACCTGGCATGGACAGGAAGTGACCCTGATAATGATAAGCTTAGTTATGAAATTCGCCTTTCCGGTGACCAGCAGTTCTCCGACTCAAAGAAGGTTGCTTCCGGAATTTCATCCACTTTTTTTGAACTTACGGGCCTTGACGCAGATGCGATGTATTATTGGCAAGTAATAAGTTCCGATGGCGAAGCAGCTGCAAAAAGCGATATTTGGAATTTTCGGACACGGCAGGCTGAAGATGATAATCAGGCTCCTCATATCCCATCTACACCGACACCCGTGTCTGGGGTACCTAACCAGGAACTTTCTGTGTTGTTGTCATGGAGTGGAGGTGATAGTGACAGTGATATGGTGAGTTATAACTTATTATTCGGGAAAGAAAATCCTCCTCTATCTGTTATCAAGAGTAATCAGTTTACCACCCTTTATAAAGTATCCGCATTACAACCGGCTACGACCTATTTCTGGCAGATTATTGCGTCAGACGGAATGTCCCGTTCTTTGGGGCCTGTTTGGTCTTTTCATACAAAAGACAAGGATAGTTTGAATATACCACCGCTCCGACCCGAAAATGTAGCGCCGGTGTCTGGTGCCTCTGCTCAGAATTCTGCTTTAACCCTCAGTTGGTCGGGAGGTGATCCTGATGTGCTTGATGAAGTACGGTATGATGTTCGACTTGGGGTTAGTAATCCACCTCTGGTTTCTCTGGCAAACGAGCAGAAAGAAAGTAGTCTTGATGTAAATGGCCTGGCATTGGGGGTTACTTATTATTGGCAGGTATTAGCATCAGATGGGAAAGATGTAGTAAGCAGTGAGGTATGGTCTTTTAGCGTAAAAGAGCCGGCTATTGCAAATTTGCCACCGGACGTACCGTCATCTCCTTCTCCCATTGATAAGTCTCTAAATGTTACCAACAATTTAACATTGCAGTGGCAAGGAAAGGACACCAATGCTGGTGATCTGGTAGTTTATGAAATTTATCTTGATACGGTGAATCCACCGGTTTTTCTGTGGGATACGGTTAAGCAACGTTCTACGTATTCGCTGGAATCCCTTGAAGAAAATATGACCTATTACTGGCGGATAATTGCACGGGATCAACAATACGCAACTTCAGGGGCTGTCTGGCAGTTTACTACTCGTTTTGAGCCCAAAATGGTTGCGTACTGGGATTGTGATGATGGCGAAACGGATCCTAAGGTGGATACGTTGTCAGATGGGTCCGGATATAACAATATTGGTCGGATAAGCGGGGATAATTGGATGTGGTATACTGGTAAGCTTAAAAAAAGTATAAAGTTTCTGGGTGATAAGACTCAAAAAACGATTATTTCTCTTCCGGTTTCAAGGTCGTTAACTATGGAAAGTTTTTCAATTTCAATGTGGCTGAAAGATTGGACCGGGCAACCGGCGCCATTACTCATGTATACAGGTAAAGATAATGATGGAAACAAAACGAGTGGCCTGCAGCTTTGGTTAAACAGGGATATTGATGATAAAGCAGTTTCAGGGTCCTTATATATGGATGTGGGTCGGTCGGTAAATGGCGAACCACGTGTAATAGGGGTATCGCAAATTTTAACGGCGGATTTCAACCATCTTATGTTTACCTATAACAGTGCAACAGGCATGGCAGAAATATTTGTAAATGGGAAAAGTAAGGTCAAACAGGAATTGGCTGCTGAAGGTGCTGCAACCAACCTTGACACCATCTATATGGGTACACGTCCCGAATACCTGCCGGCTCTTTTTGCAGAATCAAATTTACATGCTGCCATGGATGAACTCAAAATTTTTAATTATTCCATTGATGCGGAAGAGGTTAATAAACTTTATAACTTCTATGAACAAAACGCAAATAAAGCACCCGATAAACCTTCCTCGCCGACGCCTTCTGATGAGGCCGGTGGCGTGCAAACAGAACTAACACTTTCCTGGGAAGGTGGGGACCCGGATAATGATGCAGTAAGTTACGAAATTAAACTTGATACGGTAAATCCTCCCGAGCAATATTTGACTACGGTAAATGTGAAAACCTATTCTCTGAATGAATTAAAGGGTAATACGACATATTATTGGAGGATTAAAGCCAGAGATGCTTCGGAATATACCTGGGGGCCAGTTTGGAAGTTTACCACGGCCAACAGGGCTCCCGATCTTCCCCATACCCCTTTTCCCACAACAAATTCTGTGGATGTTGATACTTCGATAACGTTGTCCTGGGCTGGGGGAGATATGGATAGTGATGGGCTGAGCTACCATGTATTTCTTGCAGCCAGTGAGGAAATGTTTACCGAAGTACAAACTACTGAGCAGACAAGTTGTCTTATTAGTAATTTGCGGGAAAATACACACTATAGCTGGCGTATCGTGTCTGATGATGGGAGTGTGGAAACTACCGGACCTTTGTGGCATTTTACAACACGAACGTACCCAAAACGAGTTGCCTATTATGCTTTTGAAAGGCCTGAAAATGTAATGGATACCACCAGGGTGCTCTATGATAGTTCTGGTTTGGGTAATCATGGGGTCTTTGAAAAGGCCAATTGGGTTCCCGGTAAAAACGGCTCGGCTATGAAATTTACCGGCCTGGAAAAGGTAACGGTCCCTATAAATGACCCTAGTTTACAATTACAGAGTTTTTCGGTTGCAGCCTGGATACGGCCTGAAAATCCTGCTATGTATCTTCCTATTATTTATGGAGCAAATAAAGAAGGGAAAAATGATCATGGCTCTCATATTGTCCTGAATTATCAGGGAGGGAATAAATTGTTGGCAAACAACCTTTACGTTAACCTCACAGCTCTAGGGGGGGTAAACAGATATATGTCTACTCAGCAAAATACTTTGCCCGGGGGACAATGGAGTCATATAGCGGTGACCTTTGATATAGAATCCGGAGAAGTGAAAATGTATATAAACGGGGAATTGGAGCAATCAGGTGTAGTTTCGAAGGAAAGACCAAATTTTCTAAGCAGTTTCTGCCTGGGCTGGTTGCCTGAAGGTGCAAGTAGTGTTGCGGAAACAAATTTTATTGGGCTGATGGATGAGTTTATGATTTTCAATTATGCTATTTCCGAGGAAGCAGTTAAAAATTATTTCGGTATTGATTAATTTGTGGTTCCTAAAATTTTAGGAAGTGGTTAATATTTCTACAATCTGTTGCTAAATATAAAGTTATAATGACTTTTGTATGGGTTGTTTTGAGATATTTGCTTCCTTTCGGGAAGCGAAATGCTTTAAAATGTGTGGAAAATAATACCTGTTTGTGTTATAATAGTATCATTAGTAGTGGTTTCTACTTGCGTTATCAAAATTGTTTTCATGCATTTAAGTATGGCTGTATCAGAGGTTGAAAAGTTGCAAGAAATGACAAACCGGTGTCGGCTAAAAGTCGAAATATTGGCAAATAAAAATCCCCATAGCCAAAATACGAGCAGTGAGTTGTCAGAGGCAAGTGATAAGCATTGTGAATATGTGGACATGTCCATGTGGTCTCTTAGAACTCTTATGCAAAGTGGTTCATTAAATGATATAGAACTTCCATTTACGCTTAAAAAATAAGAATTGTACATAAAAAGGAAGAATTACAAGATGTCAGATCCGAGTGTATCAATAAAAAATGAATCGGTATTGTGTTTCGGCCCACAAAACCGGGATAATGGGTCTGGCCTGTTCAGGGTATAATTATGGCAGCAGTTTCCATTTATGATTATTATAATTACCGGGAATTTTTGCGTGATCTTTATAAAGAAACTAAAGAGCAAAATAGCAGGTTTTCTTGCCGATATATTGCCCAGAAGGCAGGTTTTAGTTCTACGGGGTTTTTTACCAAAATCATTCAGGGGAAAACTAATATTTCTTTTAAAACCGTACTTGGACTGGCAAAGGTATTTAAACTTAAGAAGCATGAAACAACCTATTTTGAGCTGTTGGTACAATATACCCAAGCTAAGACCCATGATGAGAAAAAGAGACATTTTGAGCGAGTACTAGCCATAAGGCGTAGTAAGGTTAAAGATCTTGATGAGAGTCAATATGCTCTTTTTAACAAATGGTATTATGGTGCTATTCGTGAGTTGCTGGATTTTACTTTGGTTAAGGATGATGTTGAACAATTAGCCAAGCTTCTAAACCCTCCTATTACAACGGCTCAAGCAAAAGACAGCTTAAAAATATTAGAGCAAATCGGACTTATTCAGAAGAATCCAGATGGCTATTATGAACGCAGCGAACTTGCGGTGTCTACTGGCAAAGAATGGTCTTCTCTTGCAATTACCAATTTTCAAAAAATGATGCTGAATTTGGCCGAGTTATCTTTTGAAAGTGTTCCCAAAAAATATCGTGATATTTCTACTTTGACCTTAAGTATTTCTTCTGATACCTTTAAAAGGGTTCAAGAGCGCCTGAGTGCCTGCCGTAGGGAAATTTTAGAAATGGCGAAAAATGACAATTTTACTGAGCATGTATATCAGGTAAATATGCAGGTGTTTCCTCTTACTAATACCTTTGGTAAGGGCGCGTAATGAAAGCTTTTCTTTTTATTTTCTATGTGGGCATTTGCTTGTATCTGCAGAGTGGTTGTAGTGAGAATGTTGCTGGTGGTGGAATAGAGACAACCAATGGTGCTTCCGTTTCGGGCCAGGTGCGTGATTCATCTGGGGGGCAAATTGTATCTGCAAGGGTGTATCTTAGACCCCAGACCTATATTGCAGACGGGAGTAATGTTGATAGTGAAAAATCAGCTGATACGGATGAAAACGGTGAATACCTGATTAAGGGTGTTCCTGTTGGTAATTGGATGATTGAAGCTTCCCACGAAGACGGAGTGAGTTGGGCTCATCGCTTTAAATTAGAAGAAGAAGATTCCATCGTCCAGTTGGATACGGGGGTCCTCCTTCCGGAAATTTCAATAAGTGGTGTGGTGACTGGGCCTGAGACCGATGTCTATATTTGCGGTCTTGGAGTAAAGGCCAAAACAGACCAAAATGGTCATTATACCATTGATAATGTGCCTCCGGGTAATTATCTCGTTAAACTGGTTCCTGTTGATTCTCAATATGCTCCTGTTGAGCAGATGAGTGTAGCTGGGACCGTACCAGATATTGTGATTGAAGAAGAAGCCTATTTACTCTTTGATGATTTTAATGATAAGGACCCGTCCCACCGTTTTGTAGAATTCTCATCCCAGGGGCACTGGTGGATTCAAGGTGACAATAAAACCGACGGGAGTATACTCCTTCCTCTCGGTGTTGAAGACGATTTTTCTCTTGCTCTCCTTCCCGATACTGAATTAGGAGGATATTACACATTTGTTAATATGGTAATAGATACGGTTAAAGAACAATATGCTATGGTGGGGCTTGATATAGGTCAGGGAGTAAATGGTGTTGATTCACTTCACACCTGGTATGATTTTTCTGGTATGAAAAGTTTACAATTCCGGGCCAAAGGAGAAGGTGAAATTAGTGTGGTATTTATCAGTCATTATATTCAGAGTAACTATAGTGGTGCAAGTGAGTTTGAGGCCAGGCGTACATTAGATGCGGACTGGAACGTATTTGTCATTTCTCCTGCTGAGCTTCAGCCGCCGGATGGGTCAAAGGCAAATAAAGATGGTGTGAAATGGGGTCAGGCCTCAGGTGCAATTTGTACAATAACATTTATGGGTATGCAAAATGTGGAATTGTATCTGGATGATGTGAGATTGAATGGTGTTTCACCTTCAATTTTGTTTCGATTGTAGTTTCACGTTGAGGATGGTCCAGGATTTTTTTGTGATAAACATATTAATAAAAAGTAATATAAATGGGGGGGAGTCCATTTGTTTTCAGGCGCTTCATCGGGGTTTCGTCGGCTGAAATAGCGAATAGTTAAAATTCTTTTAAGGGTTTCTTTGTTTAGCTACAAAGGTTGTATGGTATTGGTTAAAAAAGAATAGTGGGGGGAGAGATTGATGAAATGTTTTTTATATTGCGTATTGATGAGTCTGCTGTGTGTACCGCTACAGGCTCTGCCTGCTTTTCCGGGTGCAGAAGGGCATTCCTTTGACATAACCGGAGGACGTGGGGGGAATGTTTATCATGTCACAAACCTTTCTTCTTCAGGCCCGGGCAGCTTTGCACACGCATGTGCTGTCAGTGGTCCTCGGATAATTGTGTTTGACACCTGTGGGGTTATCTGGGGTGATGTAACTATATCATCGGGGGATTTAACCATAGCGGGAGAGACTGCTCCTGGTGGGGGGATTACTCTTGCCGGTCGCCTTTGGACTGAATATTCATATGATATAAATAATATCATTGTCCGTTTTATCAGAATTCGTCCCGATGATTTGTCAGGTAACCAGGGGGATGCGGTTCAGTTTTCCCGAAGTAGTAATTTTATTTTTGATCATGTAAGCGTCAGTTGGGGATCTGACGAGACCATTGATGTCTATGAGGCAAAAAACATTACCTTCCAGTGGTGTACTATTGAAGCTTCAGCTACTCATGCGGGTCACCCTGATGGTGAATTTCATAATTATGGCATGATTAACGGGCCTGATGGTGGTCCGGCTACTATTCATCACTGTCTCTGGGCCCATCACAACCATAGAACTCCAGCTATTGCCAATGGGCCTTCTGCCATTATAAATAATGTGGTGTATAATACCGCTACAGGGTTTGTACACCATAATATCACGAATGATGCCGGTTTTAATTTTATTGGAAATTATTATAAGACCGGCCCAACCCGAACAGACATGAATCCCTGGTGGTTTGATGATGAAGATGAAAACCCGGGCAGTTACTATTTGCATGATAACTATATCGATGATCCTGGGGATTTTGATGGTGTTTTAGAAAACCCCTGGGAAGAGGAATATAGTGGTATTTATTGGTATGGAGGTACGAGAGCAACAACTCCCTTTGTCGTACCAGCGATAACTATTTCTTCTTCACCTGTAGCTTATGAAATGGTATTAGCAAAAGCTGGATGTTTGCCCCATGATACCGTAACACGCAGGACAATGCTTGATGTTCAAGAGCGAAGTGGCGAATGGGGGCGAAGCGTGCCGGATGATTTATTTGCCGGCCTGGAAAGAACATCTGTCCCCACAGACACTGATGAGGACGGTATGCCTGATTGGTTTGAAGACTCAATAGGGACGGTGGCTGATGTAGCAGATGACAATGAAGACCTGGATGAAGACGGGTATACCAATATTGAACATTACCTTCATTATTGTGCTGCTGAAAAAATGGGAGAACAACCTTTAACGACGACCCCTATTGCTCCGTATAGGAGTGCTTCATTTTCATTGGGTGCGAATAAATCCGGCCAATCTGATAATATATTAATTCGGCTGGATGGAACAAGAATACATAACCCGGAAAAAATTGAACCTGGCGTTTATTTTTCTTTTCCAGATTTTGGTTTCTCTCATGGCGTTAAAATTCTGAAAAAAGATTGACCTGGTGTTATTTCCTTTTTTTACATACCATAATGAGCCCGCTTACCGACATAAATATAAGGGCAGTAGATAAAATAACACCTATATATCTGGCTCCTATTTCCCAGGTATGCAAACCCACTAATAAGTCTTTTATTTCTTTTCCATAAACCCCGCTGTTTCGCCAGAAGAGGGGGATGCTTATGGTTGCGGCAAATAAAAAAAATACAGCGAAAACACTTCCGATAAATTTATGATATTTTCTGACCATGATGCTACTCCTGTATGTTTTATTACCAATAAAAAACCGCTAACCAGATAGTTGTATCATCCGGGGTAGTCCAGGATACTTTGTGTTTTTCGTGAGCCTGAATATGGAGGTAGTCGCCTTTTTCCATAGTTATCTGTTTACCGGTTTCAAACAGAAGAATTCCCGCTCCTTCCAACACCATAACCCATTCATTTTCATCCTGGTCGTACCAGCCTTGTTCTGGTGAGGTCTGTCCTCTGGAAAGAATCCTCTCTATTCTGATATTTTGTGAAGTGAAAATATTTTCCATCACCTCTTTATCAAGCTGATTTGGAATATTTGTGAAAAAGTTATTCATATACTTTTAATAGGGTCAATCATTTAAACTGGTCAGGGAGTTTAACTTTTTTGGGCGACAACCTGGACCACAGCACTTTTTCCATGATGAAATTCTCCTTCTGAAATTTTCCGTTCGGTTTCCTGGGCCATTATAAAAGATAGGTTTGTTAGCTCTTGTTTGATATCTCTCAGTGACATGAAAAAATCTTTTTTATCTGCCGGGGGGCCTCCTGTCCCCTCAAGTTCAAGATGTCGCAGGGTGTATGCTTCCAGGATAAATACCCCTTCCGGTTTTAAGGACGGGATCAGTCGGGAGTGAATTTGTTTACGGAGTTCAGCGGGGACATGGGCAAAAATGGATACAATGCCATCCCAAACCTCTGATTCAAATTCGAAGTTACTTAAATCGGAAACTATGGTTTTAATGGTGACTCCATGTTCCCGAGCTAATTTCTCTGCTTTTTGGAGTCCCACTGATGATTGATCCACGCAGGTTACGGAATACCCATGTTCAGCCAAAAACACCCCATTTCGACCTTCACCTTCAGCAAGACAAAGGACACTGCCATTTTTAGGGATGTGGAGAAATTCTGATTTGAGAAAATCATTAGGGATAGTTCCAAAAGCATATCCGGGTTTCAAGTATCTGGAATCCCACATTGATAGCATTATAACCCTCCATGGTTTAGGTTCGTTTACGAGTAGAATATATAAAAAATGATGATTTTTCCATGAGATGAGGAGAACAAAAAATTACGCCAATCGCTTTTTTAGTTCTGTTACCTATTGGACAGGCCTTTTGGAGGGAATTAAAATCCCCCAACTTAAGCGGGTTATTTTTATTTTATCAAGGGTACTTATTATGAATAATGAGAAAAATCATTCAGACCTGGAAAGTATTAAACCTGCCTTGGCAGCTGGTGTTGAATTTGTCGAATTTTCTCCAAAAATAACCTACCTCTATCACACACAAAATGGATGCCTGGTAAAATTAACTACGGGTGAATCTCATATTGTTAAGGCGTTCAACGGAAAGAAAACGCTGTCTGATCTTCTGCAGGAACAATTAGAAAGTGCGGGAACCGGAAATTTCAAACGAATTTTTGAATTGTTAATTGAATTAAATACGGGGAGTTTTCTGTCGGAAGAGTGTGCGGGTATACTTAAAAAAGAATCATCCGACGGCATTGGAGGAAGTGGTTTATTTTCCTTTTTAAAGCGGCTTTCAGGATTTGTAAATTTTCGGGTGACGTCAGTGTCGCTCAGGTTTGATTTTGTGTTATTCAAATATTTGGCGGGTCTTATATCTTCTTATCCCGTTATTATTTTGGCCTTCATAGCTTCTGTAGCGGGTGTCGTTTTTATGCCTGACTACCAGGGAGTGAATGTATTTCAAAGTTTTGAGATAAAGCCGGGCAGTCCGGCGGCATATAAATACGGAGCCTATTTTTTATCAGTGTTTAGTGTCTGGCTCTCTTTCTCAATCATTCTCTCTCTGAGAAATATTCTCAGTGCCTATATTCTCAGTTGGCATTCTTGTAAAAAGCTGTTTGTGGATCTCCGGATTTTTTATGGAATGTTACTGCTGGATGTGAAATCTGATTCTATCGTGCAAGCGGGTCCCAGGGCAACATTACGCCTTTTTGCGGTAAGGATTGTTTTTCCGTTTTTACTAATGGCTTTGCTAACGGGAGTCTGGCAATTGTATTATAAGCATACTCTTGTGCTGTTACTGAATCTTTGCTGCTTGATTGTTGCTTTTTTCAGTATTTCGCCGCTGCTTTTCACTGATGTAAATAGAGGGTTGTATCTGCTTACCACTATTGGAGGGAAGACAATAGATGTGTTCACTTTTTTAAAAAAGCGATTTTTGCTTGAGATTTTTAATTTCAGGAAAAAACAAAAAGGGCAGGATTACCATATTGTTATGGCGGTCTTGAGTATCACGTGGCTTTTATATTTTTATTCATTCTTATGGACATTCATTGAGTCCAGTCTTACTTTCCTTGTTTTTGATTTGATGACTGGGCTTTTTTGGGGTAAGATCTTTATGGGAGGCTATTTAGCTCTTATTTTGATACCCCTTATGTCGCTACTGATAACTTCAGCTATTATAGGTTTGAATAATGTACACGCTCTTGTTCGTTCGCCCATTCACCGCATTGCAAAACTCGCCGGAGATATCAGTAGACAACAAGTTCCTGCTGAAGAACAAGTCGTTAAATTCCTTAAAGAAATACCCCTGTTTTCATCACTGACTGATGATGAACTCAAATTGTTGTGCAAGCATTTAAGATTAAAGAAAGTACCAGCAGGCAGGAATGTGATTATTCAGGGTGAAATGGGTGATACCTTTTATGTGTTGGTATCGGGCAAGGTTGATATTGTTGTTGAAAAGGATTTTGGTCATCCTGACATTGTTGAAACTCTTGGGGTAGGCGACTCATTTGGCGAAATTGCATTGCTTGAGGATGTTCCCAGGACTGCTACTGTACAAACAAAAAGTGCCGTGACTCTTTTTGAACTGGATAAAAAATATTTTAATGAGTTTGTTGTTGCTTCTTCGGGTGGAAAAGAAAAAATTACCGATCTTATTCGTTGCGGTAAAATGCTCATGAATACTGATATGTTCGCGAGTCTGAGTCCGGGGCAGATACATTCACTTGTTCGCAACTTAAAGGAAGAGAGTTTTAAACAAGAGGCTGTAGTCTTTCAGCAGAATGAGGACGGAGATCGTTTTTATATTGTTAAAGAGGGGCGTGTAAAGATTGAGCGGGTTGAAGAAGAAAAAACGGTATTGGAGGTGGAACAAGGTAAGGGTGGATGCTTCGGTGAAATAGCCCTGATTAAAAATATTCCAAGGACCGCCACTGTTACCGCACTTGAGAATTCTACCTTGTATTATTTAACCAGGCAGGAATTTTTTGAAGTAATTCGCCACAACCTGTTTTCAGGTATAAGTGTTGATTCGATATCAGAAAAGCGACTTAATCAGCTAGGTCGGGAGGCTCTGGAAAAATGCTGATTAAACTTTTGGGAATTGTTGCAATTGGTTTCCTGGGGCTTAAAGGGGTGACATTATGTATGAAACAATTTGACTGGGTTGTGAATCTGTCTACAAACACGACCACCATGTCAGAAGTGAAAAGTATATCAAAAATTATTTATATTGATTTTATTATTGCTACCGGTTCTTTGCCTGAAAACCCTTCCGGTGGCTGGCGTGCGTATATACGCAATAATATGCAATCAGATTTGCCCAATAGAGATACCTCTGTTGATATCTGGCAGACTCCTTATCGGGTTCGGGAAAAAGGCACCGGTTTTGTGGTTAGCAGTGCCGGCCCTGATAAAAAATTCGGCACCAGCGACGATATTGAAGCTGGTTACAGCTATTAGCCAGCTTATTCCTTTTTAAGGATAAGCATACGCCAGTCTGAAATTGCTTCAGGTTTTACTTCTCTGCCCAGAAGATCGTAATTTTTCTCGGATGCTGGATTAAGAACGGGAGTCTTTGCTGTCTTTGTATTAATTGGGGTTGTGCAAGTATCACAATTGACAGTATCTTTGCCAGCAGGTATTCTCATGCGGTAAAAAATTTTATCTTCTTTCCCATAGACTATCATAACGGTATTGCTATGGGCAGTAATGGTAGGCCAGCTTATGGCAGTTGCTGAACTGTCTACTGTTTTTGATGAACCAAATCCATAAGGGCCTTTTTCAAGATAGTGTGCAGTTCCTATAGGACTTGGAATAAGATAATGAGCGGTTGGTTTTTCTGGTGCCTGATCTTCGGGAATATGAGAATGAGCAATAATGATCTCACCACTATCGGTAATAGCCATGGTAGGGGGCCAGCCATATTCACCCGCTTTACCATCTATTTCTAAAACGCTTCCATTGGGGTTCCGGTAATAAAGGCTGACCTCTTCTGCTTCTCCTCCTCCAAATACCATATGTACTTTATCATCTTTGTCTACAGCAACAGTTGGTCCCCATGGTTTTGTATTTCCTGAGAACGTTCCCTGTTTGTCGCTCCAGGTTTTTGTGGCAGCATCATATATTCGGTAAGAGAGAGCACGATTGACTGAACCGCCGTCCATCCAACGGTAACCGTAATGCAGGTTTCCTTTTGAGTCGGAAGCAATGCTGAATTGGCGTTGTCCTTCGGTACCTTCCTGAGGGATAGGATCTTCACTTTGCCAGCTATTATCTCCAGGTCTTCTGGTAAGTAAGGGATTTGTTTCTGGGCTTTTGTCCCGGTAAATAGAACGAATATTTCCTTTTGTATCAAAATGTACCACTGCATGGATAGCATTACGGATTGATCTGTATTCTGATATGTGGTCTTTGGCATTAGTAACCGTGACAAAATAATAAGTGAGTCTGTCGTTCGTAATCCATGTAATATATGCATTACCTGCGGAATCTCCGGCAATATCAGCAAATCGAAAAGCCATGCTATTTTCAAGGATAATAGGCGTAGACCATTCGTTGTCTCTATATCTGGCATAGTAAATAGCTCCCTCATCTACAGCAATACTGGAACTGCTCCTGAGTGACTTCATGTAAACCAGATGAAAATCGCCATTTGGACCAGCTGCTACTCTGCATTGGGTACCGCCATCTGTTCCTGTGATGGCTTTTGGTGCATCAAAATTTATTGCAAAGGTAGTGGTAATGTGTAATAATACAAAAAAAAGACTGTACCTGATTTTTGTAAGGTGCATGGATCCTCCCACTTTTTAAATGTCCCTTCCTCTAACAGATAATAATAAATTTTATCGCTTTAGGAGTATTTTGATCCTAAAAAATAAGAATTGGGCCAAAAAGGGCTGTTTGGTAGTATTCGAAAGCCATTAATTTTAAATAAAACCGAGTATTGTTAATGCTTCTAAAAAAAGGATAAGGGAAAAAATAATAAGTGAGAGACCGATAATACGCATAAGGTAATGGTAGATTTTCCCATTTAAAAAGTTTTTTGCTCTGCCAACAAGTATAGCTATCAAAACTTTAGAACTGATAAGGCATATATAGAATCCTAAAATAAAAGCGAGTGAGGCTGCAAAAGAAATGGTTCTTGCTTTTGAAATGGCAGGGGCACCGATAGTAAACCAAAAAAGATAGGGATGTAAGCTGAATAGATTTACCAGTATTCCTTTTAAAAAAGTATTGCCGCTTATCTTGTTCTGTCTGGAATTTTCTCCTTTAGTGAATATATTTTGTATCCCGAGATAAAAGAGAAGAGCGCTGCCAGGGAGAGTTATAATACCCAGTAAAATATCAGACTGGGATAATCGGGTTAAAACAAAAAATGTAAATAAAATAATAGGTACATCAGTTGCTAGCGGGGCCAGAGCGACTTTTATACCTGATGTTACATTATTATTAATAGTTTCATAAATGACCAAACTTAAAAGTGGTCCTGGAGAAAAGCCTGCTGAAAGCCCTAAGGTAATTCCGAAAATAAGAAAGTGTAACAATAGCTATAGGCAAGAAGGCCATTGTACCGGTCTTATGCCATCCTTTTATCTATTCCTTTTTCACAACAGCCAATAGGGGTGAAAACGGAACATCGCTTTACACATTTGCAACAACAAATACATTTTTCATTGTCCACTTCCGGAGCATCATATCCATTTTGGGAAATTGCACCAACGGGACAAGAAGTTAAAGTAGGGCAAGGATGGTTCTGTGGACATAATTCTTTTCTGACAACAATCATGTAATCTCCTTTTTGATGATTATAGGGTTTGTTTTTATACGAAAGCTAAGGGGTGTTCGGTCCCTCCTCTTTTGGTTTTAAATCAATGGTCACCCATTTAGCCAGGGCAAAACATGCTGCCATGATGAGGTATGCTGCGGCCCAACGCCAGGCAGGGGTGAGGGAAAGAGGAGCATCTTTAAAACTCCATACAAAAGAGTGCATAAGACCTATGGCAGATAAAATTGCTCCGGCCAGGCACCAGAGAGCTGCTTTGTAAAACGATTTTTCAATTATACAAACTGTTGCGGCGGCGAAAATCATAGCACTAAAGATACTACCTTGTTCGAGGGCAAAGGCACCTGTGAGTTTAATGTCACTTCCGCCAAAAGCAGTAATGAGTTCACTCGTTTTTTCTTTCCAGACCAGACCCTGACCCAGGACGGAGTCTGCTGCGCGGATACCCGCTTTTGCCATAAAAGCACCCCAGGCAGCAACTCCAATCATAACCCCGATTACTGCAGCCGGAGCATGTTTTCTTGGCGTAGTTTGAAACGCCTGTGAAGTGATGACAATGCCTATCCATAGCACGATTGCCATGCCGGCCTCAATAGGGATAGCCCATACTACCCAGGCAGCGGTGCCGGTGATACAAAGTGCCGTTATAAAAACTGCGTTTAAAATTGAGTACCCCGCTCTTGCTCCCAGACCTTTCCAACCCGGATGGCCAATGTATATGGTGGTAGGAAAGCAGGAACCGAATAGAGATGCGGCAACGGTACCAATGCCATTGACCATAAGTGATGGGGCTGTAGGAAAAGAGTCGCCAGCTGCTTCTGCGGACTCGATATTCTGAAGTGAGCCGATAACATTAAATGCTCCCATTGGGATAATTATATTAATGAAATCAGTAAAATATCCCAACTGAAAGGCTTCAATCAAGTCTCCGATTACCGGTAGGGGAAAATTTAATTGTATGTTGCTAACAGGCTGAATTTCTCCGGGGGCCAGCCCCGTTGCCCAGGCAAGGATGGTACCGACAAAGACTGCAACGAAACCTCCCGGCAATCTGCCTTTAAAACGAACCTGTCCAAAATAACAAAGAATAATAACTGCCAGCGTGGCGAATCCCACAATAGGATTAGCAAAAGTACGGTAAAGGAATGGAAGTGAAATAAATCCTAAGGCAATGCCGGAAAGTGTTGAAAGAAGTGCTGCGCGAGGGGCAGATTTTCGAATACGCTCTGCAATAAAAGCACCAAAGAATTCAATTACCCCAGAACCAAGACACGCCACCAGGCCCGCTTGCCAGGCCATACGTGCAGCATCGTCAGCATTGTAGCCATTTGCTGAGGCCTGAAGTTTAACCGGCAGCATTACCAGAAAAATGTAAATGAAAACAGAAGGGGTATTAATACCATAGGGAAGTGCGCAAATGTCGCTGCGGCCGGTTTCACGTCCCAGTTTAATAGCCTGCCGTGCATAAAAGATGTTTCCGATAATAAGGGATACTGCAACCCCCGGTAATATGCTGCCAAAGATAAGACTTGCCGGGAAACCGAGTAGTCCTCCGCAGAGATTAACGATTAATAAGACCTGAATCAGATTATCCAGGGCCAGACCAAAAAAGCCGTCTATGTCGCCTCGTACGAACCATTTCATGTTGTTGGATTCCTATTTACGTTGATCTTGTCACCAATCTGTAAGTTGAGTGTTGTGGAGGCATTTCCTCCATTCACCGAAATTTCCAAAAACTTGCCCGAACCGATTAATGTCAGGGCTGTACCCTGGTCAACCTCACTATAACTTTTCACAAAAGGAATGTTTTTGTGGTTGCTGGCTGAAACCCGGAAGGGTTGATGTTGTAAAAGGTGTGTTTCTTTTATGTTCGTAATCAAATTACCAAAATGATCAATGTAGATGATAGTGCCTTTTATGCAATTATGGGTTATCTCCGGTGAATGTGTGGGGAAGGTTGTAATCTTCAAAACTAACGGCCCCAGTGTACTGAAATTGTCCCCTTTGGATAAATGGGCGGCTGCAGGAGCAAAAATATCCCTTCCATGAAAAGTAGTGCTTGGTGCTTGAGATAAATATGATTTGCTTTGGATATGTCTGAACTGGCAGCTTTCATCACCTGAAATTACATAACTAAGCACTCCATTGTCCGGAGCAATAAAGTAATGTTCTTTTGTTTTCACTACTATAGGAAGTCGTTTGCTCCCAACTCCTGGGTCTACAATGGTTAAAAATATTGTTTGTTTAGGAAAATAGGGCAGACAGTTGTATAAAACAAATGCAGCTGCGTTTATGTCCCCCGGGGAAACCTCATGGGTTATATCTACAATATGGGCATGGGGATGAATGGAAGAAATAACGCCTTTCATTACCCCTGTATACCAGTCCTTGAGACCAAAATCAGTAATAATTGCGATGGTTTTTGGTTTGCAGGGCATTACAAGGTTTCAATAATTATTTAGAAATAAAAGCTGTTGGTAAATAACTTCTGTTTTTTTCATTTGAAAACCGTTTTTCGCAGCTTTTTGTATTGGCCGGTGATAAATGGTTTCAAGTTCCAGTTCAACTTTCTTTTCATAGTCCAGAAGCATACTAGGCTTATAGGCGGCCATCTGTTCTGTAGTCTGTAACATTTCATCTGTAAATTTATTGTCAATAATAGCGCCGCAGGACTTTGCAGCCAAAACAACTTCTTTCATCAAATCCCGGATAAGCAATTTCATGGGGGCATGCCGCATTAATTTATCAGTGGTGGTTTGAAAAAGGGTGCAGAGACCATTATAGGGGACGTTCCATACGAGTTTTTTCCATCGTTCTTTTAAAATATCTCTTGCTGTTTGGGCTTGAATGCCTGCTGAATTAAGATCGTTTGCGAGGATAGATAGTCTTTTTGAAATAGTTTCCGGGGAGCGTTTTTGGTAGTAATCGCCCATAATAATTTTCCCATAGTCCAGGTGAGTAATATATCCCGGTCCTGTTTTGTTTGAACATAAAAAACAAAGGCCACCTATCACCCTGTTGGCTCCAACAAGAGTGGCTATCTCCTCTTCTATGCCTAGTCCGTTTTGCAACGTGAGTACGAGAGTGTCTTTGTGGGCCATCAGAGGGGGGAGGATAGCCGGGAGAAGATGGTTGTGTGTGGTTTTTAATGCAATTATGATAACATCACAGGGTGGCATATTTTTTACATTATGGTAAGTGTTAACTTTTTTTAAATGAAAATCACCATTCGGTGAGTCAACCCTCAGGCCATGTTTGGTTACATGAGAGTAATCTGTATTTAAAAGAAAGTGAACGCTTTTACCCGCATGGGCTAATAAACCTCCATAATAGCCCCCGACAGCTCCGGTCCCTACGATTGCGTAATGTAAATTACCGTTCTCGGTCATAACACTTAAAATATAATAAGCATTATTGCTTATTATAAAAAAAGAGTAAAAGATTAAATGGGGTTAGTTTTCGTTATTGAAACGCTCTATCGTTTCTCTGTCTATGAATTCGAATATTTCATTTTTAAAACTTCTGGTCAGTAATATAGCGTCTGCATTCATATCGGTATGATCAAGAATGTAGATTGCAGTAGGATTGTCCGTCCAGCCTTGAACTGCCATTTCCTGGAATTTATAGGCATCTTCTGATTCTGGTGGGTCATATTTAACGTCTGTATTTGCTACCCAGCCAATGACGCCATTTCCTGCTTTAATTTTTGAATGAGTCCGACCTTTCTCAAGCAGGTAAACCCTTTCGTTTTTGGTAAGTACGGCAAACTTATTAACAGCTTTTTTTGATTTGAACATGAATGTCTGGTCGTGTTTGACAATAAGCCCCTGCCTGGAGAATACTGGTAACACAAAAATAAAAACAAGGCAGAATAAAACTACTTTCATTGATTTCGCTCCGGGTTGGTCTCTCTCTTTATTATAACAAGAATATTCTGAAAAGGCTTGCTGAAAGAAGTAATTTTTTCAAAAAAAAAGATAAATTTTTTAAAAAAAGCCATTTATTAAAATAAACTTAGCAAGTTTTTACTTTTCGAGAGGGAAGCCTTTGCGTTGCCAGAGAAGGATATCCCCTTCAAGTAAAGAAACATTTTTGAATCCTGACTGGATAAACAAAGGGACCGCTAGTGAAGCTCGGCGGCCAGTACGACAGTAGAGAACAATATCTTTGTCCCAAAAAACAAGGAGGGAATCAATGTTTTCAGGTAGGACATTTAAAGGAATGTTAGTAGCTCCTGGAATATGACCTTGTGCAAATTCTCCCGGGGTTCTTACATCAATAAGGTAGAGCGTGTCTTTAGTCTGGATTTTTTTTAGAAGGGTATCGGCTGATAACTTTGGAGCATCAGCAGGGCCCCCACAGCTGATATTAATAAAAACTAACGACAGAAAAAATAAAATTATTGTTCGTTTATACAGAGAGAATGGTCGCATTTAAAATTCCTGCTATTTTAAAAAATCCGGAATTTGTTCATTTTTAATTAAATCCTCCATTGTCTGTCTTTTACGGATCAGATGATGGGAATCACAGGTAAGCAAGACCTCTGCTGCAAGTCGTTTTGAATTGTAATTTGAAGACATTGCAGCGCCATAAGCTCCCGCATCGTGGATTAATAAATAATCTCCAACCTGGGCTTTTGGAAGGAGACGATTACTAACAAAACCTCCTTCTTGCTGAGTGAAAACATCACAGGATTCACATAGCGGACCACCGACAATAACATCCTGCATTTCTTTGCATTCGGAGGTATTTGCAGGTGAAATAGAAATTTCATGGTAGGCTCCATACATGGCTGGACGGATTAAAGTATCAAAACCTGCGTTGACCAGGTAAAAAAGATTCTCTTCCATACGTTTTATAGAACAAATTTGTGTGAGAAGAGTACAACTTTCGGCAACCAGGTAACGGCCAGGCTCAATTTCCAACTGAACATCATGTTTGATAGCAGCAGCAATGTCAGCTTTTGTTTTATCCCACAAATCAAAATAAGCGTTGAGGTCTATCCGTGGTTTATCTTTTTGATAAGGGATAGGTAAACCTCCTCCGGCACTAATAACTTCCAGTGATGGGCCAACTTTTTTGGCGTGAGTTACCATTGCCTCACATACTTTTGAAAGGTGTTTGAAATCACTCCCTGATCCTATATGCATGTGCAATCCGTGTACCGTGAGGCCGGCATTTTTTGCCAGACTGAGGCATTCTTCAATATCCTTATACCATATTCCGTGTTTGGACAGGTCTCCTCCGGTGTTAACCTTTTCAGAGTGACCATGCCCAAATCCGGGGTTAATTCTCAGTGTTACTTTTGAACCAGGTGCAAATGTACCAAGCTGCCCAAGCATATCCGGACTCCCCACATTCACTGGAATCTGGTATTTCTTGATAAGGGAAATGGCATCATCATCAAAGATATCAGCGGTATAAACAATATCAGATTTACCATCACCGGTTTGAAAACCTGCAGTTACTGCCCGGAATATTTCTCCTGCGGATACTGCGTCAACTTTGACACCCTGTTGTTGCACAAGTTTAAGAATGGCTATATTGCTACACGCTTTTTGTGCATAGCGAATGACGTCTGCGCGCGCTACATCTTTAATTCGCTCTTTAATAGTCTCAGTTTCATAAAAGAACGTTGGTGTTTGGTAGCATTTTGCTAATTCATCAACGCGATGATTTCCAATTTTGTTTTGTAAATTATTCATAATGATTATTCTATTTACTTTCTTCGCCGTATTTTTCTACCAGGAAAATTTCAACATTTTTCAGTACTAACCGGAGAGCATTTTCCATCTTGTAAAGTTGAAAGTAAAGGTTAAAAAAGAATCCCAGAATACAGAAAATTAAAATGAGTAGTAAAAAATTCAGCACAATTACCTCTATTGTAATGTTTGGAGAGCTTTATCAAGTAGTCCCGCAGCTTGGCGAGCCTTACTTTTAAATATTTTTTCGGTTTCTGCTTCTTCAGCGCTGTCTTCGGCATTAAAATATCGCCTAAGCTGAGATGCGGCATAAAGTGAAACGTCAACAGCCCTAATCACGGTTTCGTGAGCAGATTTCATTTCATCAGGAATATCCATGGATTTAAGTTTGGATTTATGCTGGCGAATTCCTCCCAGGTAATAGCTCGCTTTGTTTCTCTGTTCTTCATATTCTTCGTCCGAACTCATTTCGAGGTTGAAAACAGAAATATTGTAGTTCAGGCGCTTGACTTTCGTAACAAGATCCAGAGTAGTTTCTTTATAAGCTGAATTTTCTTTTGATGAATTATTTCTTTCCAATGCATCTTGCCTGGCCATTTGAGCTTCTTCAATCTTTTCAAGTTTACTTTCCATTATTTTTTCTGCTTCATGGGCTAGCATACTATTGCGATTCTGAGATAAGGCCATAACATGTTGGGTGATGCAGAAAGTGGTAATCGCAAGACAAATAAAGGCAAGCAAATAAGACAAGACAGTTTTTGCCGTACCCCTGGAGTTGATCGCTCCAATAATTGCAACACAGCTAATCATTATCATAATGAGAGTAGGAGTGATTTCAGGATTCATAAAGGGGCTCCTTTTCTTTTAATAAAAATCTTATTAATCCGATTCTGCTCGGCTTCGTCAATGTAAAATTTCCAGCCTTTAATCACAACCCAATCGCCTTTTTTTGGGATAGAACCGGTAATATCCATTATCATTCCTCCTACTGTAACAAAATCTCCACGAATTAGCTTTGATTTTAAGATTCTTTCCAGCACATCGGTTCGAACATCTGCATTAATCATGAAACCCTCTGGTGTAACTGAAACGCCTGATTCAGATAGGTTATCAAGCCCGGAATCAGTATCAAAAAGAAAAGAAATGATATCTTTTTTTGAAATCACCCCGGAATATGTTCCAAATTCATCAATAATTATCATAATGTCTTCATTTGGCCAGTTTTTATCCATTAATATCTGGAGCAGAGTCTCTGATGCGTTCACTTCCGGGATAAATTTAGGGGAATGCATACTTTCGGCTACAATCCCTTTTTGAGAGCTGAGTAGGGCTTCATTTACATTAAAAATCCCATCAATTTTATCTGTTTTTCTGTTATAAACAGGTATTGAAAAAAAGTGTGTGTTTAACCCAAGATGCACCGCATGAGATACGGTATCCTGGGGGCGAACTGTTTTAACAAAAGAACGGTGAAGCATGATTTTTGAGAGGGAAATGTGCTTTAATTCAAGCACACGGGAAATGAGTTTCGATTCTTCTTTTGAAATATGTCCTTCTTTTTCTCCAAGTTCTGCAGCTACCTGAATATCTGCGTGTGTTGCCCCTTCTTCTTTATCTCCATAAATATTCCGAACTGCTGATATGATACTGTTGGCAATTGAAGTCATAAAATACCGGATTTTTAGTTTGTCGATAGTATTATGAAACACAGAAAATGGAAATATGGTAATGCGAATAATGAGTAGAGGTTGCTTTAAAGCAAAACTTTTTGGTAATATTTCTCCAAAAAATAGCGTGAAGGATGCAATGAGTAAGATTTTTGTGATAATTAACAAAGGTCCGCTAAGACCCCATGCATCAGTAAGGAAGGGGAATCTGTTCAGTATTCTCCCTGCCACCAATACCAGTAAAATGTTTACCATGTTGTTTCCCAGCAGCAGACTTGTTAATGCCTGTTCAGGGTGTTTGAGAAGGGATGCTGTTTTTTGCATCCAAATGCTGTTGGATTTTTGGAGGCTTAGGCAGTCAGTTTTTGAAAAAGAAAACAGAGCTGTTTCTGTTGAAGAAAAAAAGCCTGATAATAATATCAGGCTTGTTAGTGAAATCAGTTCAAGTATCAAACCGAACGGGAGTTAAAACGGTAAATCGTCATCTGCGGCTGGTGGCATGGCATCTAACCCCGTAGGATTGAGGTTCTTTTGCTGATAGGAATTCTGGCCTCCTCCCTGAGGAGCCTGGAAGTTTCCTTGTGGTGCACCATAAGGTTCTTGAGGTAAATTTGTATTCCCATAATCAGCGGAGTTATTATCCGTGTTTTGGTTACGTCCCCCAAGCATTTGCATATTATCGGCTACTATTTCGGTTGTGTAACGCTTTTGGCCGTTTTGATCATCCCAGGCACGGGTAGAAATTTTACCCTCGATAAAAACTGTAGAGCCTTTGCGAAGATATTTTTCGGCAATATCGGCAAGGCCTCTCCACATTACAATTCTGTGCCATTCTGTTTTGTCAACACGTTGGCCACCTTTGTCCGTATAGCTCTCATTGGTAGCTAAACTGAAATTGGCAACTTTCGCTCCAGAGGGGATTGTTCTTATTTCTGGATCTTTTCCTAAGTTTCCAATGATCATCGCTTTATTCAGAGACCCTGACATAACATTTTCCTTTACTCTACTCAGTTAAAAAAGGTTTTTAGTATCAATATGAAAAATAACAACCTTTCGGTAAAATTACCCATAGATATTTTAAAAGAACTGTGGCCGGGCTCTTTGAAGGGAGCTGGGATAGGTGCTTTGTTGCATCCGGCATCAATTTCTTCCACGATATTGCATAGTTTGGATATCTTAAAAAGTCATGATGGTACACTATTTAACCTGAAATGTTTGTTTGGACCTCAACATGGATTTCTGGGGCAAACCCAGGATAATATGATTGAATGGCAGAATATGAAGCATGATGAGTTAAACATACCAATTTACAGTTTGTATGGAGAACATCGTAGTCCTACAGACAAAATGCTTGATGGTCTGGAAGCTTTTCTGATTGATTTACAAGATGTGGGAGCTCGATATTATACCTTCATCTGGACTATGTTTTTATGCATGAAAGCCTGCGAAAAAAAGAATATTCCTGTTGTGGTGCTTGATCGTCCAAATCCAATCAATGCTATTACGGTTGAAGGCGATTTGCCTGACCCAAAATACCAATCTTTTGTGGGATTACATCCTATTCCCGCAAGACACGGAAAAACCATTGGACAGCTTGCCAGACAATTCAAGTCTGAATGTTTCCCTCATGTGGAGTTGGAAGTTTTGGAAATGAAGGGGTATCGTGATGATATGTGGTTTGAGGATACAGGTCTCCCTTGGGTAATGCCTTCTCCCAATATGCCAACTCCGGATACCGCTGTTGTTTATCCGGGAATGTGTCTTTTCGAAGGTACAAATATATCAGAAGGTCGGGGAACTACACGTCCCTTTGAGTTGTTTGGGGCTCCTTTTATCGAAAGAGGTGTCTTTGTAAAGGCTCTGGACGCACTCGGGTTGCCTGGTGTGTATTTCAGAGAGACAAGCTTTCAGCCAACATTTCATAAATTTATGGGAGATTTATGTAATGGTGCGCAAATACATATAACGGACAGAGACCGTTTTTTGCCCTATCAGACAGGGGTAGAAATAATACGATTAATAAAAAAAATGTATACAGAAAAATTCGCCTGGAAAAAACCACCGTATGAATATGAATATGAAAAACTGCCTATCGAAGTGTTAATAGGCGGCCCGGTATCTCGTATTTTCCCGGATTAAATATGCGTCCTTCTCTGGCTGTTTTATTTCTTTGTGCGGGATTTGGAAAGCGTCTCGCGCCTTTAACGGAACATATTCCTAAGCCGTTATTGCCTTTTCTGGGGAGAACGGCTCTGGAAATAAACAAACAGAAAATTGATAAATTGAAAAAATACTTTACCATAACAAAAATGGTATGTAATACACATCATCTGGCACCGCTGGTTGTCGATAGGGCCTGTAAACTGGGTATAGAACCGATTCATGAAAATGTTCTTCTTGGGACGGGAGGATGTATTAGTAATGCAATTGCTCATTTGGGAAGCCCTGATTATCTGCTTGTTCATAATGGGGATATTCTGCATACGGTTGATTTGCTCGCATTTTGCCATTCTGCTTTGCAGCATAAGGGACGAGTTGCAGGGCATCTGGTTGGTATATCTTTTGAAAAGGTCAATTCCCTCCTGGTAGATAAACGGGGAATATTGAAGGGAATAAAAAACTATTGGCCACAGGATAAATACGCCTGTAAGCCTGAGGGTGTATCGGGGGTGAAAGATGATAAAACCGGGCTCACGTATTCCGGTATAGCGCTTTATCATAAGTCTTTTTTTAAATATTGTGAAAACCGCATCGCTGATATAAAACCATTTTGGGTAAAAGCTATAGAAGCGGGAGAAAAAATTGTGGTCCAGGATTATTCAGGTGTATCGTGGCATGATTTTGGAACACCACAGTCACTGTGGGATACCATGAAGTGGCGAATGGAAAAACAGGGGGAATATTCCTTTAATTACCCAAAATCGAAAAAATTAGCTTTTGTATCAAATGAGGGGGAGGTACAAAAAACGCCTGACAATTTATCGAACATTATCATTTACGAAAAGCCTTCAGTTCCTCTTTATAAAGGTATGCATCATCAAATTATTGGAGAAAACTTTAAATGGGAAATCCAGTAAAAAAAGATGGATTGAAAAACAATCAGAAACCAGAATTGAAGGGGTTGTTTTCTTAACATTGTGCCGTAAAAATCTCAAATTTGCCGAATACAGCGAAAAAATGAGGATTATCTATGCCCTGTTTTCCGATAATTTTGTTTTCGTTCTCTAAAAAAATATTCTTGAGTTACTGTGTTCATGAATATTTTGTGGAATAAAGCATAGATCTGCGAAATTAAGCATGTTTTTTTAAATTCGTTTTCTGATAATTACTTGACCCTTTTTAAAAAAAAACTAACTTTATTATCCTAATAAGGAGGACTTTTATGGTTGATATATTTTCTTACCTGGATTATCGCGCCTTTCTCAAAGACATCTATGATGATAAAAAAAAGCAGGGTTGGCAGCTTTCCTATCGAACATTGGGAAAATTAGTTGGTTTTAATTCAGCTGGTTTTTTCACCAATATCATCAAGGGAAAAAGAGGAATATCATCGCAGATTGCAGGGAAGTTTGCAGAAGTATTCCGATTAAAGATTAAAGAACGCGAATATTTTGAATACCTTGTCCAGGCCGACCAGGCCAAAAATCAAACTCAGAAAAAGTATTATCTTGATAAAGCCATCGCTCTGAAAAAAATGAAGTTTAAAATTAAGGATGTTGGTACTCATCAATTTTATGAAAAGTGGTATTTTAGTACCATTCGTGAGTTACTTGGGTTTATGCCATTTAAAGGCGATTGCCGAACCCTTGCTAAAACACTTTATCCTTCAATAAAGCCAAGAGATGCCGAAAAATCAATTGAATTGCTAGAAAAACTTAAACTTATAAAAAAGAATAAAGAAGGATATTACGAACAGACGGATCCATTTATCACATCCGGTGATAAAATTACTTCAGCCAACCTTGCAAAGTTTCATATGGAAACAGCGGAGCTTGCTATAAGGGCTACGGACAAGTGTCCGATAGATCAACGTAATATTTCTACACTTACTCTTGGGTTATCCAAAGAAGGGTATACAGAAATGGTGAATAAAATTAGAGATTTTCGCCAGGAATTAATGGAAATAGCCAAACGTGATAAAAAGAAAGCAAGAGTTTATCATGTTAATTTTCATGTATTTCCGCTCACTAAGCGAAAAAGATTTAAAGCAACCTGAGATTATCTGTTTTAGGATTAGAAAGCTCTTTTTTTGTCGGTTGGCAAAAAAGAGCTTTTTTTTTGCCCTTTTTCTTAAGTTTATAGGATAAACCATTTGTGTGCATCAAATTTGTATCTAAATGCTGTATAAAGTGAGTAAAATTACCAGTAAACTATAAATTTGGCTACAAACAGCTCTTTTAACCGAGTCATTATGTTCTATAAAAAAGGCACAGGCAAGCTATTGTTTCTTACCTGATAATTGAGTATTCTATATCATTATGAATATTAAAGAAGTAAACCTGTTTGATTATGCTAATTACCGGGCTTTTTTAGCGGAATACCAAAAAAAGCGCCAGCAAAAAGAGAAATCCTTTTCAAAATCCGAATTTTGCAGACAGTTAGGTTTGCCAAACACCCGAAGTTTTTTTCAGGATGTGCTAAACAATAAAGCCATCTCGAAAAATTTTGTGGAGAGGTTTGTTCAGGTAATGGGTTTGGATGTGTATGAGGCTCAATTTTTTAGAGTTCTTGTTCAGTTTAACCAATCAACCAATGAAGAGGAAAGAGAACTTCTTTTTGATCAGCTTATTTCTTTAAACCGAACGCCAAAAAGTTTTGTAGATAAGAAGTCCTATGCTTATTATAAAAAATGGTATCATTCGGCAATTTTTTCCCTTGTTGATGTAATAGAAATAAAAGACGATTATAAAGCATTGGCTAAAAAACTTTATCCAACCATTACTACAAAGCAGGCCCGGGATTCAATCAAACTGATGAGTGATCTTGGGTTGATTGAGAAAGACGAAGAAGGGGTGTGGCGCGCAACAGACCGGGCTATTACCGCTGGGCCATATGTGCGTAATGAATTAGTGAAACAATATCAGCTACAATGCCTGGATCTTGCTAAACAGATTATGCTTAATCAGTTAAAAAAGCCCCATAATATATCGACGATGACGGTAAGTATATCGGGAAAGGCTTATCAATTGATTGAGAAAAAGTTACAGAAATTTAAATCGGAAATCAGATCTATTGTCCATAAAGAAGGTGACCCTTCAGACCGGGTATATCAATTGAATATTCAATATTTTCCACAGTCTCAGTAATATTTTTGAAATGTTCTGTGATAATGGAATAGTGCTAAATAAATTTAACAATGAGTTTTTTGCTTAAATAGGAACGCTATATGTACAAATTTTTTTTAAGTCTGGTAAGACAGTCCAAACTGTATATGCTTGCATTTGCAATAGCTGCAGTTGTATTTTT
Organism: Fibrobacteria bacterium; assembly: GCA_015232855.1. Taxonomy (GTDB): domain Bacteria; phylum Fibrobacterota; class Fibrobacteria; order UBA11236; family JADFYW01; genus JADFYW01. Next base: position 31,469 of record JADFYW010000021.1, read on the forward strand.
TACGGCTTGTACTAATTTACTGGAAACATCAGGAAATTCCACAGAAACAGAAAGTGGAGAATATGGCGAAGTATATGGCTCACTCATACTTAAAGACAGTTCTTTTGCTGAAGGGGCTGTTGTTGAAATCATTTCTGTAGAAAGTGCGCTAGCTAAAGGCTCGGCGATTACTTCATTCTCTCCGGTTACTACTGATGATCTCGGCAGATTTTCTTTTCCTAAAGTTGATTGGGGTCATTATTCTCTGAAGGCCTATCTTCCTCCTTCTGAGGATAGCGGTGATACGCTGAAAGCGTTTATTCCTCACTTTGAATTAAAAGAGAAAAAACATGATGTGGGAAAAAACATACTACTTCCACCGGGATATATTTCCGTAGAAGTTCTTATCGAAGGTGAAGCGAGGCGTGACATCATGTGTCATATTCCGGGAGTGACTCCCTTGTTTAGTTCTGACGCTTCCGGTGTGTGTTTTATCAATAATATCCCCCCGGGTACTTATACGGTATATTACAGTTACGATATGTATTTGCCGGGTACTTTATCTAATGTGGTGGTAACTTCCGGTGATACGGTTTCTTTTTTAGGGGAAACTTTGATACATGATCCTGCAGAAATACCTCCTGCTCCACTCAATCTCACAGGCTATGCAAAAGAGGGCGTTGTATATCTGAATTGGCAGCAAGTTTTGGTAACTGATCTGGATGGCTACGTTATTTTACGGTCTGATAAAAAGAGCGATTTTTCTGAACAAATAAATATGGATAAATTGATAAGGGATACGGTATATGTTGATTCGTTGTTCAAAGAAGGAATGGATTGGGGAACAAAATCTTATCGCTATAATGTTATGGCCCAGGATACAAACAGGGATCAGAGTAGTAAATCGAATACGCTTATTGTGACTGTAGATCCACCAAATATTCCTGCGTTACCTGCACCTTCTCCTGATTCTTCGGGCATATCTCTTTCACCGATTTTAACCTGGCTTTCGGTTACTTCTGAAGACGGAAAAAAAGTAACTTATGATGTATATCTGGATACTGTTCCGGAACAACTGCACATATTAGTTGGGGGCCAATCCCGAAATTACATAGAAATTTCTAACCTTCTCGAAAACACTCAATATTTTTGGAGAGTGGTTGCGCATATTGGAGATGAAATAGTAGACGGAAGTGTATGGAGTTTTACCACTAAAGCGATGCCTTCGGGCAATTTTGCTCCTACTATGCCTTCTGGGCCTAATCCAGAGGATAAAGCAGTGGATAGAAATCCTGTAAATACGGTTCTCAACTGGAGTAGTGCTGATGAAGATAAAGATGATACGATCCGCTTTGATGTGTATTTGTCTACGGATTCTATTCCGGTTACTAAAGTTGCAAAGGGTCATCTTTTAACCACATTTACCCCTCCTGACCTGGGTAATAATACGACCTATTTTTGGCGAATAGTAGCTTCAGACGGTAAAGCCACCAAAGTGGGTCCGATCTGGAGTTTTTCCACGTTAGAAAATACAGATAATAGTTCTCCAGACAAGCCATCTAACCCTTCTCCTATTGAAGGTGCTCAGGAACAGGGACTCGTGATGTCCTTATCCTGGATTGGTGGTGATCCCGATACAGCCGATAATGTCACTTATTCTGTTTACCTGGGGACTGAACCTGAACCTGTAAATAAGGAGGCGGAAGGTCTGTCTGCTACAAAATGGGATGTTTCAGGTTTGGAAGAAAATACGAAATACTATTGGAAAGTGGTTAGTACAGACGGTAAGACTAATGTGTCTGGTCCCATCTGGTATTTCACAACAAAAGCCTCAGAAGGTAATAAACCGCATATCCCATCCAGTCCGTTGCCTGCAGATAGTAAAATTGATCAGGAATTATCTCTCACTTTGAGTTGGAAGGGGGGGGATCCCGATAGCGACGATACCGTAAGTTACAATATGGCATTTGGCACAAACTCCTCACAGCTTGCTAATGTGCCAAAAGTACTTCTCGAAACGGAATATGCGCTGACAGGATTGGAAGCAGCAACGACGTATTATTGGCAGGTTACCGCGTCTGACGGGAAATCCACAGTGATTGGGCCCGTGTGGAGCTTTACCACAAAAGTTCCGCCACCTGAAAATAGTGCCCCTGAAATGCCACAGTTACACCTGCCTGCTGACAGCGGAAAAAACCTTGAAACTACAGTTACTCTTTTATGGTCCAAGGCGAATGATGTTGATGATGATGTAGTTCGCTATAATATACGTTTAAGTAAAACTTCTCCCCCAATCGCTTATTCAGATAGTAGTTATTTGGATACATCCCTTATCATTACGGGATTGACATCCGGAGCAACTTATTATTGGCAAGTGATCGCAAGTGATGGGAAAGAGTCCAGTAGCAGTGATGTGCAGATGTTTTCGGTGAAGGCTCCGGCAGTGGTTAATGCACCACCTCATAAGCCTACAAACCCGACACCATCAGATAAGAATGATAGTGTAAGCAGCAGTCTAACCCTGTCATGGAATGGAGGTGATCCTGATGCCGATGATACCGTGTCCTATACGTTTTATTTAGATGAAAACAGTAACCCGACTACAAAACTGGAGACCATAACAAGTAAAACAAGTTATCAGGTATCTGATCTTAAAGAGAATACTACTTACTACTGGCGTATAGAAGCCAATGATGGTGAAGCTACAGCTCTTAGTGATATATGGAGATTTACTACATCTTTTGAAAAGAGAATCCTGGCTTATTGGAATTTTAATGAAGGTTCAGGCACACAATTGCGGGATCAATCGGGCAATGGACATCATGCTACGCTAAACGGCCCTCAGTGGGTTGATGGTGTTGATGGCAAAGCTTTAAAATTTGATGGCGTTGATGATTATGGGATTGTATCCTTTGATGAATCACTGGCACCTCAACAATTAACCGTTTCGGCCTGGGTGAAATTGAATTCTCTACCGACAGGTGTCATTGGTACTATTATTGGTAATCAGTCTCAGGATGCCACCAGAGGTGGGTATGTGTTGAATGTTTCGGGTATTGATGTGGCGACCAGGGGACTTGTTTATTTCACTATTGATGCTGGCAGTGATTGTAGTTCGGCTCATTGCTGGTGGGAGGGGGCCGCTGGAGACAGTGTATTGGCAATAAATAAATGGTATCATGTAGCAGGTACCTTTGATGGTTCTTGTCTGAAAATGTATGTGGATGGAGTTTTGGAAGATAATATATGTCCTGAAAATGCTTCATTAATACATTCCGACGCCCCTCTTGGTATTGGCTATGAAAATGTAGCGTCCCAAAGCAGATATTTGAATGGTGTGATTGATGAAATTGTAATATACAATTATGCTCTTGACCAATCTTCAATATCTACACTTTATAGTAAATACGAAAATACCAATCATGCACCACATATACCGTCTTCCCCTTCCCCTGGTCATTCTTCAACAAATAATGGGCTTGATGTAACATTGCGTTGGACAGATGGGGATCCCGATGCTGGTGATGTAGTTACCTTTAATCTCTACTTTGGGAAGACAAGTCCTCCTGCTCTGGTTGCAGAGGGTTTTTCTCAGGCTACTTACCAGGTATCCGGGTTAAATGGAGGTACCAAGTTTTATTGGAGAGTGGAAGCCACAGACGGAAATGATACCACGTTAGGTCCGGTTTGGGAATTTACCACGACAAACAGTGCACCCATTAGCCCCCATACCCCTGCTCCTCAGGCTGGTGCGGTTGATCAACAAACATCCTTAACGCTATCATGGAGTGGTGGGGACCCCGATACCGGTGATGCCGTAACTTATGATGTATATTTGGATTTGGTATCACCACCGGTAGAGAGAATAGTAGAGGGTACCTCTTCTCTCACCAAGCAGGTATCTGGGCTTGACAGTGGGAAAACCTATTATTGGAAAGTAGTTGCCAAAGATGGGACTGAAATCACTAGCGGACCCGTATGGGCCTTTTCAACTGTAGAAGAACTTTGGACAACAACACCAAAAACAGCGGCCTATTGGAAATTCAGCAGAACGGATTTTGGTACGTCCACAACTTTTGCCAACCGTATTACGAACAGTGTGGCTGATAGTAAGAATATTGTCTGGTCAACAACACCCCAATTTGAATCAATTGGTGGCATTAAAGGGGTAGCTACCGGCGGAAGTGCATATGGTTCAACGGCCTCTAATAGCGCTTTTACGGTAGATAATACCTCTAAGATAATTTCCTACCGGATACGCTGTAATTTCAAAGACGCAAATTATTCGCTGCCAGAAGGTAACTGGTTGGTAGGGTTTTATGAGGGGCCGGGCATAGGACTTGATGAAGAAGGGCTTGTGACTATGCGGGGCCAGAATAGTGGAAATACCGCTACGGCCAGTTGGCTAGGCGGTCATGCATGGAACAGTGACCTTTCTCAAAGCGGAAACTGGTATGATATCATTCTCACTTATGATGCATCAGATCCGGATAATCTTGAAATTCATACCTGGGTAAATGGCGAGTACTTTTCTTTTTATACCTGGAGAGGTGTTTATTATGACGGAATGCGTACAAACAATCTTTCCGAGTTTATGCTTGGCAAAATACCAAATGGCAGTTATACCATGGATGGCATTGTGTCAGACCTTTTGATAGAACATGGGTATATTTTTCAGCCGCCGCAACGGCGCGTTGCTCACTGGGATTTTAATACGGGAACGGGTACCGTGCTTATGGACAAGAGTGGGAATGGGAATAATGGTGTAATCTATGGTGCTACCTGGGTTGATGGTATTGAAGGTAAGGCACTTAGTTTTAATGGTGCTAGTTCTTTTGTGAAGTGTGAAGGGGCCTGGCCCTATGGTAACATGCCGAGGACTATGACGATGTGGGCCAGGACAGATACCAACTCTGCGCAATCCATGGCATTTTATGGTGATACGACAAGCACACCAGGGAAATCCTTTGGTGGAATGTTGAATCACGAAGAAGAAGGGGTAACTCCTGATGTTTCGTATGGTGCGGCCACCTATAAAGCATCAACTGACGAAAATATCTGGCATTTCTATGCTTTTGTAGTTCCCGAACAATCAAATATTACGGTGAATGATGTTTTAGTCTATAGAGACGGTGTTCGACTTACCTCTACGGGGTTTACCTGGGAGACCTGGCGAAAACTATTAACTCAGCCCTCGCAAGCACTTTATATCGGGAAAACTGTTGCTCAAGGAAGTAACTACTATTTTTTTGATGGAGTTATTGATGAACTGTCGATATATAATTATCCGTTGAATCAGGTGACAATCGATTCGTTATATGGACTGCATACCCCGCCACGGACTGTGGCTCATTGGGATTTTAACGAAGGAACCGGAAGTATATTAACTGATTTAAGTGGTAATGGGAACAATGGAACCATTTATGGAGCCCAGTGGGTAAGCGGCCAGGAGGGAAACGCCCTTGACTTTGATGGTAGTGAAGACTGGGTGGATTTGGGAACATGTGTCAAAAAAGATGAAAGCTGCTGGACTGTAAAAGACTTTATGGTTTCCATATCTTTTATGCCTGAAACATTTGAACCAAGCCAGCAGGAAATTTTTAGATGGGGGTCTTATAATGGTGATATTACTATTCAGATTAACTCTGATACTTTGGTTGTAGGAGTTATGCATAATGTTTCTCCCTGGTGGACCACGATAAAAAAAGAATTGCCATCTGATAAAAAAAATACCTGGAACAAGGTGATTCTCAGTTATAATAATACGACAGGGACTATGAAAGCGTATGTAAATGGTGAATATTTAGGTTCAAAAACCGGGTCGGGAGATTTGTATCTGCCCAATGGTTACCCTCCTTCTATTGGCAATTATATTGAAGGTGGGGGCTCTGTAAAGAAAAGCTATTTCAATGGAAAAATTGATGAAATCAGAGTATACCCATTCTATGAGGAGGATGTCAGCAAATATTGGGTTTTTTAACGGGAAATAGCACATACCAAATAGCTATTTCTTTTGAAATTAATAAGGATCTGTTGTAATACAGGTCCTTATTTTTTAGTTCTTGTTTAATCAGAGCCCCGATCTGACGCAAAGGATTCGCAATGATATTTTGTATTGCATGAACATAAAATCATAAAATACAGTACGTTACATTTTGTGATATATTTAGTGCATCTTTTACCATGAGAAAGTCTGAACAAGTGCAATTTTGTGTGTTAGCTTAGGTAAAACTTGAAACGGTACCAAGAAGATGAAATCTCAGGGTGGATCGGCTTTGACAAAAAGAGGTTCTTTTACTTTGCTTTACAACAGAAAGAGGAACATTGAAAACTTTTTACAAAAAAAATAATTACTTTTAGGCTCAGGAATGATTGCTATACCGATTATTTCTTATTTTCAAATTTGATTTTATAAGGGCTTAATTTTTTTCAGGAATAAATATGCGAATTTTGGTTACAGGAGATAAAGGGTATATCGGGTCTGTGCTTACCGGTATGTTGTTGGAAAAAAAATATGATGTAATCGGTTTGGACACTAATTATTACGAAGATTGCACATTATATACTCCTAACAATTCTTATCATCAGATAATTAAAGATATCCGTACTATTACTAAAGATGATTTAAAAGGTGTTGATGGTGTAATTCATCTGGCTGGGTTATCAAATGATCCTCTGGGAGAATTGGCTCCCAATCTGACCGAAGAAATCAACTACGAAGGAACAATGGCTCTCGCCAAAGCATCTCAGGAGGCAGGGGTTAGCAGGTTTGTATATTCTTCTTCACAAAGTATGTACGGTATTTCACAAACAGCAGATGAATTAGATGAGGATAATAGTGAAAAAAATCCATTAACTGCTTATGCGACCACAAAGTGGAGAGCGGAATGTGACTTGAAGCTTATGGCGAGTGATGACTTTATAGTTAGTTTTTTTCGCCCTTCTACGGTATTTGGGATCAGCCCCCGGCTTCGTTGTGATATTGTCTTCAATAATCTTGTTGCTTGTGCTTTTACCACTGGTACCATAGAAATAAAAAGTGATGGCTCACCCTGGCGTCCTGTGGTGCATGTACGGGATGTTTCGAATGCTTTTATCGCGGGTCTGGAAGCCCCTGCTTCGCTGGTTTCTGGACAAGCCTTCAATGTAGGTATACCCAATGGCAATTTTACTGTGAGAGATTTAGCTGAGGCTGCGCAAAAGGTTGTTCCGGGCAGCACTTTAACTTTTACGGGTGAACATGGCTCTGATTCAAGGACCTATCAGGTATGTTTTAAAAAAATTCTAACAGTATTAAAAGACTATTTTCAACCAGAATGGGATCTTATCCGTGGCGGACAGGAACTGGTAGACAAATTTAAAGAAATAAACCTTACTGAAGACCAGTTTCGTGGGAAGACTTGTACGCGATTAGCCCAGTTGAACCATCTCTTAGAAACAAAACAACTGAATAACAAACTACACTGGACAATCTGATTATGCCATTTAAAAATCCTAACAAAAAATTGTACAAATCCATTGATGAATGCCGGATTTGTGCGAGTAAAAATTTAGAATCTATACTGGACCTTGGTGAACAGCCACCTGCTAACTCTCTTCGTAAATCTCTTTCAGAAAATCTTCCCGCTATTCCACTTTCTATCAGCCGCTGCCTGGATTGCCATACGGTTCAGCTTAATGAAACTGTAGATCCAGAATATCTTTTTAAAGATTATGTATGGGTTACCGGTACATCAGCCACAGCAGGTGAGTATAGCCAACGTTTTTGCCAGGAAATGGAAAAACGATGTGCTTATCCAAAATTATCGGTTTTGGAAATTGCCAGTAATGATGGTACCTTTCTCAAAGTTTTCAAGGAGCGGGGCCATACGGTCTTAGGTGTTGATCCTGCCGAAAATATTGCAGCGATAGCTAATGAGGCAGGCATTCCTACAATAGCCGATTTTTTTGGAAATTCTACAGCTAACACAATCGTAAAAGAACATGGGAAGGTGGATTGTGTTTTTGCGAGAAACGTACTTCCTCATGTGCCATTTCCTGCTGATGTTATAAAGGGGATGGCTACAGCTTTAAAAGATAATGGTACCGGAGTAATTGAATTTCATCATGCGTCTGCTATCTTAGATGAATTACATTATGATTCAATATATCACGAACATATGTCCTATTTTTCTATCCATAATGTTTCAAGTCTTTTAGAACGTTTTCACTGCTATTCGTTTGATCTTATTAATAGCCCCATAAGTGGAGGCTCAATTGTACTGTATTTTTCTAAAGAAAAACGAGATAAGTCAATTGATTTAACCAATGCAATGCGCCAGGAAGAACAAATTCAAACAGAGGCCAGCGAAAAATGGCAACAGTTTGCAACTGCTGCTGTTGAGCATCGGGAACGTCTTTTAACCATACTATCTCAGGAAAAAGAATCCGGGAAAAAAATTATCGGGTATGGCGCTTCGGCAAGAAGTTCTACATTGTTGAATTTTTGTGGCATAAATAATAAACATTTGGATTGCATTGCTGATATGAGTCCGTTTAAACAAAGCAGGTATACCCCAGGTAGCGATATTTTGATCTTACACCCCGATGATGCTTTTTTGCGCAGACCGGATACTGTTGTTTTATTAGCCTGGAATTTTAAAGATGAAATTATATCTTTTTTAAAGAATGAAATAGGCTTTCATGGCAAGGTTATTATACCCTTGCCCCATATGCCTGAAATAATAAATTTATAACAAGCTTAATTTGACATATGAAGTTTATTGAACAACAAATAGAAGGGGTATGGCTTATTGAGCCTGAGCCATTTCGGGATGACCGGGGGGCGCTTCGCAGACATTTTTGTCAAAAAGAGTTTTCTGATCATGGCATTACCAGTGACATAGCTCAAGGAAATATTTCTGAAAATATTAACGCTTATACTTTACGGGGTTTTCATTATCAGATAAGTCCCTTTGAGGAAAGTAAGACATTATCCTGCTATTCAGGTTCACTGTATGATGTTGTAGTTGATCTCAGGCCAGAGTCTTCTACTTTTTTAAAATGGGTTCCCTTGACTATTGATGCAGAGAAAAAACAAAGCATTCATGTTCCTTCTGGTTGTGCCAATGCTTACCTTACTTTGGATATCAATACCTGTGTCCATTATTATATGTCTGAATTTTATCATCCGGGTTCGTATCGGGGGTTCAGATATAATGATCCCTTTTTTAACATAACCTGGCCAAGAGAGCCTGAGATGATTTCAGAAAAAGACAAAGGTTATTCTGATTTTAATCCTGCTGTGTTGGAAACTTCCAACTAGAGTGAAATGAATATTTTATTAACCGGCGGTTGTGGGTTTATTGGAAGTCATTTGGTTCCTTTGCTTAACGGTCACCGGGTATTATTGCTCGACCAGATTAATATATTTGAAAGTAATTCCAATGTTAATTTTCATCAGTGCGATTTACTTAAAGGCATGAGTGTTGATGTTGAAAAAAAAATAACAGACTTTAAACCGGACGCTCTTGTTCATCTTGCATGGGCCGGCTTACCTGATTATTCGCTTACCGTCTGTAAGGCCAATTTTGATATGACACTGCAATTATATCGGATATTTACAGATCTGTGTTGTCCGATAATTTTTACTGCGGGTACTTGTTGGGAATATGGTGATTTAGAGGGGCAAGTGGATGAATCCTGCATTCCTCGACATAGGAATCTGTTCGCTTCATTTAAATCAAGCCTGCAGATGATTGGTAACAGTATGTGTTTGGATTCAAGATCTTCTTTTATCTGGGGACGGTTGTTTTTTGTTTATGGCCCGGGACAAAGAAAAACATCGCTTATTCCCTATTGTTATCAAAATATGAAAAAGGGAAAAATGCCGGAAATAAATAATCCAAGGGCTCTAAATGATTTTATCCATGTCATCGATGTTTGCGCTGGCATTGCAGCGCTCATTGAAGCGGAGGGTGTCTCAGGTATTTTTAATATTGGTTCGGGTTGTGCTCATAGTGTAAAAGATGTTTGCCGGGAGGTGGCAAAAGTGGTGGGCTTTCCTCTTGCTGAATCGATTAAAAAAGGTCAAGGTGAATCATCAGGGATATGGGCAGATATTTCAAAAATTACCAGACAGACCGGGTGGCGGCCTAAATTAAGTCTGGCTCAGGGTGTTCAAAACACCTTGTCTCAAGGTGCCTGTATATGAAACCTCCCGGGCAGGCGGCTATCTTATGTGGCGGGCTTGGGACCCGCCTTAGGCCTATAACCGATACCTTGCCAAAGCCTCTCGCACCGGTTAATAATCGTCCCTTCTTATCATATCTGCTTGAGCAACTTTATGATAATGGGATACGTGAATGTGTTTTAATGACTGGTTATCTGGGAGATAAAATACAGGACTATTATGGAGATGGTAGTAGGTTTCATCTGCACATCACTTATGCCCATGGTCCTGTGGAGTGGGATACAGGACGGAGATTATGGGAGGCAAAAGATTTATTGAAGGAGTATTTTTTGTTGTTATATTCCGACAATTTTGCCCAGTTTGATTTAAAAAAAATGACAACATTTTATTCTCAGAAGAACAAACTGTTGAGCTTTTTGGTGACTGCGAAAAAAAATGGAAATATTCGCATCGGAAACGATGGTGATGTCTCATGTTATGATAAAAGCCGGGTGGCTGAAAATCTTGATTATGTTGAACTCGGCTATATGCTAGTTTGTAAACAGGTGTTCAAATATTATTCAGAATCAAATGTCAGTTTCTCAAATATCATAAGTCTTCTGGTGGCAGATAACCAGGTTGCAGGGTTATCGCTGTATGATAATTATTACAGTATCTCGGACCCGGAGCGGTTGAAAATAATGGAGGCTTATTTAACAGATAAAAAAATAATTTTGTTAGATAGAGACGGTGTTATAAATAAAAAAGCTTCCAAGGCTACGTACATAGCTCAATGGAAATCCTTTGAATTTATTCCCGAGAATATTGAAGGACTAAGGCAAATAGCAAAAGCGGGGTACCAGTTTATTGTGATTTCCAATCAGGCGGGTATTGAGCGTGGGATGCTTAGCTGGGAAATTGTCGACCATATTAATAACAATATGCGGCAAGCCTTAAAGAGCCAGGGAATCTCTGTTATCGCGGTGTATACCTGTCCGCATCATTGGGATACGGGCTGTTTTTGCCGCAAACCGAATCCTGGCCTTTTTATTCAGGCTGCCAAGGAATATTTATTTCGTTTGGATAAAACAGTATACATTGGGGATGATATACGAGACTGCCAGGCAGCCTATAATGCCGGTTGTAAAAGTGTTTATTTAGGCTATCCTTCAGATTTAGAAAACTTACCTGAAAAGGAAAAACCAATAGCAATTTTTGACAACGTCAATCAAGCTGTTCCAACTATCCACTCTACGCTGGGTTCATAATTCGCAGATATAGCTTTTCCCTTATTTTTAGAAAATGAGTACGGTCATACTTTTTACTATACTCAAGGGCGTTATCAGAGAGCTTTTTCCGGAATTCAGCATCACCTAAAAGTTTTTGTATGCCCCTTGCCAGATGGGGTGCCGATTCGGTAGGCAATAGATAACCATTTATGTTATGGTTAATGATAAAATTAAAAGTGGGAATATCTGTTGCGATTAAGGGCGCACCGCAGGCCTGTGACTCTAATAATACCAGAGAAAGCGCCTCATAACGGGAAGGCATTACAGTGAACAGGGCTTTTCTCAGAAAATGGTATCGTTTATCTCCCTCGATTCTGCCAGTTAATTTTATTAGAGATTGCATTTTTTTTTCTTCGATGAGATTTTTATATCGGGTCATATCGCTCCCATCACCAGCTACTAATACAACTACGTTCTCTTGTTCCAATAAAGTCTTAATGTCTATTAGCGCATCTAATAACAGGTCCAGTCCTTTTTGATAAATATCAATACGGCCTAAAAAGGCGATGTATTTTTGTTCAGGGAAAGGAGGAGTTTTAGAAAATACGGGGATATCTTCCAAATTTATGCCATTAGGGATAGGATAACAGTCTTTCTTTGACCTCATATAGTCACGCATGAATGGCGACATGACAATAGTAGTCTTAAAGAAGAAATGAGACATCGCTTCTACAGTATAGGGTAAAAAACCCATGTGAGGGTATTTATTAAAAATATGCTTTTTAAAAATATTTTGAAAGTTGCCAATTACAGGGGTTCTGCCCTGAAACAGGTAAGAAAAAACAGGTGAAAAAGGAGAAGCGTCATCGACAATCAGGGCATATTTTTTATGATGGAACACAAGGAAGAAAAAACCATAAATCGTATAACTCAATCGACTCATGAGATAGTTGTTACCCCAGCCTATGGGTACCACTCTCACGTTATCTTCCAATTGTTTTTCCTTACTTCCCGGATATGCTCCCACCAAAATGGTTGTTTTATATTTTTTTTGTGACATATGGGCAGCGATGGCGCGAGTGCATACCGCTCCTCCTCCACCTAACCATGGATTATCCAAATCGTCATATATCAGATGTAAAATTTCCATAAATAATGAATCTTTTTTTGTTCTAAGATATGAAATTAAGCTGTTTTTTGGGATATATTTAAAGTCTTTTTGAATTACCAAATGCATAATCCTGTTAATCTGCTTAATAATTTCTTAGGTTAATAGGTAAACTTTTTAGGCATACAGGGATAAAAGCCATGCAAATCAATGAAAAAACGAAAGCTGACCTTTGTTTAATTGAAAATGATTGGATGATGACCGGTGGAGAACGAATGGCGCTTATTGGTATTTTAAAGATGTTTGAGCCAGCATCAGTATTGGAATTTGGGTGCCGGTTTGGGGGGGCCACCAAATGGATGAGTGAGCTGTCCCATGAGGTGGTGACGGTGGATATAGATTCTAATTGTGAAAAATATATATCCCATCTGGATAATGTCCGCTTTTTAAATATGACGACTCAGGAAGCAGCCTCTCTTCTAAGGAAAGAAGAAAAAAAATTTGACATGGTGTTTGTCGATGCGGATCACACCTATGCAGGCGTATATAAGGACCTCTTGGATGCGTTCCAATTAGGTGATATAATCTTATTCCATGATGCCTACATGACAGCTTGCCGCAAAGGCGCTAAAAAGGCGCTCAAAAATACAAATTATTTTTATGATTTAGATTTTGTACCGGGGTATTTACAAGCCAATGGGCTTTGGGGCGGTTTAGGGATTGTTATCCCAAAGTTTACTCGAAAAGAGAAATACATTGCTGATCCCAGGTTTCCCGTTCATGGTTTGCTACGTCTCATTTCTATTTTTAGAAATCCTGTGGATATTTTTTCCAATACTATGCTGGCTAAAAAAATCAAAAGGTTAATAAGACTATAACCCAAAAAACACGATTTTTAAAAATTTAAAAGATTTAACTGTGGATTTATAGAAAAAACCCCAATTTTTTAGGCTAAAACGGGTATTTTACTTATTTTTTAGGAATGTAAATGATATTTGTCCTCCCTTTTTCACTTTTTGATGTATCATGTTAAATAAATTTAAGAAACTTAGTAACCCATATCTTTTCTCAATTCTTGCCATTGGGCTCCTGCCCTTTTTTGCATATTTATTTTCTAGTGAATGCTTGTATGCTTCGGACCAAATTGGGGCGCAGGCATGGAATTTCTATTTTGATGCTTTAAAAAAATTTGAAATCCCCCTTTGGAACCCCCTTTCCTTATCCGGGCGTCCCACCTTTGATTCCATGTTTGGGGATGCTTCCTATCCTTCTTTTATTCTGCTTGGCTTGATATTTCCCGCGGAAGTGGTTATTGGGCACAATTTTGTTTTACATGTGATTATAGCCGGCTTTACGGCCTTTTTTCTGGCCCGGCGGTTTTTCCTGCTGGATAAACTGCCCGCTTTGGTTATAGCTGTGTGTTATATGCTAAATACCAATTTTATTTCTCATATATATGCTGGGCATACCGGTAAATTCCATATAATGGCCTGGCTCCCCCTCGCGCTTTATTTCCTTCTCAAATGTCTGCAAAAAGATACCAAGTGGTTTCATCTTCTCGGTTTTTGTTTAATGATAACATTGTTTATTCTTACTTCTCATTTACAATTCACCTATTACTGTCTAATAGGATTCTCTTTAATTTACGGGTTCAAGCTCTATCTTCAGATTAAAGAAAAAGCCTATAAATCCGCTCTTGGACTAAATGTTAAGTTTTGGATCCCCATCCTACTGGGAATTGGCCTTAGTTTCCCAATTTTTTATCCGCCGATTCAATTCAATAAAACAGCTTCTGTACGCGGCGAAGCGAAAAAGCAAACATATGAACATGCGACCTCCTGGTCCATTCACCCGGAAGAAACCGCCTCGCTGTTGGTATCTGAGTTTTCGGGCATAAACGAAAATTATTGGGGACGTAATGCTTTCAAACTTAATTCGGAATACCCCGGGTTAGTAATTGCTTTTTTGTCTCTTTTTGGCATCATCGCTTTCCGTAAAAGATGGATGTGGTTTTGGTTAAGCGTTGGAGGGTTGGCGCTTATTTTCGCGCTGGGGGATAATACCTTTCTCTTTCATATATTTTATAATTTTGTGCCGGGCATTAAAAATTTTAGAGCTCCTAGTATGATGACCTTCTGGTTAGTTATGGCGCAGCTTATGATAAGCGCTCAAACTTTAGTGATATTATTCAAATCTCCAGAGGAAGAAAATAAAGAAAAATTGTTGAAGTGGTCGGCTATCGTTTTAAAAGCGGGTTTAGGGGTAGCAAGTCTTTTTCTGGTGCTGGGTATATTTCCAGATATGGCCTATAGTATTTGGAATTCTATTTTCGACAGCTCTCAGTTTCCTAATTTTAAAAATCAGGTAGACAATTATGGGGCTTTTCAATTGGGCGTGATTCGTTCGGCGGTCTTAGTTGCAGTACTGACTTTTGGAACCAGCAAATGGGCCTTGAAGTCCAGGCAAATAGTCAAGTTTTCGCTGCTATTACTAGCTGTGAGTCTTATCGATCTATACAGTGTAAATAGTAATTTTATTAAAACATACCCGGTAAGCAGGTATTTCCCCAAGGAACCGGTAATAGATTATTTAAAAAAAGATACTTCAACATACCGGGTATTTTGTCTGCCAAAGGCATTCCCTCGAAGTTATGCCCAATATGAGAAAATCGCGACGGTGGATGGTTTTGCGGATAATGAATATCGTGTATACCGCAATTACAGGGGAGAGCCTTATCAGGCAAATCCCAACTTTATGGCCGGCCTGGCTCAAAATTCAGATGGCACTGTTTCTGGAAGCAAGTTTCTGGATATGTTGAATGTAAAATATCTGGCCTACCGTGTCCCGCAACACCCCAACACGCAAATAGCCAGAAACAAAAGTGTTATGCCCAGGGCCTATTTTATCACTGACTGGCAATTAGAGGCCGATAGCCTTATTCTTGAAAAGATGAAAGCTTCCGCTTTTAACCCCCGGCAAATGGTATTTATATCCAACCAACATCAATCCCTAGCCACTCAAAGACCACCATCTCCTGACGCGGAGAATCAGGCGCAGATAACCCGTGATTTGGCAAAAAATAACCAACTCGAATACATTGTGAAATGTGAAAACGAAGGCATATTTGTTCTTTCAGAAATTTACTTTCCCCATTGGCACGTCACTGATAATGGCAAGCCTTCGGAAGTTTTACGTGTTAATTACGCCTTCCGGGGAGTACATTTACTGCCGGGAGAACATAAGCTCGTTTTTGTTTACCGTTCTCCATGGTTGCGTCTTGGCCTCCAAATCAGCCTATTAGCTATGATTCTTTTGGCTGCTTTTTTGATTGGATATTATAAATATTTTCAAAAAACGCCATCCACTTCTTCTGAAATTACAGCCTCTTAAGTGGTCTTGGGTTTTTCAATTTTGGTCTTAATGGCTTATAAAAATGCTATAAGCATAAGCGTTTAAACACAGGAATCGATTTGGCACTATCTCAAAAAATGAAATGGGCACTGTGGGCAATTAAGATAATCGTGTTAGTCCTTTGTGTTGTTTATATTCTCAAGGGGCTGGATGTTAACAGTTTCATAGCCTCATTTAAAAAAATCCCCCTATATCTTTTCTCAATTCTTGCCATTGGGCTCCTGCCCTTTTTTGCATATTTATTT